>JBLIDI010000066.1:0-16935 GCA_047634075.1 Akkermansiaceae bacterium
CGCCGAAATCCCCACCGATGGCCTTCCGCACATCTATCAATTCATTCTCGAAAACGTAAACACCGAGTTCCGGGGCCTACGCCTTGATGCCTCCGTCTTATCAAATGTGGCCCTTGAATTCGACTACGTCCGCCTTGGGATTGAGAACTTCACACCCTCGGTCGATCCGGCTAAAAACATCAACCTTTTTACCCCGCTCGCTGAATTCAATATCAATGGCGAATTTGAAGGCTGGACCGGAAACAATATTTCACCCATCTCGGTCGGCGGCGGAATTCTCACCGGCTTGACAAGCAGTGGAGACTCACAGCTTCAGAACAACACCTTAACTTTCGAGCCTTCCATTGAGAACGCCGACCTCATCGAAGTTCGACTTCGTCGCGATCCCGGAGACCGCTCTCGTATCGACCTTTTCTGGGCAGATGATCGTGCCGGCTTCGCCGGCGATCGCCGGATCTCGCTGCCAGACGGCCTTTTTCCAAACGACGGTCAGTTTCATGTTGTCCAGTTCGCGATTGGCCACCTTCTCGCAGGAAATCTGTCGGCGCTCCGACTCGATCCCTCGGCGGACCTGCCCACCGCCGTTGGCATTGAGGTCGACTCAATCCGCTACGGTTTGATCGCACCCGATGGTGATAACGATGGCCTCGCCGACATCGTTGAAAGTGGCACTGGAGTGTTTGCAAATGCTTACGATACCGGCACCGACCCGACGAGCAACGACACGGACAACGACACCTATCTCGACGGCGATGAAGTCGCGGCGGGCACCGACCCCAACGATGCCGGCGAATTTCCCGCACCCGCGATCACCGGCTACAGCATGGCGCGGGCAAGCTACCTCATTAACGACCCAATCACGGACAACCTTGCCTTGGTCGCCTTCGGAACCCCTCTGACCTTCTCGGTCAATCCCGACCTCCCCACAGGACTCACTCTCGCTCCCTCGACCGGAACCATTTCGGGAACGCCTTCGGTGGTGACCGCAGAGTCAAACTACGCCGTCACTGCGGACTTTGGTGAAGGCATCACCGCTAATTTTGACCTCACCCTATCCACCGTCAATCCCGGGATCATCCGCTACGGATCCAGCGATTCAATTTACCGAATTGGCGTTGAAATCGATGCCAATGGACCGGTTCTCCTCGGAGGGGCGCCCACCTCATACAGTATTAGCCCGGCTCTCCCGGGTGGACTGTTTTTCAACACCAGCACTGGCGAGATCATCGGCATTCCTGATGAAATTACTCCCGCGACCGACTACACCGTCACGGCCGGGTATCCTGCCGCCCCGGATTCGACATTCATTCTCTCCATTCGCACTCGCACCAATCCGGTCTTTCTTGGGCGGGATAATGCCCCGCTTTCCAGCTTCGTCAGCCTCGGCGAGTGGAACGTCGATGGCGAGTTCGATGGCTGGGCCTTTATCCATTCAAACGGAACATCTGCCGAAGGCATCCTGACCTTCAATGCCACCGAAGCTGATCCCATCATGAACCGAAACGGCTTCATCGATCTCTCTCTCGGAACGATCCTTGAGATCAGACTCAAACAGAGTGATCTTGACGGGGTTCAATTTTTCTGGGCCGATGACACTGGCGGTCCAGCCCCGGTGCGTCAAACGACCATCCTTGGCGATCAGATTGCCAACGACGGACTTTTCCACACCTACCAGATCAGCTTTGCCGACGTCATCGTTGGCGATCTTGATACCCTTCGTGTCGATCCCGGCAACGTCGGCGGCCGCACTGTGGAAATCGACTACATACGTATTGGCAGCGCCGCACCGCCGATCACTCCCGCAGTGATCGCCTTCGCCTATGACCCGACCTTTGGCGATATCGAAATCACTTGGCAATCAGTTCAAGGATCCTCCTATCTGATCGAGTCTGCCACGAGTCTCGATCAGGCCACCTGGACCACCGTGATCGACAATCTTAGCGGCGACGAAGCCACCACGACTTATCTCGGTTCTCCCGTGACAACGGACCGGTTCTTCCGGGTGGTGCGCGAAAACTAGGAACACCTCCCTCAAACTCATCCCTGCTCTCCCTCGTCCATTTTTTGGCCGTAAGGGAAGCGGGGATTTTCACGCGGCCCTTGTCAGGAGTCGGAAAGATTTCACACTGCTTTTCTTATCCAGAAATCCGATTAGATTCCCATTAACGATGTTCAAGCTCCTGTCATCCTTCTTTTTCCTCTCGGCGGTCGTCGCCGGAGCCGTGACCATCGGTTTCAACTCCCATATCCGCCCCATCCTCTCGGATCATTGCTTCACCTGTCACGGTTTTGATGCCAGCGCGAGGGAGGCCGACTTTCGCCTGGATACCGCCGCAGGAGCCTTTGCAGATCGCAAATCCGGAGCAGGCCTCATTCCCGGTGAGCCTGAAAAATCGCTGATCTGGAAGCGTATTACCTCGACCGACCCGGATGAGGTGATGCCGCCACCCGACCATCTTCTCACTCTCGACGATCAGGAGAAAAAACTGATTTACCAATGGATCAAGGAAGGAGCACGATACCAGGAACATTGGACCTTCATCCCGGTTGAAAAACCAAAGGTCCCTGATCTTGCTCCTCATCCGATTGATGCTCTCGTTCTCAAGAAGTTGAAGTCCCTCGATCTCACCCTCTCTCCCGAAGCCGACAAGCCCACCCTCGTCCGCCGGCTCTCCTTCGACCTCCGCGGCCTCCCAGCAACTCCCGCAGAAGTGGAAAACTTCCGCAACGATCAATCCCCAGATGCCTGGGAAAAGCTTGTCGAGAGCTTCCTGGCAGACCCCGCCTTTGGAGAGCGCTTTGCGTGGCCCTGGCTCGACGCCGCCCGCTACGCCGACACCAATGGTTTTCAGGGTGACTCCGAGCGCACGATGTGGCCTTGGCGGGATTGGGTTATTAATGCGATCAACCGGAACATTCGTTATGACGACTTTACCGTTTGGCAGATCGCAGGGGACCTTCTTCCCGATGCCACTCACGAACAGAAGCTCGCCACCGGCTTTCTCCGTAATCACGCCATCAATGGAGAGGGCGGCTCCATCCCCGAGGAGAACCGCGTCAACTACGTCTTCGACATGGCCGAAACCGTCGGCACCGTTTGGATGGGGCTGACCTTTAATTGCTGCCGCTGCCACGATCACAAATACGATCCCCTCAGCCAAAAGAACTACTACTCTCTCACCGCCTTTTTTAACCAAACCCCCGTTAACGGAGCCGGAGGTGACCCACAAACAAAACCCGTTCTCGCGGCCCCGACAGAGTCGCAAATCACAGAGGAACGAAAACTGAGATCCCGCCTCGCAAAGACGGTTGAAGACCGCGATAAGCGCGCCACGGCGCTCGCCTCCGAGCGCATCGTCTGGGAAGAAGAGAATCGTAAAACTTCATCCCAATGGACCGCCCTCACCACGGCCTCGAGGCAAGCAAGCGACCCACTTCTTAAGCTCCAAGTCCTCCCCGATCAATCCCTCCTGACTTCCGGGAGCAATCCCGACAAAGCGACCCTTGAACTCATCGCCCCTCTGCCAAATGGTCCCATCACCGCGATCCGGTTAGATGCTCTTCGAGACCCGAGTATGACAAAAGGAGGCATTTCACGTTCCGAGAGTGGGAACTTTGTCCTCACCGGATTTGAGGTCTCCCTCATTCGGAAGGGAGAGCCTAAAAAGCAACTCACCCTCACAAGGCCCATCGCAACCTTCGAACAAGGCCTCTACAAGATTTCAGGCACTCTTGATCAGGATCCAACCACCGGCTGGGCCATCATGAACGCAAATACCGTCGATCGGGATCACGCGGCCGTCTTCCATTTTGAGCCCCCTTTGGATTCAGTCGCAGGAGATCAGGTCGAAATCGTTCTGCGCCACAACTCACCCCACAAAAAACACTTCCTCGGACGCTTCAAGGTCTCCACCTCCAAGGGAGCGGCGCCATCCCTAAAGGGCGAAGCCCAGGACCTGGCGCAACTCCTAGCCATCCCCGCCGAACAACGGACCCCCCAACAAAAGGAACGCGTCATCGCTGAGCACCTCAAGACCGATTCTGGCTACCAAAAGCTCACCGTTGAAATGAGGGCACTTGAGAAGCAAATGACCAATCTCCAGAAGGCGGCCCCTAAGGTCATGATCATGGCAGAGCGCGCCGAGAAGAGGAAGACCTTCGTCCTCGCGGTCGGATCCTATCAGACGCCTGGCGATGAAGTCACGGCGGCGACACCCGGCATCCTGCCACCACTGGCCGAGCAAGAATCCCCCGACCGCCTCGATCTCGCGCAATGGCTCGTCTCCCGTGAACATCCTCTCACCTCCCGTGTCACCGTTAACCGGATCTGGCAGAACCTTTTCGGGCTCGGGCTCATCAAGTCGCCCGAAGATCTCGGCGTCCAATCCGAGATCCCCATCCACCCGGATCTCCTCAACTGGCTCGCCGCCGACTTCATGGATTCCGGCTGGGATTTTAAAAAACTGATTAAGACGATCGTCACCAGCCAGGTCTATCAACAATCCTCCAAGGTCAATTCGCGCGAACTCGCACGGGATCCCAAGAACCGCTTTCTCGCCCGTGCTCCCCGATACCGCCTCCCTTCGTGGATGATCCGCGATCAAGCCCTCGCGCTTTCCGGCCGCTTGATTCACGAGATCGGTGGCGAGCCCGTGAAACCATGGCAACCCAAGGGACTTTGGGCCGAGGTCACCTTTGGCGGAGGCAAAAAACACTACCTCCCCGACACGGGCGCGAAGCTTCGCCGTCGAAGCATCTATACCTTCTGGAGGAGGATCTCGGCCCCTCCGATGGTCTTTGATAATGCCAAACGCGAAGGCTGCGAGGTCGGAGTCTACCGCACCAACTCGCCACTCCATGCCCTCGCTACGCTCAATGATCCACTCCACGTCGAAGGAGCCCGCGCAATCGCCTACCGAACGCACAAAGCTCACCCCGACGATCCCACCAAAACGGCATTCCAACTGATCACTTCCCGCGAACCCACCGCGGAAGAATCACGCATCATCAAGATGATCTACCAAAACTCCCTGACGCACTATAAGGCTCACCCCGATGACATCGATCCACTCTTGTCAATCGGAGAGCTTCCCGTCTCGGAAGAGATCGCTAAAGTCACCCAGGCAGCTCTCACCTCGACCATCCTTTCCCTTCTAAACACCGACGAAGCCCTGAGTAAGGAATAGCCCATGAACCCGCTTCTCGAATCCCAATTTCGATCTAACCGCCGCCACTTCTTTGGCAAAGCCGCCACTGGTCTCGGCATTCCGGCACTTGCGCATCTCCTTTCCTCAAATGCCCCGGCATCCGAAGATGTCATTCTGGAAGCAGCCAAGAAGATTGCCCCAAAAGCAAAAAGAGTCGTCTATCTCTTCCAAAACGGCGCTCCCAGTCATCTCGAGCTTTTCGACAACAAACCCCAGCTCGCCAAAATGCATGGCGAACCCGTTCCTGACTCCTACATGGAAGGAAAGCGCTTCTCCACCATGTCTGCCGCAGCTGACAAGCGCCGCCTTCTTGCTCCGATTGAACCCTTCCAGAAACACGGCCAATCCGGCGCCACCATCAGCGCCCTGATGCCACACACCGCCAAGATGGCCGACGATCTGTGCTTCGTGAAGAGCATGCACACCGAGCAGGTTAATCACGCTCCTGCCATCAATTTTTTCCTCTCCGGATTTCAACTTCCCTCCCGTCCCACCCTTGGGTCATGGCTTTCCTACGGACTTGGCTCCATGAATGAAAACCTCCCAACCTTCGTCGTTATGACCTCGGTGACCAAGGACACCAGTTGTGGCCAAATCTTCTACGACTCCTATTGGTCCTCAGGCTTCCTACCCACACACCACCAAGGGGTAAAACTCCGCGCCGGAAGCAGCCCTGTTCTTTACCTTAACAATCCCGCTGGGGTAAGCCCCGCACTCCGCCGCCAGATGCTTGATGGCATCGCAGCGCTGAACGAGAGCAAGTATGCCGCGGTCGGTGATCCCGAGATTCAAACCCGGATCGCCCAATACGAAATGGCCTACCGCATGCAGACCAGTGTCCCCGAACTTGCCGACATCTCGGGCGAGTCGAAAGCGACTCTCGATCTCTACGGTCCCCAAGTCCACGAACCGGGATCCTTTGCGCGGAATTGTCTCCTCGCACGCCGCCTACTCGAACGGGGCACCCGCTACATCCAACTGATGCATGCCGGTTGGGATCAGCATAATTCCCTGACCACGGAACTCTACAACCAGTGCCGGGACACCGATCAACCATCGGCCGCCCTCGTTCAGGATCTCAAGCAGCGCGGGCTTCTCGATGAAACCCTCGTCATCTGGGGCGGTGAATTTGGCCGCACTCCTTTCCTCCAGGGGAACATCGACAATCGACCCAAGTGGGGTCGCGACCACCACCCCTACGCTTTCACGATTTGGATGGCTGGCGGCGGTATCAAACCCGGCATCACTTACGGAGAGTCAGACGATATCGGCTTCAATGCGGTCAAGGATCCCGTCCACGTTCACGACTTCCAAGCCACCCTTCTCCACCTACTCGGCCTCGACCACGAGAAGCTGACTTATAAATTCCAAGGGCGCCACTATCGACTCACGGACGTCCACGGCGACATTATCAAACCAATCCTGGCGTGAGTTTCCTTTCGGACCGCCCGCAAAAAAAGAGCCACGGCATCTGCCATGACTCTCTTTGAAAATTGGATCGTCCGTAAATTACTTCTCGTAGGTGACCGGGATTTCCTGAGCAGGCATTTCCTGAGTAGGAATTTCTTTGAATACAGGAAGAGGGCGGAGGGGAGGAACGGGCGCTTCTCCGGTGCAGCACCCGCAGGAGCTGAGACCAAAAGAACCCACTGCGAAGGCAGCAAGGGAGATAACTTTGATGAGTTTCATGGGATACGGTATGTGATTGTGTCGTGAAATGGAGAACCGGAGCAGTCACGGATGGACCGACTCCGGCTCAAACTTTTTGTTCGGTAGTCGAGACTACTTGGTAGGAACCTCGATCATTGTGGGAGGTGCTGGAGCTTCAGGTGGAGCACTTCCGCAAGAAGTGAGAGAGAAGCCGGCAAGTGCTGCGATAAGACCGAGGACGGTAGCAAATTTCATTGTAATTTTTTTTTTGGTTTTGTTCTTTATCCCGAAGAACCGGAGGGGTTTTTCGGTAATCAGGTTCGGTGAATGACAAGCACTCCCCGTTCCAAGTTGGCCATAGAATAGTAAACTCAGTTTACCATGCAAGTGGTTAAGTGATCTTTTCTAACTTTTCCGATCTTTCCTCATTCCTCCCCTTCTCTAAAACTGGCATTGCATCAGCCATTAAGCTGGATAAGGTCCACCCCGTAATGCAAAATAAGCGACATCTTGCCATCGTTGGCGCCACCGGGGCGGTCGGGCGCGAAATGCTCGTTTGTCTCGAAGAACGGAACTTTCCCCTCTCGAAACTCACCCTGCTCGCCTCAGCCCGCTCCGCCGGGAAATCCCTCCCATTCCGCGGTGAAGATATCATCATCAAAGAACTGACCGCTGACTCGTTTACCGGGATCGACATCGCCCTTTTCTCCGCAGGTGGAGGGATTTCAGAGGAGTTCGGGCCAATCGCCGCCGCGGCAGGTTGCCTTGTTATCGATAATTCCTCTGCCTTCCGCATGGATCCGGAGGTTCCACTCATCGTCCCTGAAATCAATGGCGAAGAAGCCAGAAATACGCCTCGTAACATCATCGCCAACCCCAATTGCTCCACCATCATCACGCTCATGGGTCTGGCCCCTCTCCACCAAGCCTTCGGGCTCAAGGGAATCATTGCTTCCACTTACCAAGCAGTTTCAGGGAGCGGCGCACAGGGGATCGCTGAACTCGAGAACCAGATCAAAGCGATCGCCTCAGGCTCTCAAATCAAGAAAAGCGTCTACCCTCACCAAATTGCTCACAACGTCATCCCCCACGTTGATATCTTCCAGGAGGGGGGATACACCAAGGAAGAGCAGAAAATGCTCCATGAGGGACGGAAAATCCTCAATCTGCCCGACCTCAAGGTCACTTGCACTTGCGTCAGAGTGCCCGTAATGCGCTCCCACGCGATCTCAATCACCGCCATTTTCGAGCGCGACCCGTCCGTCGAAGAAGCGCGCGCGGCCTTCGCCGGCAAGCCCGGGATCAAATTGGTGGATGACCCAGAGCAGGCCGTCTATCCCGTTCCCCTCGGTACAACCGGCCGCGATGACTGCGAGATCGGCCGTATTCGCAAGGACCAAGTCCTCCCAAATGCCCTCGCACTTTGGGTCGTCGGAGATCAAGTCAAAAAGGGGGCCGCCCTAAACGCCGTGCAAATTGCCGAACTTCTTTTGGGCTAAACTCAAAATTTGCACTAATGTCCCCGGTTCCACCGCTGTTTGGTGAAGGGGGAGTTTACTTCAAGGAGCTTTTCCACTACGCTATCAACGTTTCATCCCTCTTTCCCTAACGCACGCACCATGGCCGAAGAACCGTCGAATTCCACCGATTTCATCGCTCCCTCCCTTGAAGAGCTTACGCCACTCTTTCCAGCCTACGAACTCGAAGCCTTTATTGCTCAAGGCGGAATGGGAGCTGTCTACAAGGCTCGCCAAAAATCCCTCGACCGCTCTGTCGCGATTAAGATTCTACCGCGCGAGTTTGGAGACGACCCTCAATTCCGAGCATCTTTCGAAGCCGAGGCGAAGGCCATGGCCCGCCTGAATCACCCAAATCTAATCTCCGTCTACGACTTTGGTGATATTGAGGGGATGCTCTATATCGTCATGGAGTTCGTGCATGGCAAGGCCCTCTACTATTCGGCCCATAATAAAGCGATTGATCCTATGGTCGCTCTGGATATGGTTTCCACCATTTCACGCGGCCTCGCCCATGCCCACCGCGGCGGTATTATTCACCGGGATATCAAGCCTGCTAATATCCTCCTCGATGCCGATGCCAAACCAAAAGTCGGCGACTTTGGACTCGCCCAGCCCGTTGACCGGGCCCGCGAAGAAGGAGTCATCTTTGGAACCCCGGGATATACCGCACCCGAAATCTTCCAGGAAGGGGCCGACGTTGACGCTCGCTCCGACATCTTCTCCGTTGGGGCCTTACTCTACGAACTCCTCTGTGGTCGTCACCCGGAACCCCACAGTCACGGCATGACAACCGGTATCGATCCCAGAATCGATACCATCCTCAAGAAAGCGACTCATGCTGACCCCAAACTCCGCTACGCAGACGTGGATCAGCTTGCCGATGATCTCGACAATCTCATCCCAAAACTTTCCGGCCCCAAGTTTGCCACCGCAACCAGCGTCTCCGGACGTTCTCCCTTAAACCCTCAACCGGCGCTGGCCAGCAGTCAGCAAAAATCGGGAGGACTCGCATTCCTGATCTTTTTCATGCTCATCTTAGGAGGAGGCGCCGCCGCATATTACCTCCTTCGTGATAATCCAGAGGCACCTCAGGTCGAAAACCCGGACGAAGAAGCAGAGCCTAAAAAGGAGCCCAACAAAAAGCCCGGCAAGGAACAGGATCGTTCCGACCAAAAAAAACGTCCGGAAAAGGACCCCATGGCTCAAAAGGACACACCCAACGAGCCCAAACCTAGCGAAGAGAAACCTCAAAAACCGAAGGAAACTCCCACCCAGTCGCTCAATCGGCTTGCCGAAACACTCCGCGAAGGGGATCGCTCGGAATTCCCTCTTAAAACCGTAAAGCGTGAAAAAACCGCCCATTTCCTCGTCGATCAAAATATGACATGGGATGACGCGAATAACTTCGCGCGAAACCATGGTGCCCACCTTGCCATTCTCACGACCTCGGAAGACTTAAAATGGTTCCATGAAAACTTCAAAAACCCCTCTCCGGTTTGGCTTGGCGCCTCCGACTCCGGTTTTGAAAGCAAATGGTATTGGACGAACGGATCACCAGTCGCCCAAGCGATTTGGCTCGCTGGATCTCCCGACAATCGCAGCAGCGAAAATGCGAACGGAGAAGACTTTGCCGCCATTTCGCCGAAGTCTCCGAACGTTGAAGATCACCACCGATTTCAGAGATTTCCCTTCCTCTTGGAATGGTGTCTCGACGGCACTGCACCAGCTTCCATCGATGCGCAACTCGCCAAGACCGGGGAAGCACTCAACAACAAGCGCACTCCGATCTTCCCGGCCGGCACTTACAATGTCGGAGGATCACGATTTCTCCTTCTGAAACGTACCCTCTCTTGGGAGGACGCTTCGACGATCGCTTCGAACGCTGGAGGACACCTTGCGGTCCCGTCAAACGACAAAGAAGCCGCCTTCATCGCCCTGACCCTCAAGGACACCCTCGACGACAACGCCAGTTGCTGGCTTGGAGGCCAGCGCGACAAGGCCTTCCCTGAAATCTGGAAATATGTCACCGGGGAGGCCTTCACCTACATCACCTGGCTCGAAGGACAGCCCGATAACTTCGACGAAAACGAACCCTGCCTGGCGATTAAAAGCGAAAAAGGCAAGCTCGGGGCCAACGACGAAGGTCCCAACGGAAACAAGACAACCCATTTCCTCATTGAATGGTCGGTTCCAGCCCTCCGTAACATGCCCAAGGCCTCTGCCCTCGACATCGGAGATGATAAACTCCTTGCGGCACTTGAAGAGATCAGAGACAAAATCCGCAATCGCCATGGGCGCGACTATCGCAAATTCCGCCGAGAATATGATAAAGTTGTTCAGGGTTTCCTCAAGGATACCATCGCCGCCATTGATGACATGGAGAGACTTCCAGCACCCATGAAGGCGGGCTTCGTCGCGGAAATACAAAAATATCTCGATAAGAACGAACTCCCCGACAACCTCCCAGCGGGAGCCCCTGGTAAGATGCAGCGTGATCTGGAAGACGCCCGAGAGGAGGCCAAAGCCCTCAAAGAGGAATACGAAACGGACTACCAAAAGGCCAAAGAGGAGTATCTCGATACCCTTCTTAATACCTCTAAGGCGGTCCTCAAAAAGGGTGAAACAGCGAAAGGGAAAATGTTCGTCCTGGAAAACACCGTCACCGAGGACAACGACGACCGCTTCGACCAGATCATGGACAACAAAAAGGTTCCTCTTCCAGAAGAGCCTGCGGAAGAAGAAGAAGACGAAAAAGACGAAGAGTAAACGCTCCTAAAATTTCGTGAGCCTGCTTGCGCCCTCCTTCTCCCGCGCTAATCTCGCGCGTGCCGAAGAAAGCTGACTCCCCATCTCCCCAAAACTCCATCCGTATACGAGGAGCCCGTCAGCACAACCTTAAGAATCTCGATCTCGATATTCCCTATGGCAAGCTGACCGTCATTACCGGTCCCTCCGGTTCAGGGAAGTCTTCACTCGCATTTCATACCCTCTACGCCGAAGGGCAGCGGCGCTATGTGGAGACCTTTTCACCCTACGTCCGGCAGTTTTTCGACCGCATGGACAAGCCCGAGGTCGACCGCATCGAAGGAATTCCCCCGGCCATCGCGATCGAGCAAAAAAACACCATCCGCACCACGCGGTCCACTGTCGGGACCCTCACCGAGGTGAACGATTACCTTAAGCTGCTCTACCCCCACCTCGCCAAAGGATACCATCCCACCACCGGCGAGGAAGTCCGCCCAGACACTCCCGGCTCCATCCTCGCTTGGGTTCAGGATCACCATCAGGACGACTCCATCATGGTCCTCTTCCCTATCCCGGTCCCGTCAGACACCACCCCGGAAGAACTCTTCCCCTTCCTCAATTCCCAAGGCTACCTCCGCATCTTCCTTGACGGCGAGGTCCAGCGCACCGACCAAAAGTCCGACCTCCGTTCTCTCCCCCCCGAAATCTGGATCATCCAGGACCGACTCAAAGTCGGGCCTCGTCACAAATCCCGCCTCACCGAAGCTTTCGAACAAGCCCTCACCCTTGGGAAAGGACGCGCCTTTGTCCAAGGCTCGGATCTTAATGTCGCCACTTCAGAGTTTACCACCAGCTGGGCCCCTCTGATCAAACCCACCTCCTCCCTCTTCTCCTTCAACTCTCCTCTCGGTGCCTGTAACAACTGCCGGGGCTTTGGGCGGGTCATCGGAATCGATCTCGAAAAAGCCGTCCCCAACCACCTCCTTTCTCTCCGCGATGGTGCCGTGAAACCCTTCCAGGGAGAACGGGGAGAAAACTGCCAACGAGACCTCATCCGCAACTGCAACGCAGTCGGCATTAACCCCAACACCCCGTGGAACGAACTCACCCCAGACCAACATCGCTGGGTCAAATACGGCGAACGCAGTAATAAGTCACCCCTTTCTTCCCTCGAACAATCCGAAGCCCTCTCGCAGGAAGGTCGATGGTATGGCATCCAGGGATTCTTCGACTGGATCGAAACCAAGGCCTACAAGATGCACGTCCGCGTCTTCCTCTCCCGCTACCGCGCCTACACCGAATGCTCAGACTGTCAGGGAACCCGCCTCCAGCCCGATGCCCTCCACTTCAAGATCCTGGGTAAGACCCTCCCCGAACTCTGGCACATCCCGCTCGATCAACTCCTTTTCTTTTTCGAAGGCGTCGCGACCTCCCATGCCCCCCTCGACAAAACGACCCAACTTGTCCTCACCGAGATCACCTCACGCCTCCACTACCTCACCCAGGTCGGACTCGGATATCTCACTCTCGACCGCCCTGCCCGCACTCTTTCCGGGGGAGAAATCGCACGTGTCAACCTCACCACCTGCCTTGGATCAGCCCTTACCCAGACCCTTTTCGTCCTCGATGAACCCACCGTCGGGCTCCACCATCGGGACATCGAGCGCCTCACCAAGGTCATGCATGATCTCCGCGACAAGGGAAACACCCTCGTCGTCGTTGAACACGATGAAGCCGTCATGCGCCAAGCCGATCACCTCATCGACATGGGGCCGCTGGCCGGCGAGCACGGCGGGTCCATCACCTTCCAGGGAGACATTCAGGCTTCAACCTTCGATGCTCGCCGTGCGACGTTTCAGGAGTCCCAAACCCTCCCTTATCTAAGGGGCCAAAAAAAAATCCCCCTCCCCAAAAAGCTCCGTAAAGCAAAGACGGTCTTGGAAATCCGCCGCGCCTCCGCCCACAACATCAAAAAGCTTTCCCTCGATCTCCCGCTCGGAGTCTTCGCCTGCCTGACCGGCGTCTCCGGATCCGGCAAGTCCACTCTCGCGCATCCCATCATTTACAATAACCTCGCCCGCCACTTCGGCATCAGCATCAACGAGGAACCCGCACCCGCGGAAATCTCCGGTATCGAGGAACTCAACGGCGTTCAACTCATTGACCAGTCCCCTCTTTCACGCACTCCACGGTCCACCCCCGCTGTTCTCCTCGGGGCCTTTGAACATCTCCGCCAACTCCTTGCACTCACCCCCGCGGCGCGAGTGAATGAACTCACTCCTGGTTACTTCTCCTTCAACTCCGGCCCCGGACGCTGCCAGCGCTGCGCCGGAAATGGCTTTGAAAAGGTCGAAATGCAATTCCTCTCCGATCTCTACCTCACGTGTCCCGAGTGTAACGGCACCCGCTTCACCCGCGCCGCCGAAGCCTATCGATACCACGGAAAATCAGTTGTCGATCTGCTCAAGCTCACCGCCTCGGAAGCCATTACTTTTCTTGAGGACATTGAGGGCCAATCCAATCGCGAAAACCTTCTCCTCACCAAGACTCGTCGAGTCCTCCAACCGCTTGTTGAGACCGGCCTTGGCTACCTCCGCCTCGGGCAACCACTCAACACCCTTTCAGGGGGCGAAGCCCAACGTCTCAAACTTTGCCAACTTCTCACCTCAACCACCGGAAGCGTCAATTCTCTCCTCATCCTCGACGAACCCACCACCGGACTCCACTTCATCGACATTGAGAAACTCCTCACCGTCTTCCATCGTCTCGTCGATATCGGATACTCGCTCCTCGTGATTGAGCATCAAAGCGATGTCATCAAGAACGCTGACCACGTCATCGAGATCGGCCCCGAAGCCGGTCTGCACGGCGGAAAAATCGTCTTCGAAGGCACCCCCAAACAACTCGCTAAAAAGAAAACCCACACCGCTGTAGCCATCGCCTCAAATGGCGTAAACGTCCCTTTTAAAAAGCCCAAAGCCACTTCAACCAAAGTCGCCAAGCAAATCTCAATCCACGGACTCCGCCACCACAATCTCAAAAACATCGACGTCAATATTCCCCATAATGAGTTCGTTGTTGTGTCAGGTCTCTCCGGCTCTGGCAAGTCCACTCTGGCCTTCGATGTTATTTTTGCCGAGGGCCAGCGGCGCTTCCTCGACTCGATGTCTCCTTATGCCCGCCAGTTCGCGAGCCAACTTGAAAAGCCCGACCTCGACCTCATCACCGGCCTTCCCCCCACCGTCGCGATTGAGCAGCGCATTTCCCGCGGAGGTGGGAAATCAACCGTCGGCACCGTCACTGAAATTTACCACTTCCTGCGCCTTCTCTACGCCAAAGTGGGAGTTCAACACTGCCCCCAATCCGGACTCCCTGTCATCTCACAAACCCCCGAAGCGATCGGCGAACAGCTCGGCACCCTCCTCAAAAAGCACAAATCACTCCGCCTCCTCTCCCCCGTCCTGAAAGCCCGCAAAGGCTTCCACAAGGAATTTGCGGCCGCCGCCGAGAAGGCCGGATTTGCGGAAATGTTCATCGACGGGCAGCTCATCGAAACCGCCGACTTCCAACCCCTCGCCCGCCACAAAGCACACGACATCGACTTTGTCGTCGCGACCGTTTCCAAGAACGAGAAGGACATCAACGACCACCTCGCGACCGCCCTCCAATATGGCAAAGGCACCTTCCGTGTCCTCACTCTCAAAGGCGATCTCCACACCTTCTCGACCGCCCGTGTCTCCCCGGTCACCGGCGAATCTTTCGAAGAACTCGACCCCCATCACTTCTCCTTTAACTCCCCCCGTGGCTGGTGCAAAACCTGTCGCGGATACGGCCACATCACTTCAAATCGATTCGACATCAAAGGCTTTAACTCCGAAGCCGAAGCCGAGATCCATGAAGAGAAGCTCGCCGCCAAAGCGGACCCAGATGAACTTCGTCCTTGTCCCGACTGCCATGGCGCACGGCTCCGCGAAACTTCCCGACACGTCTTACTCGCCGGGCAATCTCTCCCTGACCTCACCTCACGGAGCGTTCAAGACGCACGCGATGCCATCCAAGCCTTCAAATTCACCGGGCGCGATCTTGCCATCTCCCGTGACATCCTTCCCGAGATTATCCAGCGTCTTGAGTTCCTCGATCACGTCGGCCTTGGCTACCTTCAACTCGACCGCTCGGCCACGACCCTCTCCGGAGGTGAGTCCCAGCGGATCCGCCTCGCCGCACAACTGGGCTCCAACCTCCAAGGTGTCCTTTACATCCTCGACGAGCCGACCATCGGCCTTCATCCACGCGATAACACCGCCCTCCTCGGCACCCTTCAAGCCCTAAAAGCGAAAGGAAACTCTCTCCTCCTGGTAGAGCACGACGAAGACACCATCAGAGCCGCGACCCACCTCATCGATCTCGGCCCCGGAGCAGGAATCGAAGGCGGGGAAATTGTCTTCAGTGGCAAGCCCACCAAGAAAGCTGGAAGCGCCAAATCCCCGACAATCCAAGCCCTCAAGAATCCCCTCGTTCATCCTTCGCGTGGCGAACGCCGTAAGATTCTCAAAGCCAAAAAGCACTGGCTCCAACTCAAGGGATGCACCGCCAACAACTTGAAAAATCTCGACGTCGAGATCCCTCTCGCCCGACTCACTGTTCTAACCGGAGTGTCCGGATCCGGAAAATCGTCTCTCATGAGAAGGTGTATTTCCGACGCCGCCAGCGAGACTCCGAGTGCCAACTACAAATCAGCGAAAGGCTTCGATGTTTTCAAATACCGCTACGAGGTTGATCAATCACCTATCGGAAAAACCTCGCGCTCCTGCCCCGCCACCTACGTCAAACTCTTCGACACTATCCGCGCCCTTTTTGCCCAACTCCCGGAAGCGCGCATGCGCGGCTACACCGCCTCCCGCTTCTCCTTTAACAACAAGGAGGGCCAATGCCCGGAGTGCAAAGGCAATGGCCGGATCAAGCTTGAGATGGACTTCCTCCCGACCACCTGGATCGATTGCGAAGCGTGCATGGGTGATCGCTACAATGCCGCCACCCTCGATATCCGCTACAACGGCCTCACCATCGGTGACGTCCTCAATCTCAACATCAAGACTGCCGCCGCCTTCTTCACCGCTCACCCCAAGCTGCAAAAACCGCTCCAACTCCTGGCCGAAACCGGGCTCGGCTATCTCACGCTCGGGCAACCCTCACCAACCGTCTCAGGCGGCGAAGCACAGCGCCTCAAACTTGTGACCCAACTCACAAAGGGGCGACCGCGAATCACCGACGTTGGACCGGTCAACACCAACCTCTACCTTATCGAAGAACCCACCATTGGTCTGCACCAACAAGATGTCGCCCGCCTTACCGAAGTTCTTCACCGACTCGTGGACGAAGGCCACACCGTCATCGTGATTGAACACCATATGGATCTCGCCGCCGAAGCAGACTACCTCATCGACCTCGGTCCCGAAGCCGGTCCCAATGGCGGGACCATTATTGCGCAAGGCACGCCAGAGGAAGTCTCCCGATCCAAAAAATCCCTCACGGCCCCTTTTATCAAAGCAGCCCTTCACTCGACGACTTCGTAGTCCTCTTTATCATCGAAATTAATGAAAATGCGGTCCTTCTCGTCCTGCTTCTTGAAGGCCAGTTTCCCCTTCAACTTAATGGTCTTCCCGATTAGGTCCTTGAGGGTCTCCTCGGTCACTTCATCTTTCTTCAGTTTATCGATAGTCCCACTGCCAAAGAACTCGTGACTTTCGCCTTCAAAAATGAGGTAGAGGTTTTTCTTATCTCCTGAAACGCGCACACTTTTCACCTTTCCTTTG
>JBLIDI010000067.1:0-16701 GCA_047634075.1 Akkermansiaceae bacterium
CTGAGTCTTCGTGAAGAGCTCTGGATCAGCTTTATCCCGGATGGCGCTCATGTGCCGTTCGCGACCTTACGCAACTATCTCGATCTTGTCGGCACCGACAAGCTTGTCATGGTGACGGATGCCATCGCGGCGGCCCGCATGGGTCCGGGTGACTATCGCTTTCTCGGACGGGAGGTGAGGATCGGATCGGATTTGGTGGCACGGGCGCCGGACGGGAGTCACTTGATTGGATCGACGGTGACGATGCCCCGAATTGCCGAAAATCTTTCGCGTGAATTGGGATTCAGCGCGGAGGAGATTCGGAAGGTGATTGTTGAGAACCCACGAACCGTGATTGGAGAAGTAGGATGATAGCACGATTAAAAAAGCTAACCGGGAAGATTGGCCCGACCGTTATCATTGCCGCCGTGGTCCTGGGACCGGGGAGTATTTTGACGAGCTCAAAAGTAGGAGCTGATTTTGGGTTTCCGGCTTGGTTTGTCCTCGCTCTGTCGACTTTTCTGATGATCGGCATGGTCGCTCTCGCAGCGCGCCTTGGGGTGAGCTACGAGCGGAGTCTTTGCGAGGAACTGGCGGCTCGTCTTGGGCGCGGCGCTTCCTTGTTTGTCGGGATAGTTTTATTTTTGGTGGTGGCCTTGTTTCAATCGAGCAACAACCTGGCAATCATCGCGGGCTTGGAGCCACTCTTTGAAGATGTCGGCGAGGGCACACTTTTGACCCGATTTGGGCCGAAGCTTGGAGTGTTGTTGGTGATCAATCTTTTCGTTGTTTTCTGCCTCTTTCGTATTCGCAGTCTCTACTCACAGATCGAGAGGCTCATGAAAGTTTTGGTGATGGTCATGATTCTGGCATTCACCTGCAACTTCATCGTGGTCCTGTATGGTTCAATCGGTTCCCCAAGAGTGGGCGGAGAGGTGAAGGAGGGGAAGCGGGATTTGATTCCGCTGTTGGGAATGATTGGCACGACCTTCTCGATTGGCGGAGCCTTTTACCAAGGGTATTTGGTCCGCGAGAAGGGATGGAAATTATCGGACTGGAAAGAAGGATTGCGCGATTCGATTTTTGGAATTTGTGTTTTGGGAGGAGTGACTTCGTTCATCCTTATCACTTCCGTGCTGACTTTTCATGGCAGGCTCGCGACGGTGGAGTTGAAGAGTGTGGGCGACGTGGCTCGACAATTGGAACCCTTGTTCGGAAAGAGCGCGAAGGTGATTTTCAGTCTGGGGATTATGGCGGGTGCCTTGAGTTCCTTTTTGGTGAACGCCGTGATTGGGGGTACTATTTTGTCAGATAGTCTGGGTAAAGGGTGGCGTTTGTCGGACGCGATGCCGCGGCGATTGACCTGCCTTGCTTTGCTGATCGGAATGCTGGTGGCGGCCTTGTCGCTTTCGGGAGCTTCTGAGACCGTGGGGTTGATTACCTTTGCGCAAGCGCTCACGGTGTTGGGTCTTCCGATGCTGGCGGGCGCCTTGCTCTATCTCGGAACGAGGAAGGATCTCACCGGAGAACGGAAGGTTCCGCGTTGGATCTTGGGAATTTGTTCGGTGGGCTTTGTGGTGGCCTGCGTGCTGGCTCTTAGAACGACGATGATCGTTTGGAGTAAGCTCGCTGGTTGACCCCGATCGGGCCTATTTTTTGGAAGAGGCCATGGACCTGGCCCCTCATGACATCGGCCTTCAGTCAACGAATGGGAGGTTTTGGGAGACCCCATGCGCTGTGTGGGGCCGGTATCACTTTGGCCTTTGTCGAAGCGTGGGAATGGCAACGGAAAGGGTGGGAAGGTGGGGTGAAATTTTGGTCGGGGTTTCTTCGTTTCAATCGAGTTCCGAGGTGGCGATCGTGCCCTGGATGATCGTGTCGCCCACTTTTCCCGACGCTTTTTGGAATCATCTTAGTGATTGGAACTTTCTTCGAGCATTTTGATCCAGGGCCCGATGAAGTGGCCGTTGTCGTGGAAGGTGCGGCCGGAGACGAGGTTGCCATCGATGACGCAGGGTTCGTTGACGTAGATGCCGCCGCAGATTTCGAGATCGAATTGGCACTTGGGGACGGTGGCCATGCGACGTCCTTTGACGCGGTCGGCGCGGGCGGGGATTTCGACGCCGTGGCAAACTGAGGCAATGGGTTTGTTCTGGTCGAAGAACCACTGGGTGAGGCGAATGAGGTCGGGGTCTTCGCGGATGTATTCGGGGGCGCGGCCGCCGGAAAAGAAGATGCCAAGGTAGTCCTCGGGGTTGACTTCGGCGAAGGCGAGGTCGGCTTTGAGTTGGTAGCCTTCCCATTCCTTGGTGATGGTCCAGCCAGGGCGGACTTCGTGCATGACCATCTGGTAGGTGCGTTTTTCGGGCGCGATCACGATGGGTTGAATTCCGGCTTCCTGGAGGCGGTAGAAAGGGTAGAGGGTATCGAGGGTTTCGGCGGCGTCGCCGATGACGATGAGGGCTTTTTTATCGGAGGGCATGGTTTGGTCGGTCTTATGACGTTCGCCTTCAGCGAACCTTAGTTGATGGGGAGTTACCCAGCGCGTTGCACCGGGCTGGTATGAATTTGAGCCTTCAGCCGAGAGGGACAAGAAAAGGCGGGACCTATTTGGCGGCGTTCCAGAAGATGTCCATTTGCTCGAGGGTGGCGTCTTCCCAAGGAATGCCGTCTTTCTTCAAGCCTTTCTCGATCTGATCGAAGCGGTGGAGGAACTTGTCGTTGGTTCCCTCAAGGGCCACTTCGGGATCGACCCCGAGTTTGCGGGCAAGGTTGGTGACGATGAAGAGGAGGTCGCCAATTTCAGCCTGAAGCTCGCGTGAGGCGGGCTGGCCGGGTTGATGCTTGGCGAGTTCTTCGCGGACCTCGGCGAGTTCTTCATCGATTTTACTGGCAATGCCTGCGGTGCTCGGCCAGTCGAAGCCGACTTTACTGGCTTTTTTCTGGAGCTTGGCGGCTTTGAGGAGGGCGGGCAGACCGGTGCCGACGCCGTGAAGGTAGGGTTTTTCCTCGTGGCCTTTTTCGGCTCGCTTGATGTTCTCCCACTGGGCGAGGACGCCATCGGTGCTGCCGACATGGGCGTCACCATAGACGTGGGGGTGGCGGTGGACGAGTTTGTCGCTGATGCCGCGGGCGATGTCATCGAGGTCGAAACGGTTGTCTTCCTGGGCGAGTTCGGCGTGGAAGACGACTTGGAGAAGGAGGTCGCCGAGTTCCTCTTGCAGGTTTTCTTGATCACCGGAGCGGATTGCGGCGACGGTTTCGTAAGTTTCCTCGATGAGATTGGAGACGATGGATTCGTGAGTTTGTTCAGCGTCCCAAGGGCAGCCATCGGGCGCGCGGAGGCGATGCATGATGGCGCGAAGACGTTCGATTTGGCGTCCGGCCTCCTTGTTGTTGATCATTTCATCGTCGGTCATTTGTCGCGGCGCGCTTTGTTGAGAGTTTCTTTTTCCTTCGTGGTGAGGGACTGGATCCCTTGTTCGCTGATTTTATCGAGAATGCGATCAACTTCTTTGGTGAGCTCGAGCGGGGAGCGGGAGGTTTCGCTGACGATCTTTGCATCGCGCGCGCGTTTCCCTGGCCCCTGATTCCCACCGATTTGGGAGAGGCGCACGACGAAGGCTTTGAGGGGAGGGAGTTTTAAGACGGCGAGGCCGAAGAGGGCTCCACCGAGGTGTCCGGCGCTGCCCCCGGCATTATGCCAGTTAAAGATGACGCTGAGGGCTTCGATAATGAAGTAGCCCACCGCGAGAGTCCTCATTTGGAGGGGGATGATGAAGAAGAGGAGGACGCGGGCATCGGGTGCGATGAAGTAGAAGGCCGCGAGGATTCCAAAGAGGCCGGCGGAGGCTCCGACCATTGGGATTGCCGGCAAGTAACCATCAAGAAAACCGGGCAGGAAGAAGAGCAGGGCGTAGAAGAGGGCTCCGGCGATGCCGCAGAGGAGGTAAAAGGTGAGGTAGGCGCGGCTGGTCATCCAGCGCTCGATGTGCGGGCCAAAGAAGAAGAGTCCGAGGCAATTGGCAATGAGGTGGCCGAAGCCCGCGTGGAGAAATTGGAAGGTCACAAATCTCCAAATCTGGAATTCGTAGATTCCTTTTTGAATGCTAAATGCGCCCACATCTTCCATGAAAAGGCGATTACCGGGATCGGTCATGAGGACCTGGAGAAAAAGAATTCCGGCATTGATGATGAGAAGCCACTTTGTCACCGGGGCCCCTTCGAAGGGGCCGGGTATCCCTGACGGACGGCTGCCGTAGCCGGGCTGCATGTATTCGCGATCGTTGTATCCCACGGCAAAAAAGTAGCAGTGAATGCGAGGTCATGAAAATGAAACTTTTTCTTCGAGCGATTCCGGTTTGAACTTCAGTCCGATGACATTGAGCGATCTGGGATGGAATGACTTCTTTGAGACGGCGTATGAGCTGGTCGCGAAGGAGACTTGGGTGCCCGGACGACTCATTCGGGAAACCAAGATTAATTTCTCGGCTTTACTGGATGACGGCGAGGAGGTCGACTGCGTGGTGGGCGGGAAAGTGTGGCACGGGGCGACTTGTGATGCCGATTTGCCTGCGGTGGGTGACTGGGTCGCGATTGAGCTGGGCGGGGAAGATGACGAGCACATCATCCGTGCGAGGTTGCCGCGCAAGACTTGTTTCTCGCGCAAGGCCCCGGGGAAGAGCAGTCAGGAACAGGTCATGGCGGCGAATGTCGATATCGTGGTGGTGGTGACCGATGCGGGGGCGGATTTTAATCTGCGGAGGATGGAACGGTATTTTACGATCGTGCAAAAGAGCGGGGCGAAACCAGTGGTGCTGGTCAATAAGTCGGATCTTTTTGAGGCGGAAGTGAACGAGAAGGCGCGGGCGGAGATTCAGGAGCTGGCGCCCGAGGCCTCGGTTTTTGTGACGAGTGCGACACGCCACGAGGGGCTTGAGATCTTGACGTCATTTCTCGATCCCGGCGTCACCTTGACAATGGTGGGCTCGAGCGGGGTCGGGAAGTCAACCCTTGTGAATCAGCTCCTTGGCGAGGAATGGTTGTGGACCGGTGAGGTCAATGAAGTGACAGGTAAGGGACGTCACACTACCGTCGCACGGGAGTTGGTGGTCCTGGACGACGGCGGAATGTTGGTCGACAATCCGGGGATTCGCGAGGTCCAGATGTGGACGGATGAGGACACTCTCCGAGATAGTTTTTCGGATGTGGAGGACCTGACGCGGCAATGCAAGTTTCGCGACTGCAAGCACCAGGGCGACAAGGGCTGTGCCATCGAGGCGGCGGTCAAGGCAGGCGCGTTGGATGGCGCGCGCTATGAGGGCTATTTGCGACTCGACGAAGAAATTGAGGAACTCAACTTCCGTCGTAAAAAGCGTCAGATGATCGTCGAGCGCTGGGGGAAGCGGAATAGCCGCATTAAGGCCCGAAACCGAGAAGACCGGATCGAGCTTGAGAAAGAGCAACGAGGCGAGCTTTAGGGCCCGCGTTTAGTGTTTGCGTCCCTGCTGCCAGCTTTCAACGCGACCGTCGATGAACTTGACCCACGACGACGGGGTTGGCACGAAAGCGACGTCAGTCCCGATGCCTTGATTCCAACCCCAGGGACCCCAGCCTGGTCCGGCGAGTCCTCCGCGGCGAAAGCCACCGCCACCCCAGCCACCGCCACCCCAGCCACCCCAGGCGGACTGAACTACGACGGGTGAAAGGCTATTGTAAACCCACTGTTCGTAGCGTTTTTTGTCCTCTTGGCCTTCGGACTGGCGATCAGGCGATCCCCAGGCGAGAAAGACGGCGGCGGGGCTCATGCCGTTTTCAATCTTGCCCACTTCGACGAGGGATTGCTGGGAGATGTTCAGCGCGCGGAAGATTTTAGGGTTCTTTTCAATCCGGGTGGTCGGAGTGTTGGAACCACAACTCACCGCGAGAAAGGCGAGGAGAGAAAGTAAGAAAATTTTCATTGATGGAAACTTAGATGTCGTGGCGAGGTGAAGCAAATGGTTTTGAAATTTGTGAGAGGGCTCGCGGGCCGAGGAACTTTGGCGCGAACACGCCCTTAAACGATGAGGAGGAGTTCGCGGAGGAGCTTGGCGGCGAGGCAGGAGGAGACTTCGGTGGGATCGAGGGTGGGGGCGAGTTCGACGAGGTCGAAGGCGATGAGGGTGTGGTCCTTGAGGACCTTGAGAAGGGATTCGCAGGTGGGCCAGTCGATGCCGCCGGCTTCGGGGGTGCCGGTGCCGGGGACGAGGGAGGGATCGAAGATGTCGATATCGAAGGTGAGGTAGATGGGGGGATTGCCAAAGCGCGCGAGAGCGGAGCGGAGGGCTTCGGCGGTGGGAGCGACGAGGCGTTTGTGCCGGCGCATTTCCTGAAACTCCTCGCGGGTGCCGGAGCGGATGCCGAGTTGGAGGAGTCGGTCGAGGGGGAGGAAATCGAGGGTGCGGCGCATGGCGCAGGCGTGGGAGTTGGGCGAGCCATTCCACTCGTGGCGGAGGTCGGCGTGGGCGTCGAATTGGAGGACGAGGAGGTCGGGGTATTTTTCGAAAGCGGCGCGGATGGGGCCGGGGGAGATGGCATGTTCGCCGCCGATGATGGCTGGGATGGCATTGGCCGCGAGGATTTCGCAGGTGGCTTGGTAGGCGGCTTCGATGACCGGTTCGGGAGCACCGTGGGGAAGGTCGAGGTTGCCGAGGTCAGAGAAGGTGAGGTCTGCGAGATCGCGGTCGAGAGCTGGGGAATAGGTTTCGATCCCGGCGTCGCTGACGGAGCGGAGGCCATCGGGTCCGCGGCGGGTGCCGGGGCGGAAGGAGGTGGTGCCATCGTAGCCGATACCGAGGATGGCGGGGTGGCCGGGGAGGAGTTGGTTCGATGATGAACCAATGAAGGGAGCAGCGTTGGGAGGGAGGAGATTCATGGTGTTGAGATCGTAGAAGCGGATGAGTAATGAGGCTCGCCTTCAGCGAACGGGGAGGCGAGATCGAAAACCCCGGGCGCTGCCCGGGGTTGGTATGAGTTTGACCGTTGGCCAAGGAGATGGGCTCGAATCTCAGAGATTGGAGTCCGCAAGCCCAGAGAGCCCGCGTCTAGCCGAGGCGGTTTTTGAAGTCCTGGTAGTCGAATTCTCGGACCATTTCGACGGGGCCTCCGTCACGCATGATGGAGATGGAGGGGAGGGGGACTCCGTTGAAGGTCGTGTTTTTGACCATGGTGTAGTGGGCCATGTCGTGGAAGACGATCTGGTCGCCAATTTGGAGCTCGCGGTCGAAGGAATAGTCGCCGATGACGTCTCCACTGAGGCAGGTGGGGCCCCCGAAGCGGTAGCTGTATTTTTTTTCGCCGGGTTGGCCGGATCCTTCGACGTCCGGACGGTAGGGCATTTCTAAAATATCGGGCATGTGGGTGGTGGCGGAGACATCGAGGACGGCGATTTGCATCCCGTTTTCGACGATGTCGATGACGCTTCCGATGAGGACGCCAGCACCGGAGGAGATGGCTTCACCGGGCTCGAGGAAGATTTGGAGCTGGGGGTAGCGGGTCTGGGTTTTCTTGATGAGGCGGATGAGCCGGGGGACGTCGTAGTGGTCCGAGGTGATGAGGTGGCCGCCGCCCATGTTGAGCCATTTCATCTTGCGTAGGTATTTGTCGAACTTGGCGAAGACGTGCGCAAGGGTGCGTTCGAGGGCGTCTGCTCCCTGTTCGCAGAGGGTGTGGAAGTGGAGGCCCTCGATGCCTTCGAGGTCATCATCGTTCATGAGGGAGGCGAGGATGCCGAAGCGGGAGCCGGGGGCGCAGGGATTGTAGATTTCGGCGCAGGCTTCAGCGTATTCGGGGTTGATGCGGAGGCCGGCGGAGATCTTGCGGTCGGCGCAGAGGACCTGTTCACGGTAATGTTTCCACTGGGTGAGGGAATTGAAGACGATATGATCGGCGATTTGGACGAGCTCGGCCATTTCGGCTGGCTTGTAGGCGGGGGAGAAGACGTGGACGTCGCCACCGAAATCTTGGGCACCGAGGCGGGCTTCAAAGAGTCCGCTCGCGGTGGTTCCGGCGAGGTAGTTGCGGAGAATGGGGTAAATTGCGGTGCAGGAGAAGGCCTTTTGGGCGAGGAGGATTTTAGCGCCGGTTTTGTCCTGAACGTGCTTGAGAATGCTGCCGTTATGGTGGAAGGCGCGTTGATCGAGGACGTAGGACGGCGTCGTGAAACCGCTTTCGCGAAACGCTTTCGCAATTTGCGGGATCGCGGTGGCACCTTTGCGGCAGGATGGAATTGGGGCTTTTACGACAAGGGGGCGCGGCGCGCCGGAAGAAGATGGATTCATTTTAAGATCTGGAATTGGGGCTGTTTCGGGAAACAAGAAGCAGAAACGATTTCTGCAGTGGATCGATGGTCGGGCATCCGGATTGGGATGAGGGGACCAGGAATGCACGACACAGGCTCTCAAGGCGGCCGGTGGTGTCTTGGTGTTTCGGGAGGGGCGCAGAGTGGGTCGGGAGACCTTTACTGCGCCTACAGACTCAATTCTTGATCAACTTCAAGGACATGCCATGGGAGGCCCCAGGCATTTAAGTCGTCCATGAAGGGATCAGGATCCAGCTGCTCCAAATTCCATACTCCAGGACGCAGCCACGCTCCGGAGATGAGTTGTCGGGCCCCGATCATGGCGGGGACTCCAGCGGTGTAGCTGATCGCCTGGCTCTTTACTTCGGCAAAGCATTCCTGGTGATCTGAAATATTATAGATGAACTTACTTTCCTCCTGGCCGGTCTCTTTAGAGGTTCCGGTGATGAGGCAGCCGATGCAAGTCTTGCCCTTGGTGAGCGGGCCAAGAGAGGCCGGGTCGGGGAGGACTTTCTGGAGAAACTGAAGGGGTGAGATCTGCACACCACCGATCGTCATGGGCTCGATCGCGGTCATGCCAACGTTTTCGAGCACGGTGAGGTGGTTGATGTAGTTGTCGGAAAAGGTCATCCAGAAGCGCATGCGCTCGAGGCCGGGGAGGTTCTCGACGAGGCTCTCCATTTCCTCGTGGTGGAGGAGGTAGATTTTTTTGGTGCCGATTTCGTCGTGGGGGAAGTCGAAGTCGGTGCTGATCGAGAGCGCGGGCGTTTCCTGCCATTCACCTTTTTCCCAATAGCGGCCCGGGGCGGTGATTTCGCGGATATTGATCTCGGGCGAAAAATTGGTGGCGAAGGGGAGTCCGTGGTCGCCGGCGTTGGCATCAATGATATCAACGGTGCGGATTTCAGAGAAGAAGTGCTTCAGAGCGTAGGCACAAAAGACGTTGGTCACTCCGGGGTCGAAGCCGGAGCCGAGGATGGCAGTAAGGCCGGCTTGCTCAAAGCGCTCGCGGAAGGCCCACTGGTGCTTGTATTCGAAGTGGGGGTTCTCGGGCGATTCATAGTTCGCGGTGTCGAGATAATGCACGCCAGCGGCGAGGCAGGCCTCCATGAGCGTCAGGTCCTGGTAGGGAAGGGCGATGTTGAGGAGGTAGTTGGCCCCAATCTCGCGGAGGAAGGCGGTCGTTTCCTCGACGTTGTCGGCGTCGATCTGGGCGGTTTTGATTTCGACACCGGTGGCGGCCTTGATGTCAGCGGCGATGGTATCGCATTTGGCGAGGGTGCGGCTCGCAAGCCAAATTTCGCCAAAGGTACCGGCGTCCTGGGCACACTTTTGCGCCACGACATTTCCTACTCCCCCTGCACCGATGATCACCGTTGTTTTCATGTAAATCAGACGACAGGAATTGCGTCCATTTTTAGGGAATGTCAAAAAAATTCCTTTTGTAAGGACATTTTGATTTTTGATTGGTGAGTCGTGAAATCGAGGTGATGCTTCGCCATGCCTCTTGAAATTGAATATTGCCAACAATGAAACTACCGACCCGAAGCTGACCGTGTGTCGGCTGAGATTGAAAAGGCGACCGGCCAGAAGGCGACCTTGATTGGAGGGGCTGGGGGGATTTTTGAGATCCGTCGCGGGGGTGAGGTGATTTGGAAGAAGGAGCGCAGCGGGCACTTCCCCCTCCCCGGGGAAGCCAGTGGGCTCTTTTAGTTGCGTCCTTTTTCTTTCGGGATCGTGCCATAGCAGTTAAGATGTCCCGCGACCGAATGACGATTCCTAAATTCAAGACCTCACTTTGTTTCTTCCTCTCCCTTGCGGGGGCGAGCGCTGATATCGACTACAATCGCGATATCCGGCCTATCCTCTCGGCGAATTGCCTTGCCTGCCATGGGCCAGACGAGGAGTCGCGGGAGGCAAAACTGAGACTCGATACCGCTGAGGGTGCGCAGAAGGCGCTGAGGTCAAAAGACGATCCTGAATTGATCTACCGGATCGAAACTGATGATAAGGACGATCTCATGCCTCCCCCCGATTCGGGACATCAACTCACCGGAGCGCAAAAGGAACTGATCAAGAAGTGGGTCGCTGCCGGTGCGCCCTATGATGAACATTGGGCGTTTGAAATTCCAAAGAAAGCGGAGGTTCCGGAAGATGGTCACCCGATTGACTATTTTATCTCGAAGCGCCTGAAGATAGAAGGCCTTGAACTCTCTGAGCCAGGAGACCGCTACGCGCTGATCCGGAGGGTCTCGCTCGATTTGACGGGCTTGCCGCCCACCCTCGAAGACGCGGAGAAATTTCGGACGACGGGCGATCTTGGCCGCGTGGTCGATCGTCTGCTGGCGTCGAAAGACTTTGGTGAGCACTGGGCTCGGATGTGGCTCGACCTAGCGCGCTACGCCGACACCAAGGGCTATGAAAGGGACCGCCCACGTGCCATTTGGCGCTATCGGGATTGGGTCATTGAGGCCCTGAATGCGGATATGCCTTATGATCAGTTTACGGTAGCGCAGTTGGCAGGTGATCTCTTGCCAAATGCCACCAATGAACAAATTTTGGCGACCGCGTTTCATCGCAACACGATGGAGAATGACGAAGGAGGAACGGATGATGAAGAATTTCGGGTGGCGGCTGTGAAGGATCGGGTCGACACCACGGTGCAAGTTTGGATGGGACTTACGATGGGGTGTGCAAAATGTCACACTCACAAGTATGACCCGTTAAGTATCGAAGATTATTATTCTTTCTACGCGTTCTTTAATCAGACCGAGGATGCCGATCGCGGAGCCCCGGTAGCGGCGACGCCGACTCGTGAACAGCGTGAAAAAATCAGGAGCTTGGAGTCGGAGGCGAAGATGCTTTCCACGCAATTGAAGCTAAAGCCGGAGGGCTTTGAAGAGGCCTTGATATTATTAATAGCGGAAGTACGAAGAGAACTGGAGCAAGTTCGAGGTGCGATCCCGACGACTCCCATCATGCGAGAACTCGCTCCGAATCGTCAACGGGTGACCAAGATTCATCAGCGGGGCAACTTCCTCGATCAGGGTGAGGAAGTGACCGCCCGGTTGCCGGTGGTGTTTGCGGGGCTTCCCGAGGGTGAGTCGGCGAATCGACTTGGCGTGGCGCGTTGGTTGACCAGTCCGGAGAATCCGCTCGCCGGTCGCGTCATGGTGAATCGAATTTGGGCGCGTCTTTTTGGGGTCGGGATTGTTGAAACCGAGGAGGACTTTGGGATGCAGGGAGCGGTCCCGGAGCATCCCGAATTACTCGATTGGCTCGCGGTCGATTATCGGGAGAAAGGATGGTCCTTGAAAAAGCTTCTTAAAACGATTGTGATGTCGAAGGCCTACCAGCAGAGCTCAAAAATTACGCCCGGTCGGCTCGCTGCGGATCCCCGTAATCGCTTGCTTTCACGCGGTCCGCGATTCCGCCTGAGTGCTGAAATGGTTCGCGATCAAGCTCTCGTGGCGTCCGGTCTTTTGACCCGAAAAATTGGTGGACCTTCGGTGATGCCACCTCAGCCGAGCGGAGTTTGGAAGTCCACTTATAGCGGAGACAAGTGGAAGAATGCCACCGGCCCCGATCGTTACCGTCGCGGCGTTTATACCTACCTCAAGCGTACTAGTCCCTATCCTTCCATGACAACCTTTGATGCCGGTTCGGGTGAGGTTTGTCAGATTCGCCGGGTGCGAACGAATACGCCGCTCCAAGCTCTCGTGACCCTGAATGATACCGTTTTCGTAGAAACAGCGGGTGCGCTGGCACAACGCATGACGGATCTTTCTCACGGCTTTCGCCTGGTTTTGATCCGGCCACCTTCGGCCAAGGAACTGGCTCGGTTGAGCGAGCTTCACGAGACCATGACGAGACACTATGAAAGCGACCCTGCGGCCGCGAAGGAGCTTCTGGCCGCGGCGGGACTCGCAGATGGCGAGGCCGCGATGGTCGCGGTTGCCAATGTTCTCCTCAACCTCGACGAAACCCTCACCAAGCCATGAATCTTCACCACGAAAAAGTCCGCGCCCAGACGCGTCGCCATTTTTTCGGCCAAGCCGGGATGGGATTTGGAGCAATGGCTCTCAATCAACTTCTGGCTGCCGAAAAGCAGCCCGGGATGAAAATCCCAGCAAAGGCCAAGTCGATCATCTATCTTCATATGGCGGGCTCGCCTTCCCAGATTGATCTTTTTGAAAACAAGCCGGCTCTCGCCAAGTTCCACGGCAAGGATTGTCCCGCGGAGTATCTCAAAGGGAAACGTTTCGCTTTCATTAAAGGGACCCCGAAGATGATGGGGCCCGTCTTTGACTATAAGCAACGCGGTCAAAGCGGGCAGTGGGTGAGTGATTTGTTGCCGGGGCTGAGCTCGGTGATCGATGATGTCTGCGTCATTCGCTCGATGCACACCGACCAATTTAATCACTCCCCGGCGCAGCTTCTCCTCCAGACTGGTAATCCGCTTCTCGGGTATCCCTCGATGGGTTCGTGGGTGAATTACGGGCTTGGGACCGAGAACAAAAATCTCCCCGGATTCGTGGTGCTCGCTTCGGGTGGGAAGACTCCGAGTGCGGGGAAATCACTCTGGGGATCGGGCTTTCTCCCGACTCTTTATCAGGGCGTGCAATGTCGCACTGATGGCGGAGACCCCATTCTCTATCTTTCTGATCCAAAAGGAATGAGTCGGGCGGTCCGGCGCAAGACACTCGATGCTTTGAAGGACCTTAACGAGTTTCAGCACGAGCACGTCGGCGATCCTGAAACGCTCTCGCGAATCTCGCAATATGAGCTGGCCTATCGCATGCAGATGTCGGTTCCAGAGGTCATGGATATCAGCAAGGAGCCGCAACATGTTCTTGATTTGTATGGAGCCAAACCGGGTCATGTTTCCAATGTTGAGACCGCCGCTGATCCTCGCCGACTTTACAAAGGGGACGATCCGACCTTTGCCAACAACTGCGTGCTTGCGAGGCGACTTGTTGAGAACGGCGTTCGCTTTGTGCAGCTTTACGATTGGGGGTGGGACCATCATGGATCGTCACCGGGCGAGTCCATCGACGAAACCCTCCCCATTAAATGCCAGCAAATTGATCGCGCGGTTGCGGGGCTCATTAAGGATTTGAAACAACGTGGTCTCTTTGAAGAAACCCTCATCGTTTGGGGCGGGGAATTCGGCCGCACTCCCATGATGCAGAACAACGTCAACGCGACCCTCAAACCAGGCTTCTATGGCCGTGACCACCATCCGCACGCCTTTACGATGTGGATGGCGGGAGCCGGGATCAAGCCGGGTGCGTATGGTCAGACTGATGATATCGGCTATTATATTGGCGAAAACCCAGTCGGAATCCGTGACATGCAAGCGACGATTCTTCACCTCCTCGGTCTCGATCCCCACCGCTTCAGCTTCGCCTATCAAGGTCTCGATCAACGCCTGATCGGACCCACCGATGATGGGCAGGTGGTGAAGGGGATTCTTGCTTAGGAACGGCGATGATCTTATTTATTTAGGAGTCGTTCCTTCGCCGAAGTTATTTCTTCCTGCTCTTTGGGGCCTTCAAAGAGGCGAGGTAGGCGACAAGATCGCGAACTTCGGTTTTTGTCAGGATGGCGGCCATGGCAGGCATGGTGGAAACGGGACGGGTCATTTCGGCGATCTCTGCGCGTGAATAGGTCTTTTTTTCGCCGTTGACGAGGTCGGTGATGGTGACCTCTTTTGGGTCTTCCTTGCTCAAGGTCCCGGCCACGATGGACTTGTCCTTGAAGGTGAGGGAAACGGTTCCGTAACCCGGGGCAATCTGAGCGCCGGGATTGACGAGTGATTCGACGAGGTATGCGGAATCGTGCAGGCTGCCGACGTCTTGAAGGTTGGGCCCGGCAACGCCGCCTTTTTCGCGGTTGCTTTGGCCTTTGTGACAACGGGTGCATTGCGCGGCACCGTGATTATAGAAGAGCGCCCGGCCTTGGTTAAGGTCGCCGCCGGACATTGTCACCGCATAGGCCGCGAAGGGATTACCGGGGTCGAGGCTTGAATGGTAAGCGGCGAGAGCTTTGACAATTTCCGGCTCGGTGCGCTTTGCCGCCGCTTCGAGGAGATCAAGTTGAAGGCCGGGTGGCTGTGCCTTGAGGTCTTGCAGACTGGTTAAGATAATCGCGGCGGCATCACGCTGCGTGATGGTGGCGAGGATGGCAAAGGCTTGTTGTTGATCGTAGATTTGATCTGAAGCGAGAATCTTGCGGGCTTGGTCGATGGCGGCCGCGGGATCTTTTTCAGCGAGAGCGGCGAGGCTGCGGACCCGGATTTCGCGATCGCGATCATTGAGAGTTTTGTCGAGGGCTTGCAGAAGCTCTGGGGTCTTTTCCTTACGTAAGGTTTCGAGCGCTGCGAGCCGGATGGTGACCGCGTTTTGTGGGTTCGTAAAGTGAGAGAGAAGGACCGCGGGGGCAATCTTGAGGCCGAAGGATTCAGTGGTGCTGATGACCTCGGCGAGGAGGTCGCCGGTGGAATTTTCTAAAAGAGCGTTGAGCGTTCTGGCGATCTCCGGGCGATAGGCTTGCAGCGAACGCTTATTGTTGAGAGGACGGTTCTTGCCGGTGGTTGGATCGGCGGCGGGAGGAGTCTCCCAACGTTGGAGCACGAAGAGGGCTTCCATGCGGACGTTGCCAGAGGCGTTTGCGTCTGAGGCAATGTCTAAGATGCGTCGGACGTTCTCGGTTCCTCCGGCCCGGTAGATGGAATTGATGATTCGGTAGTCGATCATGGGAGTGGATTTTCCGAGCCAAGTGGTGAGTCCGGCGAGGGCAGGGCGGGCTCCTTCGATGTAGGCGTCGTTGATGGCCTGGATGGTCTCGATGACGATGGCGTCTTCTGAGTCGGCGAGGAACCCGGCGATTCCTTTGTGTTTCAGACGCCGAAGAGTGAGAACTGCTCCGAGGCGAACGGCGGCGGATTCATCGGCGTGAAGTGCCAGGATGGCATCCGCTGATCCGTTCGCTTTGACGATGAGTTCAAGAGCGTGGACGGCACCGTGTCGAAGGTAGGGATCACTGTCGTTGTTCTCCTTCAAGAGCGAGACCAAGTCGGGGATGTCTTCGGCGTTTCCGGCTTTGCCGAGAGCGATCGCGGCGAGCATGCGGGTGTTGAGATTTTCGTCGGTCAGGAGAGCGGCGAGAGCTTTGCGATGGGCGGCGGGGTGGGCCTCGCCGAGAGCTTGGGCAGCTTGTCCACGGATGCGCCAATTCGCGTCAGTGGTCAGCCTGGCGAGAGCTTGGGCGGACGGGGCATCCCTTTTAAGGCGAGCCAGTTGGCCGAGGCCCCAGACTCCGTGGAGGCGGGTGAAGAGTGTTTTATCCCTTGCCGTCGCGGCGATGAGGAGTGGGCCATTTTCAAGAGATTTCGCGAGGGTGAATTGTGCCCTTTGGCGAACGCGGAGGTCGGGGTGTTCGAGCAGCTTGCTGAGGTCTTGTGGAGAAAGGGTGTCGAAGCCTTTGGCGAAAGTTTTACGGACTTCGGAGATGACGGGCTTGGCGAGTTCGTCGGGATTTTCGAAAACGTAAATCGCGCCGAGGTCGTAGGTGTTCCAGCTGCCGGTGAAGTCGCTGACGTAAACGCGGCCGTCGTAGCCGAACTCCATGTCGGTATTGAGAAGTCCCTGGATGAAGGTTTCATCTTTGGCCACGGAGCTGGATGCTCCGGAGGGGGCCATTTCAAAGGCGATGACGCCGCTCTTGCCTCCGCGGTAGTCGCAGATGAAGAAATTGTTGTCCCACTTTGCGGCAAGTCCGGTGCCGGGATTGTAGGTCAGGCCGGAGGGGCCGGTGCTGATGTGGCCAACGGGTGGGAGGTAGGCCCTGGGGCGGTTGGTGCCGTAGCGGTCCCAGCCGCTCTCGACCATCCAGGGGATGGCGTGGCGGCGGTTGATATCGATGGCATGGCGGAAGTTACGGAGGTTTTGATTGCCGCGATTCCAGCCGGAGTTGGCACCTTCGACCATATAAACGACGCGCGCTTTATCTCCCATGTCGGCATTGTTATCGACCGAGAAGGCCGAGCCGTATTGGTCGAAGGCAATCTCTTTGGGATTGCGGAGACCGGAGTGGACGACTTCGAGACCGCTGCCATCGGGCTCCATACGGAAGATCGCTCCGGCGTATTGGTCGTAAAGGTGACGACCATCGGCTGTTTTAAGATTGTAGCCCCGGTCGCCGATGGTGAAGTAGATGCGTCCGTCGGGTCCGAAGGCGAAGCCGTTAAGATCGTGGCCACTGAGGCTCACGCTGATGCCGTAACCTTCCTGAAGGGATTTTCGGGTGTCGGCCTTGAGATCACCATCAGTGTCCTCGAGCATCCAGACATGGGGAATGCAGGCGAAGTAGACCTTGCCATT
>JBLIDI010000068.1:0-16662 GCA_047634075.1 Akkermansiaceae bacterium
CGCCGAGGTAAAGGGCGGTGGCTTGCACGCGGGGGCCATATTGCACGGGTGCTTTGACCTCGCGGGGAAAGGCGGCGGTGATTCTTATACTGCGGTCGTCGGAGCCACTTCGTTTAGCAGCACGGTGCCCCCTCTGGATGAGGTGGTAGGTGGTGCCGGGCTGTGACTTTACGATGCCGAGGGAAGTCCCTTCGTCTTTCCTCAGGCTCTCGACCTGTCGGTCGGATCCGAGCTTGAGATTCTCGCGTTCGATGATCGGACGAATCTTCCCGCCGGAACTGGTGCGGCGATCGAGGTGATCTCGGCAACGATCACGTCATTTCCTTCTCCACCGATTAGGGATCAAAATCTCGATGCCATCGACGATGCCCATGAACTCTATTTCTTCGGTGGCAATACCAGCCCCTTTGGAGATGCGGACGGAGATGGGTTCTCCAATCTTCAGGAATCATTGGAAGGAAGTCATTCGAGGAATCCCGCGAGTGTTCCGAGTGCCCTGCCCATGCCCCTCGGAATACCACCAGTGAAGATTTCCCATAGCGAAGGCAATGTTACCTTCGCGATCAAGTTCCCGAGTCTCTATGGTGATCGCCTCTATTTTCTGATGAAGACCCCGGGCGGAATTCTGTCGCAACCGTTCGTCGAAACTGCTGATGCGGCCACGAACAGAGGAGCGAAGGCCTACTCGCTCACCATTCCGGCGCCAGCGCGTAGGGCCTTCTTCCGCTTCCGGATTGCGCTGCGACTTTGAAGGCACCGTGCGGCTAGATTCTATCTTTACCACAAGGACGGACTTCCGTTATCGTCGTTTCGGACTGGCGCTGATTTCCCGTCTGATCAAGACTTGGTCATGGAACACACTGTGACTTTTCGTCTCAAACATCCCGAAGGCTCTGAAGCCGAGGCAGATTTTCTTTCGGCAGCGGGCACGCTGGCCTCCCTTCCTGGGGTGATGGATTTTCGGATTCGCCGCCAGGTCAGCCCGAAAAATAGCCATACCTTTGGGATCTCGATGAACTTCGACAGCGAAGAGGCATTGCAAGGGTACGGCGATCATCCGAGGCACCTCGAATTTGTCGGGAATCGATGGATTCCTGAGGTCGAAGATTTTCAGGAAGCCGATTTTAAAGCCCTCTAATGATCTCGTTAACGAGATTTTTTCTGCGAGACTTTGCTCATGAGGTTTTCTCTTTCCGTCTTATTGAGCAGCTTGGCTTTCTTACTCTGTTTGCACGGGCTCGGTGCTGAAAAGGTCACGATCGCGCCGCATACCTTTACCATTCCCGAGGGCTATGTCCTGAAGTGTGTCGCCGCGCCGCCGCTGGTGCAGAGGCCCATCCACATGTGTTTCGATGATGAGGGCGTCCTTTATGTCACCGATAGCTCTGGGAACACCGACAAGGCACCGACCCAACTCAAAGACCCGAAACACCGTGTCTTGAGATTGCTCGACCGTGACGGGGATGGCGTCTTTGATGACTCGACGGTCTTTGCCGAGGCCCTGCCTTTTCCAGAAGGCATCCTTGTCCATGAGGGAGCCGTTTATGTCACGGCCCCGCCGCATATTTGGAAACTCCGCGATACCGATGGCGACCACGTCGCGGACGAACGGAGCGTCTGGTTCGACGGCGGCTCCATCACAGGCTGTGGCAACGATTTGCACGGACCCTATCTCGGTCCGGAGGGATATTTTTACTGGTGCAAGGGAGCGTTCGCACCGCAGAGCCACGTGCTTGGAAATGGCAAGACCTTCAACACAAGCGCGGCCCATCTCTTTCGTTCCAGGCCTGACGGTCGCGATCTCGATGTCGTGATTACCGGAGGGATGGACAATCCCGTCGGGCTTGCGTTTAGCGAAAGTGGCGAGCGATTTGTGAGCGGAACCTTCTTTGACCTTTCTCAACCTGGCCGACGCGACGGTATTTTGCATGCCGTCTACGGAGGCATTTGGGGCAAGAAACACGAGCGCGTTCTTTCGCCCCATGCCCGCACCGGCGACCTGCTGCCAATCCTGGCACAGATGGGGCCTGCAGCTCCGTCAGGACTTGTGATGCCGAAGGATGATGCGCTCGGGTTGCGCGGTGATTTGCTTTGCGCCGACTTCAACCTGCGCCGCATCTCGAGGCATGAACTGAGCCGAGAGGGGTCGAGTTACAGCGCGGCGACGAGTACGTTCATCGAGAGCGATCAGAATGATTTTCACCCCACCGACGTGATTGAAGATGCCGACGGCAGCATCCTGGTGGCTGACACGGGCAGCTGGTATATGATTTGTTGTCCAACCTCGAAGGTCGCCAAGCCGCACATTCTCGGCGCGATCTATCGGCTTCAAAAGAAGGCTATGTTGACCCCGAACGATCCGCGTGGTCTCGAGTTGGACTGGGAAGAACCCGCCATCGGTTGGCTTTCGGATGAGCGGCCGGCGGTCGTCAAACGAGCGATTACGGCCTTGGCGAAGGAGGGGAATATTGAAGCACTAGGGTCTGCCATAAACGTCCCGGCGCTCTGGGCGCTCCATCGTATTCCGGGTGAATCGGCGCAGCGGGTGGTGCGCGATTTTCTGAATGATGACAAGGTCGAGGTGCGCACAGCGGCGATCCACAGCGTGGCGCTGCGGCGCGATGCCGCTGCGGTCGACTCGTTGATTAACCTTCTCGCTTCCGATGATTCACACCATCGCCGGCTCGCCGCGATGGCCCTGGGCAGGATCGGCGATCGTCGGGCGGTGAAGCCTCTCTTGGAGGCCGGGGCTGGAGAAGGGGATGCGTTTTTGCGGCATGCCCTCATCTTTGCGCTCCACGAGATCGGCGACTACGAGAACCTTCCTACGGACAATCCACTCGCGAAACAAGTTCGCCTCATGCACGCGGTCGAACAACGCAACACACCGCCGCACGCCATGCCGGAGATCGAGCTGGCTGATCTCATCGAGTTGGATTCAGACTCACGGGCGCGCCAACAGGACCGTCTCCAAGAGCTCGCCGCCTTGTTGCCGATGGGAGACTCGGCGCGCGGGAGGGAACTCTTCCACAATGCAAGCAAGTCCTTGTGTATCACTTGTCATGTCATGGGGGATCAGGGCGTGAAATTTGGACCGGATTTGACCGGGATCGGATCGATTCGCAGTGAGCTGGATTTGTTAGAAGCAATCGTCTATCCCAGCTCTTCGATCGCGCGTAACTACGAGATGGTAAGCGTCCGGACGAAGGCGGGAAAGAGCGGCGGGCTGATTCTCAGAGACAGCGTAAATCATATGGTTCTATCGCCAGCACCGGGGGTAGAAAAAGCGGTTTTTCTCCGGGATATTGAAGTGGCGAAGTATGTCAACGTCTCGCTTATGCCTCCGCTTGCGGATGGACTTCTAAAGCCCGGAGAAATCGCCGATCTGGTGGCCTATTTGAAAGCGGCCAAGCTACCGGGCGCGTCTGTTCCCGCCGAGGGTAAACGATCCGGGAAGCCGGGGATTCCCGCCCATCAGCCGGTGGATTTGCCCGGCCTGCACGCCTATGCGCAAAAGAGTATCGCCGCGGGCGAGGAGATCGAATTCCGGGTCAGCAGTAGCGTTCCCTACAACTTGAGTCTGGTGCAGTTGGGGTCGGATCCTGAGAACCGGAATCAGGATCCGGTGCTCGAAACATTTCGTGTCGAGAAGCCCAAGTCGCAGCCCATTCATCCGGGGTCGTATCTCCACGTGAGTAAGGGACTGCCCGATGGGAGACGACTGAGCCAACTCACTTTGGAATGCTGGATCCGCCCGTTCAATCTGGCCGGTTGGCAGGGCTTGATCACCCAGCACGATTACCCGGACCGTTGCGGGGTCGGCGTGTTTCTCAACGGAGGACAGGTCGCTTTCATGACCGGAACTGGGGGCGCCCACGACCCGGCCTCGCTCCACCAAACCGGGCCGGGCCTGATCAAAGCCCAGCGCTGGCATCACGTCGCGGCGAGCTGGGACGGGAAGAAAAAGCGTATCTACATCGATGGTGAATTGGCGGGCGAATTTCCATTTACCGGGGTGGTGCGACCTGGGCGGACCGCGCTGCGGATCGGCGCGTATGGCAGCGACGGCGTGGCTGCGAGTTTTTATAACGGCGACATTGCGATGTGCGCCGTGCGCGGGCGGGCCCTCGATGGAGCGCAGATTCAGAAACGCGTTGTCGACCGCGGTCTCACCGTGCCAAAAGGGGAAGCCGTGCTGGCGTGCTGGCCGTTCAATGAGGAACGCGGCACGCGCGTCGCCGATGCGGGTCCGGCCGGACGCGACGGGGAGATCATCAACCGCGGAACCTGGATGATCGGTGGCCCGAGCTTCGAGGCCACGGCGCTCGCTCGACACGATACTCAATACGATCCGGGCAAGGATCCTAAACGCGGACACGGGCTGAGATTGGCGGGCGACGAACTCTACAACGCCCGCTGGGAGGTCAATCATAAGTTCCGCGTCCCCGCCGATGCCAAGTCCGGCGTTTACGCGGGGCGCTTCGACTTCGAGATCGAAGGCAAGCCGATGCGCTACCACACCACCTTCATTGTGCGCCGTCCCGAATCGCGACCCAAGGCGCCCTTGCTCGTTCTCGTTTCGTCCAATACCTGGTTGGCCTACAACTCAACTCCGTTCCCCGTCAACCACGGGCCGGGTTTGATCAATATGGGCACGGGTGGATTGGGCCGCAGTCACCCGGGCGCTCCCAATTATAGCTGTTACAGTGATCACCACAACGGGCAGCCAACCTACAAGATTGGGATGAAGGTGCCCTGGCCGGCCGCCGGGCCAAACAAGACTTACATCGGTGGGGGATATAGCCACCTCCTCCGCGGTGAGCGCTTTCTGCACCTTTGGTTGGATAAGCATGGATACGACTACGACGTCATCACCGACCACGATCTGGACCGAAATCCCGAAGTGTTGCAGGGCTACAAGGCGGTTTGCCTTAACGGGCATAGCGAATATTGGTCGGCGCGCGCCTACGACGGACTTGATCACTATTTGAAAGCTGGAGGTGCGGCGGTAGTGATGTCGGGAAATACCATGTTCTGGCGGGTGAGCTTCGACGAGACCGGCGAGGTCATGGAGTGCCGTAAGTTTGGCAAGAGCATCGGGGGGCGGGGGCGCGCCAAGGTGGGCGAACTCTATCACAGCCACGATTTTAAGCGCGGCAGCCTGATGCGCTTCTGCGGTTACCCCGCATGGAAATTGGTCGGTCTGACCTGCCTCGGATGGAGCGGTGGGGATTTTAAGCCGTACCAGGTCGATCTCCCGGACCACTTCCTGTTGAACGAGCCCCACAAGATTGAGCTAAAAAAGGGAGAGGCGTTCGGGTTTGCCACCGAGACGATGGGCGCGGTCGGCCACGAGTATGACGTAAGGCTCTCGACCTTGCTGAGGGCGACCGAAAACCCGGCGCTGAAAGGACTGGTCGAGCCCGAGGGGATCACGACCTTGGCGCGCAGCCATGACAAACGAAACGTCCTCGATTTCAATGCGGAAGCTCACAAGGCGCGGTCCGGCGATGAAGAGACCATCGCGGAGATCATCTACTGGGAACGCCCCGAAGGCGGCAAGGTCTTCCATACCGGCTCAATCGCGACCGCCTGGGGTCTCTATCACGACAAACACTTAAGCACCTTGGTCAAAAACGTGTTGCACCACTACGGCGTGAAAAGAAAGGAGTCGGATCAATGAGAATGATCCCTCTGATGAACCGGACTCGGGAAGGTGATGATGATACTGTTTCGCAAGATTTAGAGCCGGTTCCATCATCAAAGATCCCGCTCTCAGAGTCGATGCGGTCGAGTGAGTTGTATTTGACCTGGTTTGAAAATTTGATGGAATAAAGAGTGTCCTCGTCTATCCTACTTTTACTTCAATGATTCGCCGCCTGTCAGCGTTGTTTTTCCTTTCCGGGATGCTTGCCTTGTTGCTTTTTCAACAGCCGGCATTCGCATACTGTGGACACACGCATCAGTTTTTCATGAACGACTGCGGATGTGAGGAGCTGATTGAAAGCCGCTGCCCTCACTGTCAGAAGGAACAGCCTGCTGTTCCTTGCGACGATTGTTCAGAGAAGATTCAGCTTGATGTGGATGATCTTGTTTGGTTCGACCTGGCCCTCAATGCCCCCACGATTGTCTTTTCACCTGTCGTTGATGGGGCAGCAGAGCCAATTGATTTTAATTCCGCAACGGAATTTAGAGTGTCTCCCATTCGGCCTCCACCTCCGCCTCAGGGTGCCTCTTTGTTTCTCCTTCATTCGGTCTTTAGACTTTGATCTTTAGGCCCGCTCGGTCGGCACTTTCGTGTTGCCGCCCTTGAGCCTCTCTTGGACGCCTAGCGCTTTGGCTGTCCGTATTCTTTGAGCATTTCCCTATCCATCCGGATCGTCTTTCTGAAAACATGGAATGGCGATTTGAAGCAGGTCCTGCTTCACCTTCCCTGAGGATGGGAAATCATCTCCACAACCCAGAAATCAACCAATAATATCCAATGAAACTAAAAATATTCCCAATCCTTATCGCCTTATCGCTGACCGCTTTTGTCTCCTGTAAAGACGACAAATCGAGTGCGATCGATCCTCCCTCCGAGATCATAACGGTCGAGGCCGACTACCCGCTTGATACTTGCGTCGTCTCTGGTGAAAAACTGGGCTCCATGGGCGAGCCCTTCGTCATCACTCACGAAGGAACCGAGGTTCGCTTTTGCTGCGACTCTTGCGTCCCCAAATTCAAAAAGGACCCATCGAAGTATTTGGCAAAGTTGAAAAAGTAGAAGGTCAACAAAAATCAGGGAGAGGGAGGTAAGACTTCCTCTCCTAATTCAATCATGAAAATTTCAATTCTCAGCCTGGGCGCGATCGTCCTCTTGTCATCTTGTTCCAAGTCCTCGAATGCGGGAGGCAACGTGCCTCTCGTCAGGGTGAACGAAGCCGCCATCGCCAGATCGGAAGCTGAGAACTATGACATTCCAAATCAGGCCGGCCCGGAAACACTCGCCGAATTGGCGTCCCGACATAATCCTCGTCTCAAAGCGCTGAAGCATCGGGTGGAGCGTCTGGAGGCAAAGGTTCCCCAGATTGAGTCGCTCCCTGATCCGATGGCAAATCTGGCTCTTGGAAGTCTCCCTGAGACTGCCGCTGGCCGGGTCGATGCTGTTGTGGGAGTCAGTCAAAAAATTCCTTTCCCGGGTAAGAGGCGCGAAGCTGGTCTCGCCGCCAAACGGGAAGCACTAGCGGTACGAGCTGATGTTACGGCCTATGAACTCAAGCTTACGGAGCAAGTTCGCAGTGCTTGGTGGGATTACTATCTCGCGGGGATCACGATTCGCATCAGCAACGAGAGCCAAAGCCTCCTGCGCGTGGTGGAAGAAATAGTGGAGGCGCAAGTTGCCGCCAGTCAGGGAAGTCAAGCCGATCAACTTCGTGTCGCCAACGAAATTACCAAGATCGATCGTGATCTCGCAGAAGCCCGGCAGATCGAAAACGCCGCCAAAGCCCGTCTCAACTCGCTACTCAATCGGCCTGCGGGGGCTCCGCTTCCTGCTGCCACCAATCGCGAAGTTGCCCCTCCTCAAAATCTCCAATCTCTCCTTGTCCGTGCCGAGACACGACATCCCGAGGTAGTTTCTGCATCCAACAAAATCCAAGCGTTCAAACACCGGCTTAACCGAGCTATGCTTGAAAAATATCCCGACTTCACTTTTGGCCTTCAAGGTGCGGCAGTGGCCTCGGACGGTCTCGCACCATCGGCTAATGGGGATGATCAGGTTTTCGGGACCATGGGGTTTAATATTCCTCTCTGGCAGGAACCGCGGCGTGCCATGATCCGCGAGGCCAAAGCCGGAATTGCCGAGACCCAGGCTCTCCTCGGATCGACCCGTTCCGATCTTCGTTTCCGAGTCGAGGACGCCTACTTCCGCGCCAAGACTGCCCGTGAAGTTTCAGATCTTTTCAAGACCCGCCTGATCCCCGATTCCAAGCAGGCTTATGAAGTCACTCTGACATCCTACGCAGCAGGCAAGGATACCTTCACCAACGTCATCGATACCTGGAGGCAATGGCTGACCTATCAGCTGCAGTTCGCGCAGAATCGCGCTCAGCTTGGAAAAGCAGTTGCCACCCTCAATGCCGCCGCAGGCATCAAATGAAAACTCCTTAAGCCATGAAAACGAAAATCAAAAAGGGTCTCAAAACGATCCTTCATCAGCCCCGTAAGGTTCTGACCATTCTTCTGCCGCTCAGTCTCTTCGCGGCTGGTTGGTGGTTTGGTCTCCCTTCGGAAAATCCCATCCAAGAAGTGGCTGATGGCAAGAGTGATCAACTCTGGACATGCTCCATGCATCCCCAAATTCGTCAGCCCAATCCCGGGCTCTGCCCGATCTGTGAGATGGATCTCATCCCTCTGCAAGATTCCGGGGGAGGGGGGATCCGTGAAGTTACGGTAAGTTCTGAGGCTGCTGCTTTGTTGAATCTCCAGGTCTCACCTGTCATCCGCTCCGCTGCTGTTGCCGATATCTCGCTCTTCGGACGAATCGCCTACGATGAACGCAGTATCTCAAAGATCACTTCGCGAATCGGGGGACGTATCGACAGGCTCTTCGTTGACTTCACAGGTGCCATGGTTCGCAAGGGCGATCATCTCGCTGAGATCTATTCTCCGGAGATTTACGTGGCCCAGCGAGAAGTAATCGAAGCGACAAAGGCGATCAGAAATCAGCCAGCCAACTCTTCCAATCCGGTCAGGCAAACCCGTCAGCGCTTGCTCAATGCTGCTCGTGAGAAACTCCGCCTTCTCCAGCTCTCAGAAGAACAGATTGATGGAATCGCGTCACAGAAAAATCCCAGTGACCGCATCACCATCCGTTCGCCGCAGGATGGCATCGTTGTCGAGAAATTAGTAGATCTCGGCTCCTATGTCAAAACAGGGGATTCGCTCTTCAAGGTAGCCGATCTCTCTCAGGTTTGGTTGATTCTTGAGGCTTACGAAAGCGACCTTCCCTGGCTCCGCTATGCCCAAGATGTTTCCTTCAGCATTGAGGCACTTCCTGGAGAAGAATTCCACGGACGAATTGCCTTCATTGATCCTGAAATTAATGCCACCACCCGGGTGACCCAAGTGCGTGTGAATGTCAAAAATCCGGGTCAGAAGCTAAAGCCCGGCATGTTCGCCCGGGCCCATGTCGAATCTCGAATGACGAATGGTGGCAAGGTTGTCGATCCATCCTTGGAAGGAAAATGGATCAGTCCCATGCACCCCGAGATAGTGAAAGACGGACCTGGCAAGTGTGACCTTTGCGGCATGCCCTTGGTTCCCGCTGCCGAGTTGGGCTTCATCGCCAACACCGATCATCAGGGCGATCTTCCTCTGCTTGTTCCCGCTTCTGCGGTCCTTCAAACCGGAGAAAGAGCGGTCGTTTATATACGCATTCCTGAGAAAATAGACCCGACTTTTGAAGGCCGAGAAATCGTTTTGGGTCCAAAGGTTGGTAAGCAATTCATCGTCGAAAATGGACTTGGTGAAGGTGATCTCGTCGTTTCTCAAGGCGCTTTCAAACTGGACTCCGAGCTCCAGATCAAAGCCAAGCCTTCCATGATGAATCCCAACGCCGGATTAGTGGAACTGCCGGCGAACTCAGCTCCCGAAGACCTGGCCGGGCAATGGGCACCTGTCCTTCGTTCTCTCGCCAGGCTTCAGGATGCTGGTGATCCGGGGTCAGCCCAGGAATCGATCAGGGGCATGGTCCGTGCCATTGCTGCGGTTGACCAATCGACCTTCCAGCCAGACACCCTCAAGCTCTGGAATGAGTTTTCCAACAGGCTCCTCAACGGCTTAACGATTGCTGGTCGTAAACTCCCAAAAAATGTCCAACAATCGGCGCGTATCGCGACCCGTTCGGTCGAAGAGGCCGGGCGCTATCTTGGGCTTTCCAGTCAAACTGAAGTTCCCTCAAAAAATGATCCAGCTCTTGCAGGGGCACTCGAAAAGATCATCGAGACCTACCTTCCTCTTTCAAGGGCACTCGCAGACGATGACCCTGATAAGGCACAAGCAGCGGCCCGCGAATTCTCTGAAGCCAGTAGCAAGATTTCGCTCACGGAAGATACGGAATACTTAAAAACGAACGCCAACGAGCTCGCTAAACAAAGCGATATTAAAAAGCAGCGGGAACTTTTTCAGAACATTAGCAATCGGCTCATCTCGCTCGTTCGTTCATATGGGCTGGATCAAGTTGGCAGTGCTTACGTCGTTCATTGCCCCATGGCTGCAAATGGAGAGGGAGGGGACTGGATTTCCAACGTGGCCGAAGTGCTCAATCCTTATTTTGGAGACGCCATGCTGAACTGCGGATCAGTGACTGCCACTCTCTCGCTCGGAGAGAAGCCTCCCATGAAGAAAATGAAGGGGATGGAGAAGCACAATCACGGCAAGTAGAACCTGAACTCCCCATATCTTGAAAACTCTCATCCATTTCTGCCTGCATCAAAAGCTTGTCGTTTTTCTTCTTCTGACCTTCTTCATCGGCTGGGGAGTCAAGGTTGCTCCTTTCGATTGGGACACCGGGGATTACCCGCGGGATCCCGTTGCCGTCGATGCCATCCCCGATCTCGGAGACAATCAGCAAATTATCTTCACCGAATGGAACGGTCGCTCGCCACAAGACGTGGAGGATCAGATCACCTATCCGCTCACCGTAGCTCTTCTTGGCGTTCCCGGGGTCAAGGAAGTCCGTTCCTTTTCCATGTTCGGTTATTCCTATGTCTATCTCATTTTCGAGGAAGACGTTGAGTTCTATTGGAGCCGGAGCAGGGTCTTGGAAAAGCTCAATTCTCTCCCGGCGAACCTCCTTCCCGGAAATGTCACTCCCACTCTTGGACCCGATGCCACGGGACTTGGTCAGGTCTTCTGGTATGTTCTCGAAGGACGTGATCCCCAGGGAAATCCGGCGGGTGGCTGGGATCTCGACGAGCTTCGCTCGATCCAAGATTGGCAGGTGCGCTACGCTCTTCTGGCTGCCCAAGGTATTGCCGAAGTCGCCTCGATTGGCGGCTTCCAACGACAGTATCAAGTTGATGTCGATCCGGATGCCCTTCGTGCTCATGATATCTCGTTGGCTCAGGTCGCCGATGCCGTTCGCAAATCAAATCAGGAAATCGGTGCGCGAAATCTCGCCATCAATGGCGTGGAATATTTTCTCCGTGGCACCGGCTACATCGAAAAGGTCGAAGATCTCGAAAAGGCTGTTGTGACGGTCCGCGACAATAGCCCCATCACCGTTGCCGATATTGCGACCGTGCAACTCGGGCCTGCAATCAGGCGTGGGATGCTCGATGTGAATGGCGCCGATGCGGTCGGTGGAGTCGTTGTCGCCCGCTACGGCACGAACCCGCTTGCGGCGATCAAGGCGACGAAAGAGAAGGTTCAGGAACTTACGGAGGCGCTCCCGATTCGTCCCGTCATTGATTGGACAAAGATCAGTTTCGAAGAAGTGACCGCCTACGCCGAGCAGAAGGGGATTGCCAATCCCTTTATCGAGGGTTCTTCCCTCAATGAAGAGGCCTGGATGACTCACTTTCGCAGGGCCAATTCCCGGTCTTGGCCCGAATGGTTTACGACCTCTAAGGTGACGGTCGTGCCATTTTACGACCGCTCGGAGCTCATCGATGAAACACTCAATACGCTTGACGATGCCCTCTATCAACAGGTTCTTGTAACGATCATCGTAGTCGTGATCATGTTGCTTCATTTTCGAAGCAGCATCCTCATCGCCATGATGTTGCCTCTCGCAGTGCTCATCACCTTCATCTCCATGAAGATCTGGGGAGTCGATGCCAATATCGTCGCTCTCTCCGGCATCGCCATCGCGATCGGCACGGTCGTTGATGTGGGCATCGTTCTCACCGAGAACATCCTAAAGCATCTTGATGAAGCGGATCCCGGGGAGTCAAAATCCTCGGTCATTTATCGTGGTGTCACTGAAGTCGCCGGAGCTGTCACTACTTCTGTGGCCACCACTGTGGTCAGTTTCCTGCCGGTCTTCACCATGACCGGAGAAGCGGGGCGTCTCTTCAAACCTTTGGCCTTCACCAAGTCCTTTGCGCTCATCGCCTCCATCGTGGTGGCCCTGACCATCATTCCGCCGGTGGCTCACATCCTCTTCGGATACCGCTTCCAGCTCTTCAGGAAATTTGCTGCTCTGAGAAAGTCAAAAACACTCAAGTTTACCTTTATCGGATTCAATATCGCAGTCGCTTTCTTCGTCACCTGGCTCCTTGCCAAAGACTGGATGCCACTCGGTCTTGATCGTTCGACGAGTATCAATATTCTCTTCGTTTGTCTTGTCATTGGTGGACTCCTTCTTTTCTTCAAGATCTTCGAGAGTTTCTACGGAGGAATCTTAAAATGGTGTCTCAATCACAAGGCTCTCTTCCTCTCCGCGCCGGTGCTCTTGCTCGCGATGGCCTTTAGTATCTGGCTCGGTTTTCCCAAGGTCTTTTCTTTTCTTCCGGAGTCCGCCAAGCAATCAGCACTCTACAAGGATGCCTCCAAGAAATTTCCCGGGCTCGGCGAGGAGTTTCGACCCGCTCTCGATGAAGGGTCATTCCTCTTCATGCCCACTGTTGCTCCCCATGCATCAATCGAAGAAGCGCAAGAATCACTCAAACAACTCGATGCCGCCATTGCTTCCATTCCCGAGGTTAGGCAAGTCGTCGGCAAGATCGGTCGCGCTGAAACTCCCCTTGATCCTGCACCGCTCTCCATGATCGAAACGGTGATCAATTATGTCTCGGAATTTAAAAGTAGTGAAAAAGGCGAGATCCTCCGCTTCAAGACTGGTGCCGAGGGTGACTTCGTCTACGAAAATGGATCGCTGATTCCTGATGAAAGGGGAAAGCCCTTCCGTCAATGGCGACCGCAGATTAAGTCTCCTGACGATATTTGGGCCGAGATTAGTCGTGTCACCCAGCTTCCCGGAGTGACCGGCGCTCCCAAACTGCAGCCGATCGAAACCCGCCTCGTCATGCTCCGCACTGGGATGCGCGCTCCGATGGGTTTGAAAATCAAGGGACCCGATCTCCGCACCATCGAGGACTTTGGAATCGAGATTGAGCGCCATCTTCGAAGCGGGATGATCAAAGGGCTCAATCCAGCCACCGTGAATGCCGACCGAATTGTTGGGAAACCCTACCTGGAGATCATTCCTGACCGTGATGCCGCCTCGCGCTACGGTCTAAATATTATCGATATTCACGATGCCATCCAGACTGCCATCGGCGGACGCATGGTCACTACGACCGTTGAGGGTCGAGAGCGCTACATGGTCCAGGTCCGCTATAAGCGTGAGAATCGCGATTCCATCGATGACCTCGAAAGAATCCTCGTCAGCTCGAAAGGAGGTGCGCACATTCCGCTCTCCCAGCTTGCCTCGACGCGATACGTGCGAGGGCCTCAAAATATCAAAGCCGAGGACACTTTTCTCACGGGCTACGTCACCTTCGGCGCTGAAGCAGGAAATGCCGAGGTCGATGTCGTCGAAGCCGCGCAAGCTTACCTCAAGAAGATGGAGGACGAGGGCGAATTGAAGCGCCCTGCCGGAGTTCGCTATGAATTCGCCGGCAATTATCAAGCCGCGTTGGAGTCGAATAGGACGCTCATGTTCGCGGTGCCGCTCAGCCTGGGAATCATCTTTATGATCCTTTACCTCAACAATAAATCGGTCGCTTCCACCGCCATTGTTTTCTCCGGCGTCGCTGTCGCGTGGAGCGGGGGATTCCTCATGCTCTGGCTCTATGGTCAGCCGGGCTTTCTCAACTTCGAGGTCTTCGGTCATAACCTTGCCCATCTTTTCAATGTGGGCCCGATCAACATCTCCGTTGCCGTCTGGGTCGGTTTCCTCGCTCTCTTTGGCATCGCTACCGATGACGGTGTCGTCATTTCGACCTATCTCCGCCAGAAGTTTAAAGAGCTCAAACCCACGACCGTTGCCGAAATGCGCCAAGCAGCCCTTGAAGCCGGCCAGCGCCGCGTCCGGCCCTGCCTCATGACGACCGCCACGACCCTGCTTGCCTTGCTCCCGGTCCTCACCAGCACGGGCCGTGGCTCCGACCTCATGATTCCGATGGCCATCCCCATCTTCGGGGGCATGTTTATCGAACTCCTCACGATGTTCGTCGTGCCCGTTCTCTACTGCCTGACCAAAGAACTGCAGCCACAAAAAGGCACAAAAACCACAAAAGCATAACTCCCGAAGCTTGGTGTCTCCTGTGCCTCTTTATGGTCAAGCGGGCTTCACGAGTCTTCCCGTTCCCATCCGGTAGCGCCGCAAGAGAACGGTAGCCGAAAGTGGCACTTTTGGTCGTGCGCCCTTCTCAGGTGGAGCAGCACCTTAAATCATGACGAACCGGGAAGGATTGTACGGCTAAGGAGTGGTGTCGTTTGCTTCACTCTTTCTTTGCGACGAAGTGGCAGGAATCAAAAGGGCAACTTTCGACTCCGCTTACATCCCGTTCGCAGTGGTCGCCGATTCGCACTGTTCTTCTGAGAAATTCGACACGACCGAGACCATGAAGTCGCGTGAGAGCTTGGATTGATTCCGGTGCCTTTTTGCGGCTAATTTCTACACGAAAACGCATCGCCCGCATCTGCAAGGCGATGGCTCTTCGTGCGGAAGAGACCGCTTTTATTTCGCGGAGATATCCTTGAGAAAAGGAATCGAGCCGATGGCTTTGGTGCCATCAGGTTTTTCAATTTCGAGCCACCATTTGGCTTCGGCCGGAAGTGGACTTGGCGCGATGGCATGGATGTCGTAGTCGTTATGGGATGGTGCGTATGCCCCTTTTCCAACAGAGGACATCGTGCGATCTTTGGTGCCGATCCAGGCTCGCGTCACTGTTGAGCCCTCGTCCCTGTAGGGCAAGGTGATGACGAGGTGGCCTTCTTTTCCCGGTTCGACCGTGCCGTGACCTTGGGCCGCCTTGACGATGGTGCCGTCGATGTCGAATTCACCAAGGGCGACTTCATCATGAGCGTGATCTTCTTCGGTCGCTGGCGCTGCCAGAGCCTCTGGTTTGGCGTCCCCAGGTGCCGCTTCTTTCTTGCGGTCACAGCTCGCCAGAAGGGCGGCGAGTGACATGACAGGAATTATCATTATCATTTGCATTATCATTATCATTATCATTTTCATTTTCATTTCTTCTTTTTTTCTTTGGATTTTGGATTGGGTTGATCGGCGGATACGCCGTAAAGGGCCGCGTAGCCTGCCGGGACGATGATGAGATTCAGGAAGGTCGAGGACAGGAGACCTCCCAGAATCACGACGGACAGGGGCGCGAGAATTTCATTCCCGGCTTGATCCCCCTTTAAGACGATGGGGACGACCGCAAGGGCCGCCGTCAAAGCCGTCATGAGGATCGGGACGAGGCGTTCGGATGAGCCTTGGACGATGGCTTCAAACATCGTTTTTCTTTCGTACTTCATGAGATGATCGTAGTGGTTCACCAGCAGGATGCCGTTGCGCACGGCAATTCCAAAGAGAGTGATAAATCCCACCATGCTGGCAATCGAGATGACGGGCGCGACGTAGCGACCGCCGAGTCCGAAGAGGGCTGCGGTGTTACTCACGAGGCCCGGAGACTCAGACAAATAGATGGCGGCGATTCCCCCGATCAAAGCGAGGGGCAGATTCACGAGCACCAGCAAGGAGACCTTGAAAGAGCCAATCGCAAGTTGAAGCAGGAAGACCATGATCAGGATGACCAGTCCGCTAAAGAGAAAGATGGTCCGGCTTGCCGCTTGTTGCGCTTCGAACTGACCTCCGTATTTCACGGTGTAACCGAAGCGCTGGACGATGGGATCGACTCGCGCGCGCACGCTCTCGACAAGGTCCCCGAGGTTGTACCCTTCCTCCACGTTAAGGGTGACGACCGCTCTCCGCTGGGCATTCTCGCGCCCGATCAGGTTTGAAGTCATCTCAGGGCCGATGTCGGCCACTTCGTGGAGCCTGACCAAGGCGCCCCCTTTTCCGCGAAGGATGAGATTGCGGATATCCTTAAAAGTATCGCGTTCTTCTTCCTCAAGACGGACCGCCAGACGGTATCTGCGGACGCCTTCGTTGATCTCGGCGACGACAACTCCAAAGACGGCGTTTCTCACTTGTTCCGCCGCAGAGCGAGGGGTAAGTCCGTAAGACGCGAGATCTGCGGGACGGTAATCAATCGGCAGGGATTGGATCATGACTTCACGATTGGCGGCCACGTCCCGCGCCCCCTCGAGGGGCTTCAAAGCTCCTTCGATTTCCTTGGCGATGACACGCAGTTTTGCCAAATCATCGCCATAGATACTGATCGCGATGGCGGCGGGAGTGCCCGACAAGATGTGACTGAGACGGTGCTCGATGGGTTGCCCGATATTGGTGGTAATCGCGGGGACCTTCTCAAGAATCGCGCTGATTTGTTGGCGCACTTCCGCACTTCCGAATCCGGGTTTGACGGTGACATCGATTTCCGAATTGCTCACCGGTTCGGCGTGCTCGTCACGCTCGGCGCGTCCGGTCCGGCGAGTGACACTCTTGACTCCTTCGAGGGCCAAAAGCTGTTGCTCGATGGAGCTCGCGATGCGGTCGCTTGCTTGCAGCGAAGTTCCGGGAGGTGCGAAAAGTCCGACGGTGAAGGT
>JBLIDI010000069.1:0-16404 GCA_047634075.1 Akkermansiaceae bacterium
GCCGGGAGTCTCCGCGTAGAGACCGGGCGATTGGTGGTGCGGCTCGAAGCGCAATCCTCGGCGCATCGGACCGCAGCGGTCGACCGAATTTGCGAGGAGTTGAACCAGCTGGAGAGTTTATATCCGGAGACGGACTTGCGTATCGTCTTCGAAATAACCCGGGATTGAGGGCCAAAAAACGCAATGCTGGAATAGGCCTATGTCAGGAGGTCTGAGATTATATCTCCCGTGTCTAATGGTCTCGGGAGTCAAGCCGAAGAGCGTGGCAATGACGCCCACACCGGGCGAAGTGGCTTTGTAAGCCTCAAGCGCTGCGTAGACACGCCGGTCCCGTTCTGCGAGGCTCTCAAAAAACCGCTTCATTCTGCGAACTGTGGCATCGTCATAAAATTCGGGTAGTTCGAGCATGATTTAACCGACACCACAATGCTTAGGATTTCTTAACTAATTCCCGTGCCGTCCCTCACCTTCGAAAAGCCTTCACGCCACATTGATTTAATCAATTGTGCTATCAGAAAAATCAATTGCGCGAATGTTAGACTTTTGACAAAGCTCCTCGTGTCATGCAAAAAAAATCGATTATCGCAGCCCTCTTTCTCCCCCTTTTGTTCCCCATTGTCAAAGCTGACGGGATCAAGCCTGGCTTGTGCATCCTCGAGTTGAATATTGCGGAGATGGCTCCGGGCGACAAGCATACGGAATTCGCCGGGGAGATCGAGACTGACGGCAGTGACTTCACCTTCCACACGAAGGAAGCGAACGGGAATGAGGTCGTCATTTCCGGGAAGGTCACCGAGAACGGCATCGTAATGTGGGCCGTCAGCGTGGAGCGTGGGCACCTAAGAGCCTTACACTACACCGGAAAAATCGCCGCGAATCCGGATGTCGTTGCCGAAGGAAAGGTGTCATTGATCCAAGACCACAAAAGAGTTACCGGCGGAACATGGAAGCTACGGCCGCTCGTAATCCTCAAGGTAGTAAGAGACGAACCTTTCGGTCAGAAGGTTGACGTCGAGGGCGCACCTAGCATCGAAGGTATTTGGCAAATGACTAGGCTGACGGCCCCGATGGAAGAGCCTCCGGGTTTTGAAGATGCTCCTCCCGGAGTCGCCGAAAACCTGAAAATATCCTTCAAAGATGGTAATATGGCATTCATCCCCGGTGAACCTAGTTACACCCGCTACACTTATACCATTGATCCCCACAAGAATCCCAAGCAAATGGACTGGAAACCAGTTGAAAGATCGAATAAGGACGGCACGGCAGCTCATTTGATTTACCGAATCGAAGGCGAGAGAATCACTATCATGTTCGACCCCGAAAACCCCTCCAGACGACCCGTTAGATTTGATAAGAAAAAATGCTACGTCTACGAAGGTGAGCGCCTCGTCAAAGCGGCTCTCAAGGAACCTCTACCCATTGCAGAACAAGCCGAGGATCCGAATCGCGACGACCGCTGAATGAGTTGGTCGCGAGAGGCTTCAGGTTTTCGGTAATTTACCGGCGCGAATCGAATCTCTATAATTTTTCCTAGTGAAAATTAAACTAATCGCGCTCATGTTTGCTCTCTCCAGTGTTGTGTCGTTGGGAACGGGAACTCGTTGGACTACAGTTCATCTGCCGACCCATGTTCTCTATGTTGGTGAGGGGCCTTCAGGTGGGATGACCGAGGTGCCGTGTGTCACTTCACACACCGACGTATTCGAGAGACGTATCGGTCTGATGAACTCGGTTTATGTTCCGCACTACGCTAGTTGGAATATCCCGACAGATGCCAATCTTATTACGCTCTACGGGCTCACCGTTTCGATGACGTTCGACATGACGAGCGATCCTAAGAATCCAAAGCGGACCATTGTCATCGACTGTGAAAACTCGGTTCGACCGAAAGGATATCCATTCTCGGTGGATGAAGTCGTGGAGAAGGTGAAGACGTGTGTGAAACTGAATCTTAATCCCGAGACAATTAAGGTCCGTCCGAAAAAAGAAAAAGAAGGAGAAGACAGCGCTGATCAACCCGCTACCGCCCCGGAGTCGAAGGCTAAGGGTAAGGGACAACCTAAACCCGAGTCGGAGGTGCGGCCCCATTAGCGGTTGGTGAACTCGGAACCTCCGCCCCCCGCACCGGCCATACGGGTTTGATTTGCGGAGCTCGCCCTGCGGGCTACCCCTCGGTCGTCTCACTCACTTCACTCGGCTCTCGCACACTGGTTCCAATTCGCCACGTTTTCCCCTTTGCTCCCTTCAAGATCATCGGCCTGTCCGTTGGTATCGGTTGCGACAGTGCCGCCGAGCACGAGGAAGCACGGCGATTTTATGAGGGGAGTTCCTCCCTCCTTGGGGAGCGGAATCGCGGTTCTCTTCTGTTCCGGTAAAGCTTAGAAACGACTCCGACCGTGATCGCTCAGGGCTTATCACGAAGCGTTAACCGGAATTCGTGCCCGACCCAAGGAGCGGAGTTCCTAAAAGTCCACCCGTGTTTCGGAGCAATCCTGAGCTTTCCAAGAACGCTCAAATTTGTTTCTCTATGGAAACTCAATGCTCCTTTTTTTTCACTCCCTCATCTTAACCGCCAGTCTTTCGGCTTCGTCGTCTCCCTTCGAGGACGAGATCCGACCGATCCTGGAACGCTCTTGCCTGCAATGCCACGGCGGAGAGAAGGTGAAGGGCAAAGTCGATTTCGCCAAGCTCCTCACCGAACAGGACGCCGATGCGCAGTTCGAATTATGGGAAACGGTCGTCGCGGTGCTGGAAGCTGGCGAGATGCCACCCGAGGACGAACCGCAACTGAGCGAGTCAGAAAAGAAGACAATCATCGACTGGTATCAAAAACGCTCACAGGCCACCGTTGAGGCCAAGCCGGCTGTCTTCAAACCCCGCCGCCTCTCCGGCCCGGAGTATCGCAACACCCTGCGTTCGCTCTTCGGTTTCGATCTCGAAGTCGCGGTCGCCGAGGCCGAGCAGACCGTCATCAGTGATCAATCACTGGTTCTCAAACTCCTCCCCACCGACCCGCCCGGCGCGAGTGGCTTTATCAACGACACCCACCGCGCGCGACTCTCTCCCGTGATCTGGGATCAGTATCTCCACCTGGGCAATGCGGCTTTGGAAAAGCTCTTCTCACAGAAAAGTCGTAATCAACTCGGTCGCTTCATGGGCACCTCCCTGCCCGATGGCTGGCAAGCGGTTGATCTTACCAATGACCAAGCCGAGCAACTGATCCGGGCCTTCGTCCCGCGCGCGCTGCGTCGGCCGATTCCTGAAAAGCAACTTTCCAAAATCCTCGCTGGCCTCGCCGGCAAGAAGGACGAAGCGCTCCTGGCCGCCACCAAATTCGAGCTCAAAGCCATCCTCATGTCGCCCGCCTTTTTCTATCGTGGTCTCCTGATGGAAAGCGAACCCGGCAAGCAGCAAGAGGTTGATCATTACGAACTCGCCGAACGCCTCTCGTATTTCTTGTGGGAAGATTGCCCCGACGAAGAACTGACCCGACTTGCGAGCGATCGCGCACTCGGTCACGATGAGATTTTGGACGCCCAGGTCAAACGAATGCTGTCTTCCCCAAAGGCACGCAGCCTCGCCGAAAGCTTTGGGGCCCAGTGGCTCGAGATCAACAGCCTGGACGGCCTCCTGAGCAAAGATCCGATCCGTCACCATGCCCTTAAAACCCAGCTCATCGACTTCCTGAACTACCTCTTCACCGAAGACCGACCGGTCATGGAATTGATCGATTCCAAAATCACCTTCGTCAATCAAGGAACCTCCGGATTCTATGGCAAGGATCGCCAACGGATGAACCGTCACGCGACGCCGAGAGGCATCGAGCGACAGCGGACACCCCATGAAAAGTTCGAACTCGTGCACGCCGAAGGTCGGGGAGGCCTCCTCACGATGCCCGGCATCCTGACGATGAACCAGGGGCCGATCCAACGCGGCACCTGGATGTTACGCCGTATCCTGGGCGTGCAGGTCGGCGAACCACCGGCCGACACCCCGCCCATTCAGGGAAGCCCACACGGCAAGAACCTCACTTTTAGAGAGCGATTCAAAAGGCACCGTAGCAACGTCACTTGCGCACGCTGTCACGAAAAGATCGACCCGCTCGGCTTTGCCCTAGAAGGCTATGATAAGAATGGGCACTTCCTGCGCGCCACTGATCGACCCCAGAAAAAATCAGACAAGCCGAACCAACCTATCGAGACCTCCGGAAAACTCCCGAGCGGTGAAACCTTCGAGACTTTTGCCGAGCTCAAGACGATTCTCCTCAGCAAAAAACATGAACCGATTGTGCGCAACGTCGTCGCACAAACCCTGGCCTACGCACTCAGCCGCAAACTGGGGCGCCGCGACACGCCGGTCGTGGATGCCATCACCAAGAACCTGTGCGAGAACAACGGGACCTGGCAAAGCCTCTTTCAACAGGTCGCAAATAGCCTTCCCTTTCGCGAAACCATCATTGCAAGTATCAATATCAGTCATGAGTAAAAACTGGAATATCGAACGCAGGACATTTCTGCGCGGGACCGCCGGGGCCCTCGTCCCCCTGCCCTTTCTCAACCTGATGGAGAATTGCGCCAAGGCCGCCTCACTGGATCTCGCAGGCGACGCCAAACCTCCGCTGCGTTTCGTCACCCTCTTCAAACCGAACGGCGTTCACCCACCCTCATGGAATATCGAAGGCGGCAAGGAAAACGATTTTCGCATGTCCCCACTCATGGCGCCCTTCGCGAAACATAAGGACGACTTGCTCATTCTCGATAATATGGGCGACTTCGGTTTCTCATCGCATAGCAACTCGACCCGCCGCTTCCTTTCCGGCCATCACAAAAACAAGGCCGCCTCGGTCGATCAACTCATCGCAGACAAGATCAGCGGTGACACTGCGCACCGCTCGCTCGAACTCACGACCGAGGGCCTCTTCACCAATCAGATCGACTGCAGTTACATCTCCTACGACAAAGACGGCAGTCGCATCCCACGCGAGAGCGATCCACAGCTCGTCTTCGACCGACTCTTCCGAAACCCGATGCGCGACCCAAACCAGCGGGAGGAGATTTCCAGCCTCCTCGACCGCGTGCGTGACGACGCGAAAGCCCTGCAACGCAAAGCCGGACGCGAAGATCAGGAAACTCTCGAAGAATATTTCACGGTTGTCCGCGAGACTGAGCAGCGGCTCGAAAAAATGACCCCGGTCAGTGGACCAGGAGGTGTTGATTTCTCCACCCTCAAACGCCCCGAGAGCTCTGGCGACCTCAACGAACAGGTCGAAGCGATGCTCGATGTCATGGCAATGGCCCTCTGGACCGACTCGACCCGCTGCATCAGCTACATGCTCGGCAACAGCAACAGCCGCATGATTTTCGATTTCCTCGGCATCAAAAAACAGCACCACTACCTCTCGCATTTCTTCCGCAATTTCAGCCGCACCAACATCGATGATCTCCTCAAGATTAGCCTGTGGCACATGGAGAAGTTCGACTACCTGCTGACCAAACTTAAATCCTACAAAGACCAGAACGGATCACTTCTCGATCACAGCATCGTGCTCTTCGGATCCGGGATGGGCCACAGCGACAACCACACCGCCCAGCGCCTCCCGATCGTGCTCGCCGGCAAGGGTGGTGGGATGCTCAAGACCGGGCGCTATCTCAGGTATTCCAAAAACCAGGAACTCGGTCGACTTCACCTCGCACTCCTCCAAAAATTTGGCATCGACTCTCCATCCTATGCCAATTCCTCGGCACCACTGACAGGCCTCGACGGCGGGGCTTTCGAAGAATACCAGGAGCGCAAGTTCAACACCTGGGTCAAAACCGGCAAGGGCACAATCACCGTCCAAGGACGTCTCCGAATGTCGGACAACCTCGATGAGGCCAAGATCTTTTACATCGATGTGGAGGGAAAACCTTCAGTAAGAATCGAGGTCGGCTTCGGCGACTTCCACGGGTTCAACCTCGCCTATCACGTCGGCACACCCATCACCCTGACCGGGAACATCAGCGAACGAAACGGCCGACCTGTCTTGACCAAGGTCACCGATCTCAAGTCCGTCTTCGGAAAAAGTAAACCTGGTAAAGCGAACGGTTAGGACGATTCCGAAGTCCTAGTAAAACGTCTTCCTCGAATTCACTTCGGAGTCCTGTTTTCAGGCACAAGTCGGGGTGCGGAGGGCACAGTGGTCCAGAGCCCCAGACTTCAGTCCTGAGTTTTAGACACAAATCTACGATCACAGAAGATCGTGCTCTTATCCTCGACGAGGTGGGATCAGAGAGCCCAGGAGAGAGGGAGGCACGACCGGAGCCCTGGGATTTCGAGCAACAAGGATGAGGGCGGGCCAAAAGCGGCGCGCCACGATTGATGGGCCCGATACCCTGTTCTCTAGTTCCGCTGGCGACCGGCGGCCTGCGGGAATGTCTTTTGGTGAGTCCTCGCGCTTGGCTTGGCCCTGCCGTCTCTGCGCGGCGAACCCAGGGCGTCACTTCGTTTGACCCTGGGCGATGCGAGCTCTCCCCTTTGGGGCTGGAGAACCAGAGTGCCTATGGATGAAACGTGTCTCTAAAACTCCAGACTTCACTCTGGGGATTCGTGATTGGTCACGAATTCATCCTGACGGGATGTCGGAAAATGGATAGGATCCTTGTGTTTCGTGAGTGTCGTCGTGAGGTCTGGCACGCAAGTTGCCCTGAGTCTGCCAATGCCCCTTCAGTAACTCCTATCTCCTGACCTTTATTTGTGTCGAAGACCCAGCGGGAGGTGCTGACTTGATCTCAGAAAGGCCTCCGATTTTTAGGAGCCCCTTTGAAAGATGAATGAATCAGATATTCGTTCCCGTCCCTATCGCTGGCAACGTAAGAAGAGCGCGCAACTCGTAAATCCAAGAAGAAACAAGACACCCGACAAGTCGGATTGGGACTCCCCTATTCGTACTTTCTCCGAAAGCCGTCGAAACCCTACCCAAAGTCCACGAGCAAAAAAACGGCTCACCGAAAGCGTAAGGTCGAATCTCATCATTTACGATGACGGCCATGATTATAAGAATAAGTTTCAGGGCTGACCCGATACTTGAATACGGTAAAACCGGTGTCCCGGAAGGTCGCCTGCAGGGGAACTCGATTGATACTTTAGGGTAGCGGTGCCGTCGCCATTGTTCGTTGTCGACAGGTGGACTAGGTTTACAGCCTCATCCCAGTTCGAAAGGTCATCACTGTTTTGCAGAGTGTAGGCTATTCCAACGGCCGCCAGATTGACCGGGAATTTGATCGTTAGGTGTTCGTTGCCACCTCCTACCATGGCCTCATTTCCGAGTTGAAGAGCAGGGATGGAGGTATTACTGCCGTCGTTCGTGCCCATCGCGTATTCGAGGAAAGCATTGTAGCCATCGCCATCCTGATCGGTCGAAGGAGCACCGGTGAAAGGTTCGGAGTCATCGCTACCCGGAGTGCCGTTGAGATCGACGCTGGATCGCCAACTCCGGGGATCTGAGTGGTTGGGATTTGAGAGAGGATCATTCAGGACGAGTGAGAATCCGGAGCCATCTCCGGCGGCTTCGGGCCAGGGGAAGGTGACGCCATAAACCAAATCTCGAATCACCATTCCGTCGGCATCCCTCAGGACGACCTGCTCCCCTTCGTTTCTCAAGGAGCCACTATATGAGCCGGCGATTACGGTACTATCATGACGGGACTCGAACGCGGCCTGATTCTTCACCAGGACGACGCGTTGACCCGGCAATAAGACGCGGGCGTTGACGGGGAGGCTGCTGTCGAAACCGGAGAAGGTGATACCGTCTGTAAATTCGAGGCCTTCTAGCGAAATCGCGTTCATGGCATCGATGTTGAGGAGTTCGAGGTATTCAAAGTCACCCCGGGTGAGAAAACCTTCCGCCTGCTCTCCGGGAGTGGGGTCCGCCGGTCGATAGTGGATTTCGGAAATAACGAGATTATCGACAGTCGCCGGCACGGTATTGACGACGAAGTTGGCGCGGCTCAGTGGACTCCACTTTGCGCCATCGAAGACTCGGGCGCGGACATCGACCGAAGTTTCAAGGTCGAGGTTGGAGGAGTAAATTTGAGCCGAGGGGGAAATGGCGTTGATGGCACCTTGGCTCGCTTCGAGAAGGCAAGACCACAAGGCGTCGCTGCTTCCCTGACCGCGGTTGAGGCCATGAATTGCCAGCATATTTTGGCCGACTTGGAGGGGGCTTGTTCCTCCGCTGACGGAGAAGTTGAGGTAATTGATCGCGAGATTGTCATCGTGGGTGCCCTCGGCACCGGAGGTGTAGGTTAAGTTGGCCGGGGCGTTCGCTTCGCGAACGACTTCGACTCCGTTGAGGTAAGCCACAAAGCTATCATCGTAGCGCATTTTTAGGGTCAACTGACCCAGGGCGTCGAGATCAGCCTGAGAAGCGATCGTGAAAGGGATCCGAATGTAGCAGGTGGCATTGATAGAAGCCATCTCTGCTTCAACATCGATATTGAAGTAAGGATCGTAGAGATTGTTTGAGCTGCGTTCATAGCCGACCCCCTGTGTTCCGGATGCCCAGTTGACGACGTTCGGAGGATCGGCCGGGAGAGTCCATTGTGCGACCGTGAGAGTATTGCCGCCATTGGTCGTCGATGGAATAAGAGCTTCGCAGGAAGCATCCTCTCCAATCAAGGTGACGTAAGGGCTTGGCCCCAATCTTGGATCGCTTCCATCGAGAGTGTAGTAAATCTGGGCCCCTCCCCAGCTGTTTGGCTCGGCCATGGTAAGATCAAAGCCGGCATTCACATCGCCTCCATAGTGATTAAAAACAGGAGGGCTTGCCAAACCGCTGGTTCCCCGAGATTGCGTTTCCATCCAAGCCAGCCTCTGGGTGAGCCAGTTTTTCATCCAAGCAACTTCCGCTTGGTGGGTGGTCCGGGAACCTGAACCAGAAGCATTTGGCCAGACATAGCTTCCGAGGATATTCCATTCGTCAAAGTTTCGAGTGACGGCATTCGGGGTTCCGTTGTCGCCATCGAGTTCGGCATCGTGGCGGTCAATCGCAGCCATCATTTTCGGGGTGGCGAGGAGGCTCCGTCGGAGTTCCCAAAAACGATCCCAGTATTCCAGATCGAATTCCGTGTCCTGGAACAAGCGTTGATACCAGTAGTAGTTAGGTGAATTGATGAGCGGGTAATACCAGCCGGTGGGATTTTCACCTTCCAGGTAGTCGGCATTCCCGAGTCCGAGATTGAAATCCCAAACCGGAAGAGAGCGGATTTTTCCTCCACGGGATTTTGAATAGTAGGTGCTGATCCGGTAGCCATCGATGTCCTTGAAAGTTTCGGTAAAGAGGTGGGCATCAACAAAGGTATCGGCCTCTATGAAGGCCCGATAGCCCAAATCAGGATCAGCAAAGGTCGAACCGTGCAAGGCCGCTTCCATGTCATTGACGTATCCGATCAGGTAGTTGAATTGGGCCGAATTTGGTTTCTCCGGATAGTGCATATCGAGAGGGATGTTCTCGGTCGCGGTATTCCATGGGCTACTGTAGGGCCCCTTGTCTTTTTTGAAAATGTAGCCACCGGTGATGAGGGCGGGATCAGTGACCAGGTCGCTGAGCTTTTCGACATCAACCCGCTCCTTGTCCCGTTTGATTTTCTCCATCATGACATAGATGCCACGGTAGTCAGCCAGCGAGACGGTGCCTCCGTTTGAATTAAAAAACACTTCCACGTATCGGGTGCGCACGCCGCCGAAGTTTCCTCGGAGCTCCCGGGCGCTCTCATAGACAAGGGCATTCCGCATGAGGGTTTTGTCCGAATAGGGCGCATAGAGAATCCAATCGGACTCGCTGGGCATTCCCAGAATGGAAACATTTTTATCTTCATCTTCGTTCGTCCAAGTTTCCCAGGCGTATTGCTTCTTGGGAAAGCCCGAGGATGATTGTCCGCGCACGTGCATGCCACCCCGTCCGGTGAAGTCCGGGAGACCATCGATACGGGCCAATCCGTCCACCGAATCCCGATCAATCACCACCGTATAAACGGGGCGAAAGGGCCTTGGAGCTCCGGGATTATTCGCGAGATCGATGTTCACCCCTCCCGAGTCCACGATAATGATGGGCAGGTTTGAGCTGAAATTCTGCACGTTCGAATTTAATTCGATCAGAGTGCGGCTTTTGATTTCCCCAGGGAGTCGACCGGCCTCAAAAACCCGGGCACGAACCGTGGTGGTATTGCTGATATTGAAAACCGAGGAGGAGACGGGCGAACTTTCCGTAGGGATCGTCCCGTTGGTGGTATAACGGACAACGGCAGCAGGCGAGATTGTTGCGAGGATTGCCAGCGTTGTCGAGGTCGTGAAAACGCCTCCTGTTTTATCAAACTGAACATCTTCCGCAGGCGGACCGGCAGCCTGAACTCCAGAATTGATCTGGTTCGGAGTCGGAGTTTCTAAAAAACCGAGGGTTCGGGTTTGTCCGAGTTCCCCATAGGCGACATCTTCTGCTTGTCCGAAGTAGCTAAATTCGGTCACCACAGTGACGCCATCCGGTGCCACGAGTGCGAGGTATCCCCCCTCCTTGGGTAAAGAGAAATTGGTGTGCAGTGGCGCATTGGTGGCCGAACGGTCTTTTCCGGAGGCGAAAATCGTGAAATATTCATAGGCTTCCATCGTAACTGCCGGAACTCTCCACATCGTCTTTTGTGCAGAGTCATTGGTCAGGTAGTAGCCATCGAGGTTTTGGCTGGCACTTTGACCATTGTAGATTTCGAGCCAGTCAGGAGCGTCTAGGTCTTCGTCTTCGAGTGATTCATTATTATCCGCGACGAACTCATTGATCACTGGCCCGCCCGTGAGAATAGGGGTGGCGGTGTTCGTCGCAAAGGAAAGGTCGTCAAGGGAGGTGTTTTGAGTGGCTCCTCCGGTACGGGCTGAAAAGGCAAAGCGATCTCCTGCTTTTGGAACGAAGCCGGGAGTGGCGAGATTGTCTGCCAAAACGTTTCCATTGTAGGTGACATCGAGACCACTGCTATCCCAGTGCAACACTACGGGAACCCATGCGTTGGATGTCGACCCATAATTATGAGCATTGTTGTCGATACTCACGCCATCAGCAAAGACCTCGACGGAAGGATCATCACCGCCATTGTTGTAAGTATCCCAGGCGATCACGAGACCGTTGTCGACAGCGAATCCCGCTTCTCCACCACCGTCGCCTGAGGCAATCTCTCCGAAGGTTAGAGAAACACCATCGGCCAGTGTGCCACTGCCGCCGATGAGCAGATCAAAACTCACCGTGAAGGCGTCAATCGCTTTCCCGGCGTCGAGATCAGGAAACTTCAACGATGAACTCGTTGCTCCGGTGCCACTGGCGGTCATCCGCAGGTAAGGATTGCTCGTTCCACGGACTTGCGTGGTCCCAGTGTTACTATTCATTTCGGAGCCATCACCCAGACTGGTTGTTCCCGACGAAAAGCCGGTGAAATTTTGGCTGTAGCTCCCTGCCATGACCGGAGAGACACCTGAGATCAGGGATACCGTTAAGAGGAGTTTTTTAAGGAAGTTTTTCATCAGAGAGAGAGAGAGAGAGAGAGAGATTGCTTGAGAGGCGAGGGAGACCCTGCCCTCTTTCAGGAGTAAGGCAAGTTTTCGGAACCGAAAATTAAAGGTGTTTCAAGACTTCCACTTGGGGACTCCACGAGAAAACTCCCCATAATCTTCCCCAAAAAACATCCGAAACGTCGTCGCCCCGGTCAAAGGACCTCTTCGGATTCCTTTATCCTGGAAATAGCGACATCTTATCATTCCGCACCGGCTGGAAACATCGTGGATCAGCCTTGGTCCGTGAGACAACAAAAGTGATTTCCCGAATTCGGGAAATCACTTTCGAAAGCTTTCAGGATGAGACTGATAACGTCATTACTGACTTACTGAGTCACCCTTGAATCGAGAGTTCCTATTCAGGAATGCGAACGACGTAGAATCGCTTCTGAGTATCGATTGAAATACCACTCTCCGTAAACGAGGTTGTCTCTTGACCAACTGCACCAAGAAAACTGTCTTCCAACTCGTCCCAAAAGTCGAGATCGCCTCCGCCCAAATCATCACTTGCCAGAATTGCATAGGTCCGGCCTTCCCGCGAATTCCAGGTGATCGTGACCGAAAGAGTGTCTGGAGTATTACCAGCTCCTGGGACCACGACAGTATTGATTGACGAAATGACAATGCCACTCTGACCACCTCCGTCGACAAACACCTTGATGTTATCGATACTAAGATTCATCGCAGAACCACCTGTGCGGCCTGCAACTTGAACCCGAAAATCCTCGAGATCCATCGCTGGGATTGAGAAATCGGCAAAGACATTCTCCGCGTTCCCTTGACGATCGGGCAGATCGTAGACAAAAACGTTAACCAAAGCATCTTTGGAACCGGGATCACGTTCGACGTCAATGCCCACAGACGCCCAATTGTCCTGAGGCAGGGTATAAGGAGCATCAAGACTCACGTCGACAGAGTTCCAGGTCACGGTTGCGTTCGTGGCCTGGAATGTCCGGAAACCAACCCCGAACGAATTATCGATCAGTGCCCGCTCCTCAACCGTTCCATCCACGAGCGGGATTACCCCGGAATCGCCGTGATCGGCGGTTGAAAGGAAGTTTACCCCAAAGCCGTCCGCCGCGACATTGCTGGCGAGGTAGTCCATCTGAAACGAGAAGTTCTGCCAACCGGTGTAATCCTCTGTGGACTCAAACGAGATGAAGTTCCCGGCGTTCCCAATGTTTTCAAGAAGCTGGTAGTAATTCCCATCGGAGTTCGCGTCGCCGACAACTAATTGTCCTTTACGAGCTCCTCGACGAGCCTCTTCCTCAAATGATTCTCCGTTCCCATCAAAGTCAGCGACCAAGTCAGGAGCGGGAGTGAGCACATCGACGATCTTGGGGTTCCGGCCCAAAAGGATCTCGGTGCCATCCGCAAAACCGTCCTCATCGGTATCAACCTTGTTTGGATCTGTTCCCGATTGATTGGCATCCACATAGTCCTCGGTCGGAACTTCATTTCCGTCCTTCAGTCCGTCCCTGTCGGTGTCGTCGAGCCTTGGGCTCGTTCCCGTTTGATTCGGTCCCACATAAATCCCACCATCGTCTTCGACATTATCCTTCAAGCCATCGCCATCGCTATCATCACTTGTTGGATTCGTTCCAAGACTATATTCCTCGGCATTGGTAAGAGTGTCTGAATCCGGGTCCCCTGAAGCACCTTGATCCGGATCGCCAGCTTCTCCGTCGTCATCTGGATCGAGACCAAATTCAATTTCCCACTCGTTGGGAAGACCATCGCCATCGGTATCCGTGGGATCTGGGACCTTGATCTCCAATGCGATATTATCGAGATCGAGCGTCATATTGAGACCTCCGGTCCGAGCTCCGATTTGGACACGGAAATCCTCGACAATGACTCCCGTAATGTTGACGTCGGAATGGACCGGCTGGGCATTTCCAGCCAAGCCGGCTTCGTCATACAGGGTCACATTCACGAGGGCATCCTTGGTGACAGGATTTCGAACGATTGAGATCTCAAGTGACCCCCAAACGCCGTCATTATAAGTATACTCGACATCGTTTGCTACCAAACTGTCATCAAAGGTGACCGTCGAATTACGACCCTGATAAACCCGGATTCCAAATCCAAAGGCATCTGGCATAAAAGCCCGTTCAGCCGGCCCGCCATCACCGGTTCCAGCACCATTGGTATTCGCAATCACGCCTGAATGTCCATGGGTGTCAGTCGACAAAAAATTAATACCGAATCCGTCCGCCCCAATGGCGTCCATCCGAAAGTCCATCGTGTAGGTGACCTCAGTCCAATCTGTGAAATCATCCTCCGGATCCGTTCCATCAGAACTAAAGGCTAGGAAATTTTGTAGACTTTCGACATTGTCGAGAAGGCGATAAAAGGAACCCGTGGGACCTCCCGCGGTGATACCAGGAGCAATGGTCCCCCCTTCCAGATAGAGCACCCCGTTTCCGTCAAAGTCGGAAAGTAGGGCGCCTTGGGCGAAAAAAGCACCTAACAAGGAGGTGCAGGAAAATAGGATTGGGCTTGGAGTATGTTTCATCGAATTGTAACGAGTGTCGCTTTGTGCCGGTGTGTACAGCACCGACAAAAGTAACCTTTATCGTTCTTACTCGTCAATAAAAGAAGCCACGAATCCACGTATGCTCAGCAGGACAATCCCCGCGCGCTTGATTTCGAACGTCGGTGTCCGCTGCCTCCTTCTCTCCCTTCCTTTCTTGAGATCTGCAGTCAGACCGGGCGAAAAGTGGCGAGGCGATCCAATCCGTTTGGTGAAGATCGAGGGTGATGGCAAGGTGCTCCCCAACGGAACCTCCCTGGAATTGTCCCTCGACTGTTCCAGCCCGCATGTCGACCCATGAACGCGAATCGAATGACTCGAGCCCTTCCGCTTCTTGTAACGACAGCGCTCGTCAGCGGGTTCCTCCTTATCAGTCTGCTCTGGATGCCGGATCAGCCTGAGGAGGTCAATTCTGCCGACCCTAAAGGATTCACTTTCGTCCAAATGTGCGAGACCCAATTGGGGATGGGGGGGGTACGAGCACGACGTGAAAGCACTCGCGGTCGATCAGATCAATACTCTGGCTCCCGATTTCGTTCTGATTTGTGGTGACCTCGTGAGGGAAGGCCCATGGCGTGGTCGCGATGCTCGCCGGTCACACCCACAAGTTAGTCATCAATGATTACAAAGGCATCCAGATGGTGAATGTCGAAACGACCAGCAGGAATTTTGACAAGCGCCCGCTGGGCTTCCGCAGGTGGACCGCCGGGGAGAAAGGAAAACTGAGCCACGAATACGTAAAGCTCGTTGGAGAGATTCCCAAAAAATAGAAAGGCGACTTCTCGCATGCGCAACCCAGTCTACCGGCAGCCGATACCAAAATCGAAAGATCCACTTTCGCCCTGTTTTCATGAAGGAAATAAGTCCAGCCGAACGTTTGATTAGTGCGTGTTGCCTCGCCCTACAACGATCAGAAGCTATCCTGGATCCTGATGCCAGCCTGAAAGAGCTTACAGACCGCCTCCTCGTCAGTCCTCAGTTCGGCGCACGCTGGGCGAGAACTTGGTTCGATCTTGCCCGCTATGCCGAGGACCAGGCCCACATCGTGGGCGACGACAGCAAACTTTTCGATCCCAACGCGGGGCTCTACCGCGACTGGGTGATCGAAGCCTTTAATCGTGACCTCCCCTACGACCAATTCATCACACTGCAGTTGGCGGCAGATCTGTTAGAAGGAAACCACGATCAGGATCTCGTCGCCTTGGGCTTCATCGGGCTCGGCCCGAAATACTATCGGCGCAACGACCCGCTCGTGATGGCCGACGAGTGGGAGGACCGGGTCGATACCGTGTCGCGTGGCTTGCTCGGACTCACCGTGGGGTGTGCTCGGTGCCATGATCACAAATTCGATCCGATCTCGACCGAGGACTACTACGGGCTGGCCGGAGTCTTCGCCTCCATCGAGATGTTCAATCGCCCCCTCGACAGGAAGAATGCCAAGAAGCCGACGGATGCCATGCACAGCGTGCGTGCACATCGTGCGGGATCGTCCCAAAGTCACCAACCTTAAGGTTCATCTCCGCGGAGACCCCAAAGACCTCGGACCGGAAGTGCCGCGGCGTTTCCTAACCATCCTCAGCAAGGATAAGAACCCTCCCAGTTTTCAGAAAGGGAGCGGACGGCTCGAGCTCGCCGAAGCCATCGCCTCCCCCGGGAACGCCCTCACCGCTCGCGTCATCGTGAACCGGATCTGGGGCGAACTCTTTGGCACGCCCCTCGTCACGACCGCCAATAATTTTGGGCACCCTTGGCACTCCTCCTTCACATCCCGAACTCCTCGACGATCTCGCGGTGCGCTTCATGGAGTCCGGTTGGTCGGTGAAGTGGCTCCTCCGTGAGCTCGTTCTCTCCTCGACCTACCGGCAGAGTAGCGATTTCTCCGGGGCCAAGTTGGAACGCGATCCCGCCAACACTCTTTACAGCCGCGCGAACCGACGGCGACTCGATATCGAAATGTGGCGCGACGCCCTCTACGCCGCCGCGGGCACTCTCGATCTCAGCGTGGGCGGACCTTCCTTTGAGGTCAGCGCGCCGGATGCCCACCGCCGCGCCCTCTACGCCCGGATCAGCCGCCTAAAACTCGACCCGATGCTCGCCCTTTTCGATTTCCCCGATCCTAACCTCCACTCTCCGGGGCGCTACAAATCGACCACACCCCTCCAGAAGCTCTTTGCGATCAACAATCCTCTCATGGTGGCGCAAGCCGGGGAGTTTTCAGCCCGCCTGCACCGTGAAGCACCCTCCGGCAACCCGGCCCGAGTCCAACTCGCTTACCAACTTCTCTATGGACGCAAGGCCAG
>JBLIDI010000070.1:0-16224 GCA_047634075.1 Akkermansiaceae bacterium
GAGAGTAATTATTCGTCGAGGTCGTTCCTCCCAAGCTACCATTTGAACGGCCGGGCGTTGGGAGAATGGCAACTTGAATCGTGCTCGCACCATTTGGAATTCGCACGTAAGAAGTATCTTCGACTTGCGAAGTGAAGGCCACTAAATCGATCTCGTCACGCTGCGCGGTATAAAGAGCGACATTCCGCGAGTCCGCACTCATCGAGAAATCCAGAGCCACAAATCCCCCGGCAGCGATAAAGGTTAAGGGCGGAATGGCATGCTGATCAACTTTTCCTCCGGGATTCTCGGTCAAATAAAGGCCGCCAAGTGCGATCGGGGTATTTCCGGGATTGTAGAGTTCGACAAAGTCATCACAAATCACGACGCCCGAATTGGTGACCCATTCATTGATTTTCAAAAGGCGCACATCGCCGGTGCCCGCGGCCCTGTTCACGGCCTCCGGAGTGGGGAGGCCCAGGCCCCAGACGCCCTCACGACCAAGCCGGCTCAGGCTGTAATTCGCAAGTTGATTCCCAAAGGTCACCGAATCGACGACAGAGACACCCTCCAGTAAGTAGAAGGTCTCGCCATCGCGATCCAACGCGAATTCAGAACCAAGCTCGACGCGCAGGTATCCCTGAGCGGGAAGCAGGCTACCCGGCGGAAACATCGTGCCAGGGCGACCGCTCGGATCGTCGGAAATCACCAAGCCAGCGAGATCAAAAGAAGAGGACCCGGAGTTATAAAGCTCAATCCAGTCGGCACCAACCGCAGGACCCGCTGCGATTTCATTGATGCGAACTCCTGGCGGTAATGTCGCGGTGACCGTCCAGCTTTGAGAAGCATTCGGAATCTCCAGCCAGACACTGTTGCTGTCCTTACCCAGAACCTCAACCTGATGGGTGCCAGGAGCCAAACCGCTCAACATGATTGTATTAACGATATCAGTCTCTGCGCTCCAAGGTCCGCCATTCAAGCGCCACCGATACTCCGTGGTGAAGCTCCCACTCTCAATTCCGGAGATCCCGGGCATGGCGACAATCAGATTGGCGGTGGTCTCATCAGTCAAGGCTGGGGGCTCGCCCGATACGGTGGCGCCCCGGGGAACCAAGGCTCCCATATCCGCGCCATTGATCCCGGAACCGATGGCCGGGGATCCCGCAAGCAGGCGATAGTCCAAGCCATCGCGATCGATAAAAGCGGGATCAAGGTCAAGATTGTTTTCGCCATAACGATGCTCGGCGGCAGGCATGATATTATGGTCGGCGACGATATTTGGAAGCGCACCTCCACCACGAGGATGATCCGGAAAGCGGAAGGTCACGGCATTCTCAATAAAAATATTTCCGCGACAGAAGACGTCGCTTCCGGCATCCACATTGGACCGCAGGGGCTCGCGGAAGTTGATCGCGCCGAAGGTGGCCTTACGCACAATGTTGTTTTCGAAGATGGCATCCGCTTCGTTCTTGAGCAAGAGGGCATGATCCACGTCGTCGAAGATGTTTCTCACGACGGTGATATGAGCATCTCCGTCCGTTGCAATGGCATTGGAAGTACTGGCACGATTGGGGTCGTCGGTATGAATATTCCGGAAGATGTTTCCCTCGATGTGGGCATCAATGCCATCAAGATCCAAACAGTCGTCGGTACCACCCTGAAAAACGTTATTTAAGACGTAAATGACAGGACCGGGACGCCGCCCACCCGAGAAATCGATGATATCATTGTAACCTGAAGATGTCTGGAACACGTTCCCAATGAGATTAAAGAACTCATCTCCACCCAGCGCAGTTCCGTGAATGGCCTCGCTTCCACTGGACGATGGAAAATCACAATTCAGAATATTCATCTTGGGATCTCTCACTTCAAGTATGGTTTCGGTTGTCCCTCGCCACCGGACCCCGTTAAGAGTCAGCCTCGCGTTTGTGACTTCGACTGAATGACCCCCGGCCGTCGAGAAGTTCTGATCAAGTTCCACCATTCGGCTGTCCTCATCAGTATTCGTAAAGATAACCCCGACCCAAGTATCATCACTCCCTGGTGAAACGGTAAACTGAATCCTCTCGTAGCGAGTACCTTGCGCATCAAGCCGACCCAGCACCGTTATTGCCACCCCCTGTGCAAAGAAGAGGTTCGCTCCCGGCTCAATCGTTAAGGTAATACCAGCCGGCACGAGAAGATCAGCAGCAATGAGATATGGGCCGCCGACCGCCGTAAGAGTGGTCTCTTCACTGAGAGTCCCGGAAAGAGTCGCGGTGTCGCCATCGTCATACCAAATTTGAAGTGAGACCGCCTCAACGATCGCGCCTTCAGTATTGAAAGCCTCCACAAAAACACGATTTATGCCTGGATTCAAAAAGGCCTCACCGGCCACAGGCTCGGTTCGACCCGTCAGGGAGAGGTCAAAACTAAGATCACTACTATCGGTCGCGACATTATGGATCTCGACCGCAATCGTATTTGTTCCCGCGACAAAGGCACTCACGGGCAGCGCAAACTCGTAAAAGGTTTGCTCCTCGTCCTGCCCGGCGGCATCGATCGCCAACGAATCAAAGCCCGGATTCTCAGGAAGGTTGTCCAGAATTTGCAGGACCCCATTCAGGTAAACTGCAGCGCCATCATCGCGCTTTAAACGGAGAAGAATATCTTGATAGACAGTTGGATCGGCAATCATCACTTCCTTTCTAAAATAGGTCGTGATGTATCGATTATTGCCATTCGTGAAGAAGTTAATAAAGTTAGAAGCAGATGGACCATAGAGGATCTCGGTTGCCTCGTCATTATCACCGTAGCCAAACTCCCCACTCCCGGTCTTCCAACTGGAATCATCAAAGGTCACCTCACGCCAAGCACTCCCCTGATTGGAACCGTTATCGAGATAGCGCCATGGCGTGCCGGCGTTGATCACGGGAGTCTCAGCAAGGTTAGCACTATTAAATGACCAAGTGCCCGCAAAGGCATCAATGGAAGCAGGCTTGCCGTTCACCCTTAGCGAACTTGCCTCGGAAATATTAATGACACCAGAGAGATTCGGGCTGCTATTTGTGGCTTTCGGGAATCCCCCTTCGACTGGGAGCATCGTGGTCACAGTGAGACCCGGGTTCACTTCACCGAGAACATAGCTCCTTCGATCATCCATGAAGGTAACGACATCGTTGATGACTTGAGCCGGTACCCGTTCCGTCAGACAATTGATGACAAGCTCATCAAACTTGCTCTTTGAAAACGGACCCTCGATGAGATCCCGGAGCACTTGGTGGTACTTTTGCAAGACCACCGGATGGCGAATGAACTGCTCGAGGACCGGGATGACATCATCATCCTCAATCATGTCGTAGATTGTGTGGTTGGGATCAGTGATGGCACTGACGTCTCCCAGACCAAGGATGGTATCCAGATCGTGCGGAACGGCCTTCATCCGGGTATCCTGCCGACCTGCATAGACGTAGTAATCATCATCTGCTCCGTTGGAGATATTGGTCTCTCCATTCGCGACGAGAGTCATGACCGCGAACCAACGCACCCATTGGTCAATGTCCATCACCGCTTCCAGGTTGGTCAAGTAATTGGGACTCGCAGTATCACGAATCGCGGTTAGCCAGGCATCAAGATCCGACCAATCAGCCTCCGCGCGATTGGTTTCCTTCTGCCAACCGTCTGCGAGATAGTCTTCAATATTGCCATCGCGATGAGCCAGCTTGCTATCAGGTCGGCGTTTACTATAGAGATTCCCCGAGGAGTCATCAGGAAACTGGCGGGCCACCGAATCTCCCCCCTGCGGTTCCAGATGAACATAAGCTCCAAGGAGACGCCCGGTCACCACCGACTCATCTTCAGCATTGACAAAGAGTTCGATTGAGCGCGCCTTAGCGGAGGGCAGGCGAGCCGCCGCAAAGAGCTTTTGACCAAAGAGCTGCAGGTAGTTAAACTGCGAATTCAAATTCATCTTCGTGGTATCCTGCCACGGTCGGTCCGCGGCCAGACTCAGACGTAAAGTGCGCGGGTCGCGACTGCGACTCCCGGCTCCGCGACGACGAGTTCCCGCGAGATAACGGACATCAACATCATCGCCGACTTGCACAATGAAGGTCGCATTCATCTGGGCACCACTCGCGTCATCGAAGTTATCAAATTCGAATTCCGCCTTTTCATCCGGACTTAGGATCAGGCGATAAACCGGAAGGCTCTGATCGCTCGAAACCGGAGTGGCTTCGATTTGGAAGAGCGCATTGGCAGCCTGATTCCCCCTGTCATCGGTCGGCCCGGGCCAAGTCCGGGTGTTTACCCCGTCCGAGGCACTGACGAAAAAATCAACGACCGTTCCGTCAGGAAAGGCCGGCAGGGTCGCTCCAAAAACACCATCACCAGCATCCCCGTCGCCGTTTAAGGCATCATCCGACATGACCACGATGGTCCTGTTCGCAGAATCATTACTCTCAGTGCGGTAAGACACGGTGGCACTCAGGGAGGCCCCCACGATGTCCTTAAGATTAGCGGTGATGATCACTTGATCACGATCGCTGGGGATGGCCGGAGTGTGCCTCACCTCCAAAATCATGGGAGCCGCATCGGTGCTAAAAACCCCATTGATCGCGCCCGGACTCTGTGCACCGGGTGCTGTCGCTTGCCAATTCAGCCCCTCCCGATTTGTGAGCGTGGGGTTGATCAACTCGAGAGATCCTCCTGCCCCATCAGCGGTCGATTCCCAAAGCCAGCCCTCATGACCATTATCGAGAGGCCCGCGACGCCTCACCGCCCAGTCCCCTTCATCTGAGTAGGTCAATTCATCGATCTCGACCCCCATCTCATTGCGGAGCCGAATCTTCTCTCCTGAATTGCTTAAGTGACCGGTCCACGGTCCCACCACTGGCGCGCTCACCCCGGGATACTTTAGGGCAAATGCCGCCGGATCGGCTGCCACCACGGCATGGCCCCCTGGCGCAATGTTGAGCGCCGAAAAAACAAATTGCACTCCGGCATCGAGTTCCCAACCTGCCAGAGAAACAGCAGTAACACCTGTATTATGTAACTCAATAAACTCCTCTGATACGGGCTCGGGTTCATTCTCCTCACGAGGAATATGAAACATGATCTCGTTGATGACGACCTCCGCCCGAACTGGTTGAAAAAGAAGGCACAACGGGAATAGGAGGAAGGAGAAGGAAGGCTTCATGAATGAATTTGAAATCGGTATGGGCAGAGTCGGGACTAACTAAACTGTCGTAAATCACTCAGTGTTTCAACACGATCATGCGAATATCACGGCTCCAAGAAGGCCGGCAGCTGAATCCCTCGACATTTTACAAGAATATTCGACTTCACCCAAAGCAATGACAAACAAAGATTTAGCGAAGAGTTTAAACTCCGGTTGCGACCGGGTTTATGCTTCTCTTTTGAATGCGTTTGTTTTTCTGCGGAAATCGGTCTCGATTTCTCACTACTTGTCTGATTTCAGTTCTTTGGCTTCCCACCCGAGCCAGCCTCACCCTTTACGATCAGGCAATCGTATCCGATGAAGCGGGTGTCGGACCCGTTCCGGTCTCCAAGCTCACCGCTGCGGTCTCCCTCAATGGCGCTAACAGCAGCGCATTCAACTTTGGAACGATCTCGGGAGCCTCCACCTGTGAGTTCATTGTCGAAGGGGATCCCGCAGGCGGGGGGCAGAATGGCTTTCTGGCGGTGGGATCAAACACCTCGAGCAGCCTGCGCTATGAACAATGGAACAACAGCGGGCAATTGGGTTTCACCCAGTCCGGCGTGGCCGACTACACCTTCAGTCCCCTCGTCCTCTCTCCCACCGATCCCACTCACGTCACGTATGTTTGGGATGGCGACGGCCGAATGGACCTCTATCTCGACGGAACCCTAGTGGGTCAAAACACTGCGGTCGCGAGTTCCTTTAACATGCCAACGGGCTCAGGATTACTGGGGAACAACTCCGCCGGGAGCGAGGGGATGCTCGGCACCATTCACCGTGTCACCGTTTATAACGAAGCCCTCGCAAGCGAGGACATCCTTCGACACGCCAATGCCTATAACGAGGTTTTGGAGCCTCCTGTGATCAATCTCTTCTCTGCTTCGCCCAAGGCCTTCCTCTCTCCGGGAAGTTCCAGCCTCAGCTGGACTGTTGTGGGAGCTGCCTCCCTCTCGATCAATGGAACCGATGTCACTGGAAGCAGCCAACTCATGGTCTCGCCGACCACCACAACGGTCTACCGTCTGACCGCGACCAACGACGATGGCCCAGTCGCGCAGGATGTCACCGTCACCGTCAATCCGGCTCCTCGTATCACCTCCTTCACCTCCGATCGCACCACCACGAACTTGGGAGAAAGTGTCACTCTTTCATGGGAAACTTCCTTTGCGACCGCTTGGACAATCAGCCCCACCCTGGGAAATGTGGGAGAGCAAACGACGAATGGCAACGGCTCGATCGCAGTCTCTCCCGGCGAAACCACGAGCTACACTCTCACGGCCGGAAGTGGGTTTGGGTCGGAAACTTCCGACATCACGATCAAGGTCGCGATGGTCGCTGATCACCCGGTCATCTCTGAATTTGTGGCCGACAACCAATCCGGTTTGCAGGATGGGGACGGGAACTTCTCAGACTGGATCGAGATCTTTAACCCGACGGGTGAGACCGTGGACATGGGGTCATACTTCCTGACCGACGACGCCACCGATTTAGTCAAGTGGCCCTTCCCTTCCTTGATACTTTCGCCCGGGGAACGGGCCACCATCTTTGCCTCCGGCAAAGGAGCGAGCGGTCCTCCGGGAGCGATCCACACCAACTTCAGACTCAGCGCCGGAGGGGAATACCTCGCCCTCATCGGGAATAGCGGTGCCTCCATTTTTCAGGAGTTCGCACCGACCTATCCCTCGCTCGGCAGTGATGTTGCCTACGGAATCCTCGCAGGCGATTTATCGACCGCGCGCGTCTTGGGCAGCCCCACTCCCGGCCAAGCCAATGACGCCACCATGCCCGCGCCATCCGAGGTTACTTTTGCCATCGGGAGCCGTACTTTCTCAGGAATCCTGGGCGTCGCTCTTTCGTCACCCTCGGCTGGCACGGAGATCTATTACACCACAAACGGGAGCACGCCTTCAACTTCCAATGGAACACTTTACGCCTCTGCGGTGACCGTAAACGCCACGACCCACTTACGGGCCATCCCGATCAGGGAAGGCGTGGCGGGGCCTGTTTCAGGTGAAACTTACATCCGGCTTGCTGCTGATCTGGCCAGCTACGAATCCGACCTTCCTCTCATGATCATCGATAATTTTGGAGCTGGCCCGGTCCCCGCGAAGGGATGGAGTGGCACCGGATCGGGAGTCCAGCAAGTGGCACGTCAAAGCGCAGTCTGGGCCACTTTCGAGCGCGATCAAACAAGCGGCCTAGCGACTCTCAATGATACTCCACAGATGATCAGCCGGTCCGGGGTGCGGGGGCGTGGCGCTTTCTCCAGCACCTGGTCACAGATGCCTTTCAGCATGGAAATTTGGGACGAATCTCAAAACGAAAAAGAGGCCGAAGTTCTCGGAATGCCGGCCCACTCGGACTGGGTTCTTTATTATCCGGACACCGACAATAACAAGGACCCCGCCATGATGTTCAACACCTTCATCTACCAGTTGAGCAATAATATGGGGCGTTACGCCACCCGGATTCGTTGGGTCGAGGCCTTTGTGAACACCAATGGCGGCGACCTTTCGTTGGCCGATCGTCGTGGAGTCTACGCCATCTTTGAGAAAGTCTCACGAGGTGACGGGCGACTCGATTTCAATCGACTAAGCGAGGATGGTACTTCGGGAGGTTGGCTGCTGGGCTTGAACCGCATGGACTCAGTCCCGGTCGGGGGATTCCCTGCCGAAAATGGCGTGACCCGCCCCCAGTTTTTCCACACCCGGGGCCCCAACCGGACCACCGAAACCTCTCCCAATTCCGCCAGTGGAGGCGACGACATTCCCAGACAAAGTAACGGCTATCTCAACTTCGATAATCCCAATGGCAACCGTGTCACCCCGACCCAGCGAGCCGCGATCGAGGATTGGTTTGGAACCTTCGAGGACGTCCTTTACGACAACGCCCAGTGGCTCGACCCGGTCGACGGATACCGGAAGTATCTCGATGCCGAGGACTTTGTGGAATACTTCATGTTCAACAACCTTAGCCGTAATGGCGATGGCATGTTGATCAGCATGTTCCCCTGGAAAGGGGACGACGGTAAACTCCGAATGGGGCCTGCCTGGGACTACAACTGGAGCAGCTACTATATCGGCGGTGGCCCCACCGGGACCTTCCGGCATCGTGGTGACAGATTATGGTATGCCCGCCTCTTCGACGATCCCGACTTCGAGCAACTCTACGTCGATCGCTGGTTCTACCACCGTGACCGCGCCATGAGTAATGCTGGGATGGCAGGAATCATTGACAGACAGAGTGCCGAAATCGGCGCCACCCGGGCCATTCGACAGGGATTCTCCAGTGAGACCGACTGGAGAGACGAACTCACCACTTTCAAAAACTGGCTGACCACCCGGGCCGATTGGTATGACACCCAGTTTACGCCCCGTCCGATTTATAACCAAACCGGGGGCGTGGTTGCCAACGGCTTTGTCGCGACCTTCTCGCCTCCTCCCGGGGCCATCTACTACACCACCGACGGAAGCGATCCGCGCGCACCCGGGGGAACTATTTCAGCCACCGCCCAGCAGTTTGAAGGCGGAGTCCAACTGAGCACCGTAGTCAGTGAAGGTGATGCCGTCAGAGTCATCATTCCAACGGCAGGCAACCCGGCCTCCGGACTGGGCTGGACCTTGACGGGCTTTGATGATTCGGGATGGATCCCGGGGACCACCGGGGTGGGATATGACCGGGTCTCGACGTACGATCCCGAGATCAAGCTAAACCTTGATGACACCATGGATCGTGAAAACACCACGGCCTATCTCAGGATGCAATTCAGCCTCGCAGAGGCCTCACTCTATGACGTCATGAGACTGAAGATGAAGTATGACGATGGCTTCATCGCTTACCTCAATGGAGTTCTAATCGCGCAAGAGAATGCTCCGGCCACTCCGATTTGGAACTCCGAGGCCAACGGTGGGCATCCGGATGGTGAAGCAGTCAACTTCGTTACCTTTGATGTCAGCGGACAAGTCAATGAATTGCAGGATGGCATGAACGTTCTCGCCATTCATGGTCTCAACGATGGAATCGGAAGCTCTGATTTCCTCATCACTCCGGAACTCGAAATCGGCCAATCAACTCTCGCCAATGGCCTGACTTTGACAGAATCAATGTTAATCACGGCCCGTACACTTGACGGCTCGGATTGGAGTGCTCCGGCCGAAGCCTACTTCCTGATCGATACCATTCCGGCCAGCGCAAATAATCTCGTCATCTCCGAGCTTCACTACCGCCCGGCGGATGCCGACGCTTCTGAAATTGCGGCCGGGTTTTCAGATCGAGACGACTTTGAATTCGTCGAACTCATGAATAGCGGAACTCAAACGATTGATCTCAGCGGCCTCAGATTCACCACCGGAATCACTTTCGATTTTGCCACGGCCGGACTGAGGACTCTGGAACCGGGAGCCCGCCTTTTGATTATCAATGATCTCGCAGCATTTCAGCAGCGATACGGAGCTACCTTTTCCCGCCAAATCGCAGGCGAATACTCCGGAAATCTCAGCAACGATGGTGAACTCATCACCCTTGTCGATGCCCTCGACGCCCTCATTCATTCCTTCACCTACAACGATCAATCTCCTTGGCCAGAAGGCCCGGATGGCGATGGCTTCACTCTCGTCCTCATTGACCCATCCCAGCAACCCCTCCCGAACCACGCCAACCCCGCGAGCTGGCGCGCAAGTGTCGTAATCGGAGGATCTCCGGGAGAAACCGACGGCACAAATTACTTCGACTGGAGAGTCGCCAACGGCCTCCCAATTCCAGAGCTCGATTCAGATCCCGACATGGATGGCCGCGATAATCTTCTCGAATATTTTGAAGGCACTGATCCAAACGGGGCGGACTTTTCCAGCGGAACAGTCACGATTGATTCCCTCATGGTCAATGGTGCAAGCGATGACTACATCGTCTTTCGTTTCCGACGAAACCTGGCAGCCGAGGACGTCACCATGATTCCTCAAATCTCAGATAATCTCGATACCTGGATCGAGGGCCCGGCCAACATTGTCTTCGAGGGTCGGGAACAAATCGACCCCCTCCACGAAACCGTCATCTTCCGCTCTACCGCTCCGGCAGGCGCCCAGCCGCGTAAGTTTGGACGGCTCAAACTCGAATTGCAGCCGTAGTAGAGTCCCCTTCGTAGCACGCCCCCCCCCCGACGGACGCTGTCCGGCGGGGAGCTGAAAACTGAACGAGAGGAGATCAGGGGGCGACCGAAACCCGGTAGAAGAGGCGAATCACCGGAGGATTCCTGGAAAAGCTATGCTCTAAACTCGTCGTTTCCCCCTCCGAAAGATGACTGTCAGTCAATTCCTCCCAGTCGATAAGATTCACGGAAGTCTCGACAAAGTAGCTTGTTTCCGGGCGGGAATTCCAAGTCAAAGTCACGTTGACATTTTCAGCAACGATCTCATGAGAAACATCGTTGATTTGAAGTGGGCGGAGATCGTCAGATCCCAACCAGGCGTTGGCGTGGGCAAGAATGTCCGCGGGCGTGAGGGCATCGTTGTAGACCGTGACGCGCTCCATGGTGCCGAGCGTGCCTTCCGTGAGGCCTCCGTTGTTGCCAAGATGGCCGGAGCCGGTTGGCATCTCAAATCCGGTGGCGGCCGTATTGACGCCCGCCAGCACTCCGTCGAGGTAGAGTTCCATGGTCGTGGTGTCTTGGTCCCAGCGATAGACCACGTGGGTGAGTTCGGTGGGGGACTCGGTGCTCAGAGAGAGAGGAAGTCTGGGGGCGTCAACTGCGAAGAAAAGATTGTCGCTGACACCCGCGTGGGTGAATCCAAGCAGGCCGGTATCGTCCCACTGTTCGAAGCGGAGGCTCCAGCTTGAATTGGCTCCCTCCGCCAGGTATCCGTTCTGTCCTCCTGCGACCGGATCACCGGATACGATGAACTCGCCGGTAGCGGAGTCGGTGATGGCACCGAAATCGAAGGGCTCCGAATTGGTGGTGTCAAAGTTCAAGGCCGCACCGCTGAAAGCGGTGTAGGGAAGGGCTCCGGCGTTGTCGCTCGCGATCGCAGCATCGTAATTCGCAAGGGAGCCACCGGGACCATCCCAAGCCTCAGAGTGGGCGAGGATGGTCGCAGGTTCGACGGCTTCATTATAGATCGTGACCCGCTCGATGGTGCCCTGCATTCCCTGACTCAGTCCGGTATTGTTGCCGAGGAAGCCAGTGCCGGATGGAAACTGGAACCCGGGCGCGCGGTCGTTGAAGCCGACCAAGCTGCCATTGAAGTAGAGTTCCATGGTTGTGCTAGGCTGATCCCACCGGTAGGTGACGTGTGTCATCTCGATGGGTGATGCACTGGAGGGAGTCGCGGGAGGAAGTGGGGGCAACCCCGGCTGGTCGAAGAGATAGTCCGCCACCCCTCCGTGGGTGAATCCGAGCGCTCCGGTGTCGTTCCACTGCTCGTAGCGCAGGCTGTGGGTCCCGTTTGATCCGACCGCCAGAAATCCATTCTGTCCACCCGCGACCGGATCGCCGGAAACGATGAATTCGATGGTGGAGGATCCGGAGATGGCGCCGAAGTCGAAGAGCTCCGAATTGGTGGTATCGAAAGTAAGGGTGGCGCTGCTGATGGCGGTATGGGGGAGCCCTCCTCCATTATCAGATGCAATTTTGTCGTCGTAGGCGACCAGACCACCCAAGGCAGAAAGAGCTCCTGCGCAAGCGGTAAAGATTAGTATGTTGAATGTGCGCTTCATCGTTTTTGTATATAATTTTATATTATCGTAAATATCGACTTCCATTCTCTACCAAAATTTAGAGGAATTTGCGAGAGCAATCTTATGACATACGCTTAGCGATATTTTTCATGAATCACGTTAACTCCCCCACTTTCCTCGAGATCTCCTAATTTCATTTTGGTGACCTTTCCTGAGGGCCACTGGACTTCGATCTCAATGCCATCACGGTTCAGCTGCCCCATCGAAAAATAAAGCCTGGGGGAAGATTGCGACAAGTAGCCTCCTCCGCTGCTGACTTGCTGGGTTACATTTTGGAAGTTGGGTCCCGACAAGGAAACCTGCGCTCCCGAAGCATCGATGTTTCCCGCCTTCCCTCTGAGTTGAAGACAGAGGAGTTCTTCACGCCGAACTCGTTCCGGATTGGCCTCGAAAGCCAGCGCCGCTCCGGCATTCACGGCAACGTGAAAATCCGGGAGCCCATCATTATTGAGATCAGAAACGGTCAGAGCGGTTCCGTCTCCGGGCACCAGAAGGTGACTCTTATCAGGCCAAATCGCACTAAAATCGCCGCCATTATTCTTGAGGAGCAAACTTACGCCACCATCCATCCGCCCCGTTTCACGTTGGGGGCCAAAGAAATTTTGCAGCACGTAGAGTTCTGGATAGGCGTCACCATCAATCGAGGTAAAGGCGAGGCCGAAAATCGGCGAAATCTGTGCCAACCGGGGGAGTGGTCGAAACTCAAACTTAGGCGAGCCACCCTTTTTGGAAAGATTCACGAGAATTCCAGACTCCAAGGTATTTGCACTCAGCTTTTTTGCATCCCCCAGTTTATCCTCTTCGTAGATATCGCCCAAAGGAGCCATCGCGAAGGACTTGAAGGTGGGGAACTTCGTCTTCAATCCCGGCATGGCGTTGCTGGAACAGCTCCGTCCCCTGACGGGATAGAGAGTCTCCCCCTCAAATTCCGCTTCGACAATTCGAGGCCGGCCGGCCCCATCCATATCACCATAATAGAGCAAGACGGGATGCTCCGTCGTCGCATCATACTTGGAATTGAGGCCGACATTGCCAACGGCATAATCAAGATCACCATCAGCATCGATATCTCCGGCGGCAATGCTATTCCACCAGCCTAAGAGCTCGCCAACTCCGCTCTCTTTGCTCACCTCGACCAGTTTTCCTTCCTGATTTTGAAAAATCTTCACCGGTCCCCATTCGTGAGTCACCAGCAGATCAACCCATCCATCCTGATTGACATCCGACCATAGGGCACTCGTAACGAGACCTGTTTTTGCCAAAGCCGCAGATGCCCCCTCACTGAACGTTCCCTTTCCATCGTTGATCAAAAGGTGGCTCGTAGGAACTTCCGGATAACGCCCGGGAATCACGCGCCCCCCCACAAAGAGGTCAGTATCGCCATCGCGATCAAAATCTGCGGCGCATGCCACACTCCCGCTGTCACGCGTTGCAGGGAGACTCCCCTGCGGAGCTTTCGAAAAATCCCCCGCTCCGTCATTCAAGTAGAGTCGATCAGCCAAAACCCCAGCCCCCGGCTCACACTCCACTCCTCCACTGACAATATAAAGATCCCGATCGCCATCGCCATCGGCATCGAAAAACAACGGCGCCATATCCTCGCACTCTTTGTCGGCTTTCAAACACGCAGGCGACTGGTTTGTGAATTCCCCCTCTTCGTTCAAATACAAACGTCCGGAAAAACCCCGGCCCTCTCCAACGAACAAGTCCTCATCGCCGTCGCCATCGACATCTCCCCACGCCACCCCCGGTCCCAGCTGCGAATGCTGCTGCGGAAGGAGGGGCTGTCGTTCAAAATCATTGAACGATATCTCAAAATGTTTCCCGCCCGGAGCCTTCGCCATTCTGGAATAAAGGGGCACTTCCTTCTCGGGTTTCAAAAAGTTAGATTCGTCAGGCTCAGTGATGGTATAAAATCTATCGGCAGCGAGGTTTTTGATGCTCTGGGTCACCCCGCCCGGCCAATCAATTTGTAATTCCTTGATGACCGTCTCCTGACCCAAACCAAAGTGGACGATGGCATCATCCGAAGCATAAAACCCCCGCGAAAGAGTGAGATATCGCGTGAGAATCGCCCCGTCCGCCATCACCGCTTTCAATGTTGCCCCAATCCCAAAGCGATTCTTTTTTCCCTTCAAACGAATCTTCAAGCGATGATTCCCATCCGCGCTGTTATTCCGATACAAGCTCACCGGATCTTCAAAATTATTGACCACTAAATCAAGATCGCCATCGCCATCGAGATCACCCATGGCCGCGCCAAAACTCGCAGCGGCCTTGGCGAGCCCCCAAATTTCGCCCACGTTTTCGAAGGTAAGATTCCCCAAATTTCGAAAAGCCCGATTGATATCTTTTTTGGGCTCCGGACGCTCTTCATCGACATCATCGGGGAGGTAGGTTCCATTCCGAATCGCGGCCGTAGTGTCACTATTGAAAAAGTCTCCCGTCATTCCGTTTCCGATGAAAAGGTCGACATGGCCGTCATTATCGAGATCGCCAAATTTCAAGGCCCAGGTCCAGTCCGATTGGGCAAGCCCCATCATATGAGCCGCTTCCATAAAACGTCCCATCCCCGTGTTCAGGTAAACCGCATTTCTCATATACTGCCTCGGCTCGGCGTGATCCAAAAACCAGGCATTCTTACTCATATTTCCCATCCCTACTTTCTGACGGAAATGATTGGTTCCCATCATATCGGATCCCATGAAGTCCAACCGCCCATCGTTATTTAAATCAGCGAAATTCGAACCCATTGAATACCACGGAGTATGGGGCAAAGCTTCCTCAGCCTTATCTGAAAAAGTGCCGTCACCATTATTCCGATAAAGTCGGTCTGCGCCGTAATAATCATTCGCGACATACAGGTCGGGATCTCCATCCGCGTCGTAGTCAAACCAAGTCGCAGAAAGCCCCATGCCATTATCCTTTAATCCAGCCACTTCGGTCACATCGGTAAAACGGGGCACCCTCCCCCCTTCCCCGGGTCCATCATTGCGGAAGAGGTGGTCGTATTGCCCCGCCCGAATGAACATGTGCATCTGACCGGAGGGATTCCACATCACTTCAAAGATTTCTCGCAAGTGTTCCGGCATCACGAAATTCCCCTGAGCGTCCTTTCTCAACTGACGGTAAACCCGGTTTGCGGTCTCCCGATCGGTCACGCTGTAGTCGTCCGTCGGAGAAAACGGCCGATTTGTAAGGAGATAGCCATCGAGATCCCCATCGAGATCGTAGTCGGCAAAGGCCATATTAACGCTGAAACCCTTAAAATTGAGGCCGGCTTCCTTGGCACACTCTTTAAAAACGCCCTCATCGTTGAGATACAATCGATTCTCCGCATGAAAGGCACACACATAGAGATCCAAATCCCCGTCGCCGTCGATATCGACAAAACTAGGCGAGGCCTGCCAAAACTCCTCTTCGGCCAGTCCACACTTTTCGGTCACATCGTCAAACTTGAAATCACCGAGATTCCGGTAAAGACGCCCGCCACCGAAAGGCCTTGTCAAATACAGATCGGGCCGATCATCACCATCGAAGTCTCCCACCGCCACTCCACCCGCCCCAAATGAGAGGGTCAACGCTTTCTCATAGTCTCTCGGAGCATTCCAGCTGTTCGAAAAATCGACCCCCGAAGCGGTGGCTGGAATCTCTTGAAACCGTTTATTTCCCGGAGATTTCTCTTCCTGGGGCAGAGTTTCACCCGTAATAAGGGACTCGCCGAGAGAAAGTTGCCCACCCAAGAAAACAAGAGAAAAAAATCCCCGGAGAATTTTCCCCACGGACGATCGAGTCGCTGAATCCATCATTCTGAGTGATTTACCATAAATCTTCCGCAGAAAGCAGAAATTAAATTCATACCAAGCGGCAAACAAAACCAAATTTTGGGGTCGCTCAATCTTGCTTTAACGTCCTTAATGATCGCCCAGCACAACGTTCGATCTCATCACACGTGCGATATCTGGTCGCCAAGATCGATCAACACACTAAAATTATGATTAAATCCGTTACACCCATTGCAATCATGGCTCTGGCTGCAGGCTCTCTCCAGGGAGCCAGCCTCGTCAACTATGATGCCGCCATCGCCGGCTCCGGCTTTACAAGCCGGACCACTGACGTCAGCCCCGCTTTTGACACCACCAATTCCGTTGCCTTCGATTTCGGAGCGATCTCCGGTGATGCCACTTTTGAATTCATTGTAAGCGGAGATCCCGTGGGCGGCGGTCAAAACGGATTCCTCGCCGTCGGCACCTCAGACGCGGCCAACAGCCTTCGCTACGAACAGTGGAATGACACCGGTCAACTCGGTTTCACCC
>JBLIDI010000071.1:0-16073 GCA_047634075.1 Akkermansiaceae bacterium
ACGTAGGTTTCCACCGACCACATCTGTCCAACAGTAACCGTTGGAGAACTGACCCACGCCATTGGCGCGCCGCTTCGAGCCCCCCACATATCGGCGCTCGTAGTCACGAAGTCGAGCGTGCCGGTTACCGTGTTCAAACTGTAATCGTTGGCCGTTGCCCCGGGAGTGTCCTTATTCAGACCGGTGATCGCAGCGAGGTTCGCTTCGTCAAAATCGGTGTGGAAGTAGGTGGCGGCGGAGGCGACTCCGCTGGCGGTGATTGAAGCAGCTAAGCTAATAAGTGTCTTTTTCATGGGGTTGGAATGAGTGAAAATAATGGGTGTAACAGTGGTGGCTAATTGAGATAGACCTCAATGTTTAACAATAGATCAATTATTCGTCAATGTGAGAAATCCACATTGGCTTGTCGGTGATTTGCGATGATCAAGATCATTCCAAGCGAACACGATAGTGTTTTTTCGTTTCATTGGCTGCGGGTGTGTCGACCTCTACTGTGGTAAGAGTGGCCGGTGCGACTGCGGCATCGATCTCGGTGAGCAGGTTCTCCCAGTTTTCAAGATCGGTGGAGGCCTCTACGGAATAGAGACTCCCGGGAACACTTGTCCAACTGAGTTCGATGGAGTTATCGTCTGTGAGTGTGATTTCAGTCACTTCAAGGACGTCCGCTGAGCCACCAACGACATCAACGTTTAAGAAATCGAACTGGGCTCCACCGCCACCATTATTCGACTTCAGGAAAATCCCGACGCGGGAGTTATCGGAGCTGGCTGTAAAATCGATGGCGACTCCTCCGAGTTGGGTCCACTCGTCATCCGAATTCACCTTCCAAAAGAAGTTGTAGGTGTCTGTCTCTCCACCCTCCGTGATTTCGGTCCGGAGAAAAACACCGGGGGCAGTGCCCAGATCGACTGAGCCTACGTTGGGATTATTGTCGCCAAACCCTTGCAGTCGAGCGTTCCATCCATTCCAGTCGTCCAAGCCTAAACCGAAATCAGGGACGGTGCCATCCGCGCCATAAAATCCCATGCCGGCGACTTCGCGGGTGTTGGACCCATCCTTTTCCATACCTACGTAGGTTTCCACAAACCATGTTTGTCCAAGACTCACGACCGGGGAGGTGACCCAAGCCATCGGCGCGCCGGCTCGAGACCCCCACATATCGCCGACAGTGGTCACGAAGTCGAGCGTGTCGGTTTCCGTGTTCAAGCTGTAATCGTTGTTGGTTTCCCCGGGGGTGTCCTTATTCAAACCGGTGATGGTGCCGAGGCTGGCTTCATCGAAGTTCGTGCTAAAGGCAGCGGCTGAGACAACTCCGCCGGTAGAGACTGAAGCAACTATACTAAGAATCGGTTTTTTCATGAGCTTGGATTGTTGTGAATGAGTCGAGTGAAAAATTTGTGGCGAAGGCGTTATACCTTACAATTCCAAAAAAAGTGAGGGATGGCAATAGTCAAAAGTTTATAGATAAAACTCAGGCCTCAAGCCAGCGGCTTGAGGAGCTCTCTCAGTGATTCGGCGTCAGGGGTTGATTTGACAGCACCTGAGAGGAGGGAGTCGGCGAGGAGGGCTTTTTTCTGCTGGAGTTGGTGAATGCGGTCCTCGACGGTGCCGGCGCAGATGAGCTTGTGGACGAAGACGGGCTTGTCCTGGCCGATGCGGTAGGCGCGGTCGGTGGCTTGGGCTTCGGCGGCGGGATTCCACCAGGGGTCGAAGTGGATGACGGTGTCGGCAGCGGTGAGGTTGAGGCCGGTGCCACCCGCTTTCAGTGAGATGAGAAAGATGGGGATGGTTTCGTTTTGGAAGCGCTCGACGAGTTGGCCGCGGTCCTTTGATGCGCCGGTGAGTTTTAAGTACGAAACACGTCGGATTTTTAGCTCGGCCTCGATGAGGGCTAGCATGGAGGTGAACTGGGAGAAGAGGAGGACGCGACGGCCCTCCGCGAAGAGGGTGTCGAGGAGTTCGAAGAGGTAGTCGAGCTTGGCGGAGCGCTTTGCCTTGCGGGCGTCCTCGGTTTGGAGTTTGAGGAGTGCCGGGTGGCAGCAGATTTGGCGGAGCTTAAGAAGGGCATCGAGGATGGCGAATTGAGATTGCTCGAGGCCTCGAGCGGAGATCGCTTCACGGACTTTCTTGTCCATGGTGGCTCGAACGGTTTCGTAAAGATCGCGTTGGGCTGAGTTAAGATCGACAGGATGGACGAGGATGGTTTTGGGCGGAAGTTCGGTGGCGACTTGGTCCTTGGTGCGGCGGAGGATGAGGGGTCCGAGGCGGGCGCGCAGGAAGTCGCGGCGTTCTTCGTCGTCTTCTTTCTCGATCGGGTTTTGGTAGTTCCGGCGGAAGCGCTCCAGCGGTCCGAGGAAGCCGGGCATGAGGAAGCGGAAGAGGGACCAGAGCTCGCCGAGGTTGTTTTCGACCGGGGTGCCGGAGAGGCAAACGCGATGGCGGCCTTTGAGTTCGCAGGCTGCTTTGCTGACTTTTGCGGAAGGGTTTTTGATGTGCTGTGCTTCGTCGAGGACGATGAGCTGGAAGTGGTGTTTTTTAAGCTCGTCGATATCGCGTTGGATGAGTGCGAAGGAGGTGATGACGAGATCGGCGTGGGGGATGTGGGAGAAGAGTTTCCTTCTTTGGGGACCGTGGAGAATGATACCTTTGAGAGAAGGAGTGAATTTCTTGGCTTCGGCAAACCAGTTGGGGACAACAGAAGTGGGCGCGACGATGAGGACGGGGCCGCTGTTGCCGGCATTCTTCATGCTAAGAATATGGGTGAGGGTTTGGAGGGTTTTTCCAAGGCCCATGTCATCAGCGAGGATGCCGTTGAGTTCGTGCCGGGCGAGGAATTGGAGCCACTCGGTCCCGGTCTTTTGGTAGTCACGGAGTTCGGCTTGCAAGCCTGCGGGCGCGACGAATTTATCGGCTTTGATTTCCTTAGCGTGGAGTCGTTCGCGGAGGCTCTTAAGTTCGGCGGGTGGATCAATGGGGAGGGCGTCGGCTTCGAGGAGAACGGCGGCGTCGATGGGGTGGAGCGAGGGGGCCTTGGGATCAGTGAGGGCGGCGAGGTGATGGAGAATGGTGCGGAGACGGCCGGCGGGGACTTGCAGGGCTCCGCCGTTCGGAAGGTAGATGAGGTGGGGCTCGTCGTCTGCGAGATCCTGAAGCTGCTCGATGGTGTCGCTATCGAGGAGTCCGGTAAGAATGGGGAGGAGGTCGAGCCGTTGACCGTTCAGATCGATGCCGACCGAGAGCTTGAACCAACCTCCGGGGGCGGGTTCGAGGGAGGCTTTCATTTCCTTGTCGGTGAGCTCGTGGACGTCGTGGCCAAATTCGGCGTCGATTGCGACTTCCCAACCGGTTTTGGTGAGCATCTTGGCTGCTTTGGCGCGAAACCACGGCCAATACATTGCCGGGGTCGAGAGGTGGGGATCGGGGAACCAACATCCTTCCACCGAGAGTTCGGAGGATTGCTTTTTGGCGAGGGAAAGAAGGAAGCGGTAGGTGGGGTTGGTGGCGAGGTTGGTGAGGGCGAGCTTGGTGAGTTGCTCGATGGCGCGGAATTCGGCGGCTTTGTCGCGCGGAACGGGTGATTCTTGGCCGGTTTTGATGAGGGGGAATTCGTGAGGGCCGTAGCGGACGACAGGACGGGCGACGAGCCAGGTGTCGCGGTTTTTTATTTTGAGGGCCTGCAGGAGAAGTTGCACCACGCGGGTGCGGGCGGGTTCTTCGGCAACCTCGAGGTGGAAGGTGGGCTCGTAAACTGTGTTGTCTTTTCGAGTCGGTTCTGGTGCTTCTTCGACAGGAGGAGGGGGAGGGGTGGTTCCGCCGCCCCGCAGCAGGCGGGCGAGGGTATTGGGGCGCGAGGCGCGCAAAATGGCGGCGGCGGCATGCGGGCAGAATGAGCCGAAGTCGCAGGTGCAGGAGGTGTCGAAGTCCCAGCGTGATTCTGCTTCGGGCCAGAGGTTGACCTCGGCATCGTGGTCGTCGGCTTGGCCGGTGAGGAGGTAGCCGTCATCGACTTCCTCCAGATTCAGGGCGGTGAGGAAGCGGGGGGAAGAGAGCTTTTTTCCGTGGGCGAGGATATGCTCATCAAAACGATGGTGCCAATCGGAGTCGGTGAAGAAGGATTTGAGCTCGAGCGGCACAGGTGGAGGATAAGGGGCTGTTCCTAGAGGGCAAGCTCAGCAGGCGGTTTCTGCGGTTCAGTTTGTGCAGTGAGCTTCAAGCCGTTCGTTTCGAGTTCCGATCTTAAGAGGTCATGGGCGGCCAATACCACTTTCCTCAGTCACTATTCTTGATTCGCGGTAGGATAACGGATCGTGAGTCCGATCGCGGATTGGAATTGCTGCTTTACCTCGGCGGGGCTCAAGGGGCGGCTCCAGAGGGCGAGTTCATCGACCCAGCCCTTAAAGGGCTGAACGTCACGCAGACGAAGGGCACTACTTGGTTTGCCGAAGCGGACGTAGCGTCCGAAAAAGGTTCCCCCTTGGAGGCTGCGTGAATCCTCGTCGATGGCAGCTAGTTGGCCATCCACAAAAAGCGTGACTTTCGTGGGCCCCCAACTCGCGGCAATGTGGTGCTATTTGCCATCAGCGACCTTACGTGATGAGGTGAGTTCAATATCGAATTTTCCATTCTCAATGAAGAGGCGGATACGTCCTGAGGCGGTCAGGATCGTGTGGATCGGCGCTATCTCGGGAGCCGAGCCGCCGGACTTGTTTTCTCCGGCAAGCCAGAGTGCTTCTTCTTTTTGATTGTCCGGAAGGCGGCGGATCCAGAAGGAAACGGCACCTTCCCGCTGGGTGACCCCTTTCGGCCCGCCGAGGTCAATGATCGCTGATTTTTTCTCATCGGCGAGGAGTTGAGCTGACTTGTTTGTCTCGTCGAAACCGTTGAAAACATCCTTGGGGCCAATCCCCGGTGCTCCGAATGCAACCTCTAATCCGTAGCCGGCCTCGATGCCTTGCAGCACTTCGTTTGCCAGCTTGTCATTCTTGGCTCCCTCCATCTTGAAGACCGCAGATTGCTGGAAATATTCGAGGTAGGCTTGACGCTCTGTTTGTGAATTCTCGAGCCGCGTCATGAGTTCCTGACGTTGATCCGGAGTCAGGGTTCTATCTTCCAGATCCTGCAAAATCATCCAGAGTTCCGGCAGGTTGGATTCCGTGTCTGGTGTTTGTCGATCGCTCATGAGGTCGCTTTTCTGAGGTTCAATTTACTCTTCACACAGGCCCTGAGTGAGAGGCGGATCCGGTGCAGAGAGCCTTTTAAGTTTTCAGCTTTGCGGCCGACCTCGGAAGCGACTTTACTGAGGCTATGTCCTTCAAAGTAGCGCCGGAGGATGAGGCCCCGGTCTTCGGGGCGGAGTTGCTGAAGACACTCGCGTAAGGTCTGGTGGCGTGAATCATGGTCGTCGTAGCACGCTTCCGTGGCGTCTTCAATCAGCTTGGTGAGTGTCGCCTCTGGCACCGCCCAAACCTTGCGGCGTTTTTGGTTGCGCCACAATGCCATGACTTTGAACTTCGCGATTGAGAACAGCCAGGCCTTGAAGTTTGTCCCGATCTCGAAGTCTCCGCGTTTTTTCCAAACCGAGGCATTGACCTCTTGAATCACGTCATCAACTTCCGGATGGCCGGGCAGAAGTGCCAGGACGAAGGCGTGAAGAGCTGCCTGATGGCTTACGACCAACTGCATGAGGGTTTCTTCATTGTCCGGCGAATCTGGCATCTCGAAAAATCGATCCACGTGTGTATACCCGCAGAAGGGTGTCCGGTAGGGTGGAATTTAAGTTTTTTTGTCACTGGGTGTGAGCGTGGGAAAATAAATGGAGAAACGGCACAACCAGGAGGCACTCATCTGGAATTACCTTATGATCCCTGTTGGCATCGTCTCATTTTGAATGGGGTCCGGTTCTGAGAAGTGGCCCAATTCACCAAGATCTGAAGATTCATGAACAACACTACCACTGCTCTTAAGAGCACTCCCAAACTCGCCTGCGCCCTCTCTTTTGCGATTCTGTCTGCCCCGGCCATGGCCGCGATTACCTATGTCGATGCTGCAGAAGGAGCCTCGGGCAATGCTTTCGCTACAGGCGGATCACTGGCTGTGACAAACTGGCGTGACACCACGAGCACCGGAGGGATTGAAGACCAGTGGGAAAGACGTGCGTTCGCCAATGAAACCACCGTGTTTCAAGCACTCCACGAAGTTGTTACAAGCGACGAGATGCCGCAACTGACCACCGAAATCACCGCCTTGGCTGATGGAACCTACACCATGTGGGCCTTCTACTGGGATCAAGTGACAAGTTCTTCGCAGAACTGGACCCTCTCGACAGGACTCACTTCGGGTGCGCTGGCCAGTTACAGCTCCCCCGGTCACCCTGCGATTGTCGGCGCGTCGACTACCGGTGTGTCGACTACCGGTGTGTCCTCCGCCACGACCCTGAGCTTCACCACGGCTGTCCAGACGGTTGATACCGTCAATCGCGAGATGTTTGGCGTGAACTTAGGCAACGTCACGGTTTCCGGAGGTTCCACCGTGAACGTCTACGTGGACAATTTGATCGGTAACGGCTCCCTCAACCGGACTTGGTATGACGGGGTCGGCTACGAGCTGGCTCCTGTTCCTGAGCCATCATCGCTCGCTCTTTTCGGTCTTGCTGGTGCAGGACTCTTGCTTCGCCGCCGCAGAAGCTAGCCCCGTTCCGGTCAAGAAACCCTTTCGCGTCGTCCCGCTAGTCCTAGTACTTCGGGAGGGCGTTTTCCGTTGTGATCTCGGTAGCAGCCAAAACCCATGAAAAGAAACTTCATCATCCTTTTGTCCGCCTGGTTTTGTTCAGGTCCCAAGGTGTCAGCCTATGACATCCCCGAGTTCGCGCCGGATCAAGTTCTGGAATACAAGCAGACGGTGAATAGCAGCGGAGCTCCGGTGACGTTGAACCTTGATGTCTTTACTCTGTCGGGCCATCAAGCTTCCGATAGCCGACCCGCCATCGTTTTCTTCTTTGGAGGAGGTTGGTCTCGTGGCTCATCCAGCCATTTTCACCCACACTGTGAGTATTTGGCCTCGCGCGGGATGGTGGCGATCTCTGCCGAATATCGGGTTAGTAGTTTTCATGGCACAACTCCTCAGGAATGCGTCAAAGATGGCAAATCGGCGGTGCGTTACCTCCGTGAGAATGCCGCCGCTTTAGGAATCGATCCCGACCGGATCGCCGCGAGTGGTGGTTCGTCGGGCGGGCACATTGCGGCGGCGGCAGGAACGCTCACCGCTTATGAAGAAGCGGGAGAAAATCTCGGGATCAGTTCCAAGCCCAATGCCCTCGTTCTTTTTAATCCGGTCTTTGACAATGGGCCGACCGGGTATGGTTACAGTCGGGTGCAGGCCTACTGGGAAGACATTTCGCCCCTTCATAACATTGACGCAACGGCTCCGCCGACGGTGGTTTACCTCGGCACGAATGATCGCCTGATTCCGGTGGCCACGGCAAAGAATTACAAGGCGTTGATGGAAGCGGCCGGACGTCGCTGCGATCTTCATCTGTATGAAGATCAGCCTCATAGCTTCTTCAATTTCGACGTTCCCGACGACAACAGCGGACCGTTTTATGGCTATCAAGCGACGGTCTTCCGAATGGATGAGTTTCTCGTCTCGCTTGGATATTTAGATGAGCCGCATGATGTCCCAACTCCGGTGGATGACTGGGTGAGGATCTTCGGCGACGCTGGTTTTTCCGGTGGGAGTGAGGCCACGTCATCGCCGGTCACTACGGACGCCGACGGGGATGCGATCGCGGCCAATTTTCCTCCCATCAGCTTGGCTGATGGCGAGTTTATCCGACTGACGGGATCGGTGACTCTGGATGCGCCACTGACCGGTTCAGATTTCCGGATCGGTTTGTTCGATGGCGAGGATCCGGTCCTGGCCGGCGATGGCACCGGCTATGGGGGTATTTGGTCGGAGGCTCCGGCGACCTCGGACACCAATATCGCAGCGGGCGATGGCAGCGGCAGTCCCTTCGAAACCGCGACGGCCATGATTCTGGGGCCTGTCTCGGCCGCCGCTGCCACGGTGCCTGCGAACACCCCGATTGACTTCACCCTGATGATCGCCCGCAATGGAAACGATCTCGAAATTTCCACGAATTTCACCGACAATGGTATCGACAATCCGTCACAGAATTTGCTCAAGCAAGCAGTGGCGAAGTTCGGTTACGATCGCGTGGCTTTCCTGACGAACGGGAATCTGAGCGGGTCACAAGCTCGCTTTTCCAACATTGAAATGGTCAGTGGATCGGTCCTGCCAGGCCTCGAGAGTGTTGGGGTTACGAGCAGGGTCATCACCTATGTCGATGCGTTGGAAGGAGTCAACACCTTCGCCACCGGCGGGTCTTTGGAGACCACGGCGTGGGTGGGTCCGAGTGCATCGAGTTCCAATGATACCCAATGGAACAAGCGGGACACTTTCGGAAATGACGCCAGCATTTTCCAAGCCATACCCGACGGTTCCGCAGCGGGGATTCCGGAACTGACGACCGAGATCACCGGCTTGGCCGATGGCACTTATATTCTGTGGGCCTTCTTTTGGGATCAGGTCGAAAACGACACTCAGAACTGGACGGTCGCAGCGGGGCTCACCTCGGGTTCATTGATCACCTACAGTGCTCCCGGCGAGCCTTCCGTGAGCGGAGCGACTTCAATCGGCGTTGCCAACGCGGCGAACCTGAGCTTTGCCAATACCGCGCCGGGTATCAAGGTCGCCGATGACCTCATCGCTCACTACGAGTGGTCCTCTAACCTCGATCAATTCTCCGAGCCATGTCATCACGATTTCACACTCTCCTTCCATGTCTGGCCTTGCTGGGCTCTGCCATCCCCGCTCATGCGGTTCCGGTTGTCAATTGGGTCACCACAAATGGCGACGCAGGATACGTGGAGGGGACTGCCGGGACCTCATCACCGGTCACGACTGATGCTGATGCCGATACCTTGATCGGGAGTTTTCCCTCGGTGACTCTCGGGGTAGAGGAAGCCATCACCTTGACGGGGAGTCTTGCGATCTCAGGCCGAACTGGCGCAATCCCGGGAAACCAGATTCGCTGGGCTCTCTTCGACGCCCCGGCTCTTCCTGAAACCGGAGTCGGTTCAAACCGGTCTCGAGGAGACCTCGGAAGTCGAAATTACCGCGATCGATTACGATCGTGATGCGGGAATGATCACCCTGATTTGGACTTCAGAACCAGGGAAAATCTATGCCATTGATGCCAGTGCCACCCTCGAATCCTGGCCGGCGGATATTAACGATGGCCTGGAAGGCACCGAGGGCATGGAAACAACCTCTTATACCTCTGAAGACACCGGCTTGGGGAGTCAGTATTTCTTCCGGGTTCGCGAAGTGACGAACTAATCCCGATCTCAGCATGAAATCCCCCTTCTTTTCTCTTCTCTTCCTTGCTCTCATCCCCTTTGCCAAGGGAGCGCCCGTTATTAGCTGGGTGGCGATAAACGGCGACGCCGGTTTCTCCGGAGGAAGTGCTACCACAAATTCGCCCATCACGACTGATTCCGATGCCGAGACCATTGTCGGGAGTTTTCCTGCAGTCGTCCTCGCGATCGGAGATGCCATCGAACTCTCCGGATCGGTCACAATCACTGGCAATGCCGGGACCATTCCCGGTAATCAATTTAGGTGGGGGATTTTCGATGCCCCCGGAGTTCCGGCAACGGGCGTCGGAGGTAATTATGTTGGTGTCTGGGCCACATCACCTACAGGTGGCACGGCAGCTCTCGTGACCGCCAATGGCTCCACGGCCAATCCTTTCTCCGGCGCTGCGAGCACTGCCATCGTCAGTGCCGGTGATCCCGAGGGCGATGCCCCGCAATTTGGAAACGTCTTCACTTTTGGTCTGACAATCACTCGCCTCGACGCCACGCAGATTTCAATCGCCGCGACCTTAAGCGACGCCGGTGGGCTTTCCATCCAATGGCCCGCCACGACCACTTCTGCTTCGCCTGGCTCGTTCACCTACGACTCCGTCGGCTTTCTACTCGGCGGGACTCTCAATGCCACCTCGGCCAGTTTTGCGATGATCGAAGTGACGACTTCAGCACCGCCGTCCGACACTGACAACGACGGGATGCCCGATGACTATGAGGACGCAAATGGCCTCGATAAAAACCTCGATGACAGCGCGCTCGATCTTGATGGCACCAACCCGAACCTTGCCGACTCCGATTCGGATGGTCTCAACGACAACGTTGAAACAAATACCGGGACCTTTGTCAGCGCGACCAATACCGGGACCAATCCGCTGAGTTCCGATAGCGATGGCGACGGTATTCCCGACGGCGCTGAAGTGGGGATTGGCACCGATCCGAATGATCCCGATAGCAACTTTGGCCAGCGTTTGCTCGGCATTGATTTTAACCGCAGCGATGCCCTTGGCTCACCAAGTCAGTCGTATCTCCGGGTGATTTCCGGGTCGATCATTCAGGAGGATAACAGTGCAGCTTATACCAAGAAAATTGGAAAGTATCAAATCATCGTCGCTCAGCCTGATGGGACTGCTTTTGAGTTTCGGGGAGCCAATGGCGAAACCGGGCGCGCCATTCCCGGTGGTGATATCTCCCGTTCATTTCTTGTCGCCGATTTTGTGGCAACTCGCGAAGGCTCGATGACCGTGAGCATCAGCGGTCTCCCGGCTGGTGAGTATCTTTGGAAGTCGTGTCACCTCGACCCCATCACGAGTGCGAATCTTGGCTTCGCCCAAGGCTCCAACCCCACCACCCCGAATGTCATTGAGGCCCGCATCGGAGGAATCCTAAAAGGAACGGTCCAACCCACCGCTCTCGGAGCCAGTGGACTGGGCACGACCTTCATTGATGATGGGCAAGTGCCTTGATGATGCGCCCTCCGACCAATCTTCGCCCCGAGGTTTTTGCCGGAGTGATGGCCGAGGGCGTCGTCGAGACAATCGACATCTACCCAACCATCGCCGAAATTTGTGGCCTCATTCCTCCTGCTTCGGCAGCCGGATCTTCCTTGGTGCCCATGTTGCGTAATCCGTTTTCGCCGGGAAAAAATCACGCCTATTCCAGGTGGGGTGCCTTGACCTCGATTCGCACCTCCGACTGGCGATTGATCAATACGAATGGTGACGCCGATAATGATGGTGCGATGAACCGCTTCGAGTATGGCTCCGGATCCGATGCCCTTGATGCGACCGACAAGCCATCCGTCGAACTCACCACGGAAGACCTCACCGATCTTGGCTTCACCAGAGATGAGAAAGTTTACAGCTTCACCGTGAAATCAGACGCCGATGACCTTTCGCTATCGCCTGCCACCTCGACCGATTTTCTCGCTTGGTCTTTTGCCCCACTCGAGTTTCTCGATGCCACGCAATTAGATGACTCCACCCACCGCTTTCGTCTCACCGACGAAAGCGACCCAAAGCGTTTCTTCCGTCTCGACAGCGGTAGCTAAAAAGAGAGAGGTCAGACGATGAGCATGCAGTCGCCGTAGGAGTAGAAGCGGTATTTTTCTTCGACGGCTTTGGCGTAGGCTTCCATGATGAGATCTCGGGTGGCGAAGGCAGAGACGAGCATCATAAGGGTACTGCAGGGGAGGTGGAAGTTGGTCTGGAGGGCGCTGATCGCTTTGAACTGGTAAGGCGGGTAAATGAAGATGTCGGTTTCGCCGTGGCAGGCCGCGATTTTTCGATCGCGGACGAGGTGTTCGAGGACTCTTGTGACGGTAGTGCCGACAGCCGCGATTTTTTGGGCGGTTTCCATTTTGGCGGCGGCCTGCTCGCTGAGGACGTAGCGCTCAGAGTGCATCTCGTGGTCGCGTGGGTCCTCCGCCTTGACAGGGCGGAAGGTGCCGACGCCGACGTGCAGGGTAAGAAAGGTGTGGTCGATTTTTGAGAGGAGCTCGGGGGTGAAGTGGAGGCCGGCGGTGGGGGCGGCGATGGCGCCTTCTTCTTTGGCGTAAACGGTCTGGTAGCGGTCTCGGTCTGCTTTGTCGGGCTCGCGGTCCATGTAGTGGGGGAGAGCGAGGTGGCCGTGTTCTTCTAGGTCAGGTGGGGTGTCCCAGTGGATGAGGCGTTCGCCCTTAGTGTTGGTTTCTACGACGGTGCCCGTACTTTCGCCAACCTGGACGGTGTGGCCGTCTCTCATTTTCTTACCGGGGCGGACGAGGCACCACCAGTGATCCAGATCGGGAGCGTCGGTGCGGACGAGTTCGATCTTACCATCATTCGAGAAGAGGCGGGCCGGGATGACTTTGGTGTCGTTGAGAACGAGGAGGTGATCGGGCGGGAGGAGATCGGGGAAGTCGCTGAAGTGGTGGTGTGAGATTTCTCCGCTGGCCCGGTCAATCAGCATCATCCGGGAGGAGGCCCGGTCATCGAGCGGTCGTGAGGCGATGAGTTCCGGAGGGAGGTCGTAGTGGAAGTCAGTGGTGCGCATTTTTTTTGGGAGGAGATTTTAGGAATCCGGAATGCCGGAATGAACGATGAGTCCGCAGTGTTGGTTGAAGTGGCGATAGTCGCTATCGCGGGCGTTGATGGGGGTATTATGATCGAGACTGCAAGTTGCGATCATGGTGTCTGCGAGGCGGGCTTTTTTTCCAGCGCGCAGGAGCTGGGCTTTCTTATGACCGACTCGCTCCCAAAATCCTGGTAACAATTCTAAGGTGGGAATGTCCTGGATGGCGGCCTTGAGAGCGTCGGTCATGTTTGGCGAGCTGAAAAGTTCGGCGATAAGCGTGGCATGCTTTGAGTTTTTCAAGTCCAGCGGTGACGGTTTGTGTGATTCCTTTTCCGGTTTCTTCTTGAGCGGCAACTAGAAGAGATCGAGGGATCTCGACCGTGATCTTTTGGATTTCGTTATTTGGAGTTGCGGTGCTCATAGCGCTCATGGTGCTACTGATCTTGGTTTATCGCACAGGATACCAGCTTTTGTTATGGTCTGTCAACTGGTGGTCGGAATTTTGAGAATCCCGCGGTTTCAGCGAGGGGGAGGAGTTGGGGGGCTCGTTCGCTGAGGGCGATGAAGGTGCGATTGGTTGGGGTGCCGGTTTGTTCGGTGGCGGCGAGGAGTTTGCAAGTGCCTCGTTGGAGATCGAAGTCGGGGTCATGGCAGGCTTGCCAGCCGTTTGCGAGGAGGTGTTGGTAGAGTTCGTGACGTCCCTGGCCTGCAGGGGATACCAGGGTGAGGCGATTTTGGATGGGGGGTCGCTTTGGAAAGGTGGGCCAGGTGCCGCGGGCGGAGGGGCCGCCGTCGTGTTTGCGGGTCCAGTGGCGGAGGTGGGATTGCACGGTATTTAGGAGTCTCAGGAGGCCGTTTGCGAAGGGGGAGTCGAAGGCGGGGTGGAGACCGCGCATGGGTTGGCGGAGGAACTTGCCGAGAGATTGGTAGGGGGCTTCGCCAGTGGGGCCGGAGTAGATGAAATCGCCCGGCTCGATGCCGAGGGCGACGCCACGGTAAACGCAGCCCTCCCAGCGGATGCCGCCTTCCGAGAAGCGGTGGGGGTGTTTTTTAAAGAGGAGGGCTTCGGCGTGGCCATAGCCCATTTGCTGTTTGAGATACTTCCATGGGGTGGCCCGGCGATGGTGCCAGACGAAGGATGCCCCGGAGAACCCGAGGGAGAGGCCGGCGTCGCGGAGGCGCCAGCAGAAGTCGACGTCATCGCCTGCGGTGTGGAAGATGGCATCAAAGCCGCCGATTTTCGCGAAGGCGGATTTTTTAACCGAGAGGTGACACCCGGGAAGGTGCTCGGCGGTGGTGTCATCGAGCATGACGTGGGTAGGCGCGCCGGGGGCTGCGGTGGTCAGAGCGAGGCCGAGGGAGTCGGGCGTGGGCGGGAGATTGGGACCACCGATGGCGGCGTGGCTGCTTTCGGAATAAGCGCGGGCGAGCCAGCTGAGCCATTGCTCGTCGGGGCGACAGTCATCGTCGGTAAAGGCGAGGATTTCGCCGGTGGCGTGTTTGGCCCCATCGTTACGAGCGGCGGAGAGGCCGGAGGGTTCGAGGTGGAAAACGCGGAGGTCTTTTTGGCGGTCAAGGAAGGCGGCGGTGCCATCGGTCGAGCCGTCGTTGACGACGATGATTTCGAAGTCGGGATAGTCGATCTGGCGGCAGGCCTTGAGGCAGGTGGCGAGTCGGTCGGCGCCGTTCCGGGTGCAAATAATGACAGAAAACTTGGGCGGATTTTCCGGGAGAGGCCCCGGGAGGGTAGTGTCGCGAATGGCCGAAAGGACAGGTTTTTCCGAGCCGTCGCGGCGGAGGAGGCCGAAGGACCAGTCAGCCATGACGCGGCCGTTATTGAGCCAGTGGTCGGACCAGGCGTAGAGGGTCGCTCCGGCAAGGCCGGCCTCGCGGGAGAGGCGGAGGGCTTCCGGCAAAAGCGTGGCTTGGGCTTCCTCAGAATTGCGGGCGGTATCGAGGCCGAACTCGGTGAGGAAGACGGGGCGGTCGCCGGCGAGATGATGGAGGCGGGGGAGGTAGTTGGCGAGGGATTCGCCTTCTTCGAGGTAGATATTGAAGGCGGTGAAGTCGGCCGAGGGCGGCTCGAGATATTCGGTGGTGGGGAAATTGGCGTAGGCGCAGGGCAGGCCGGGGGCGATGCGTTGGGCATCACGGATGAGGGTATCGAGGGCGCGGTTGACCTTCCAGGGAGTCATCCAGCGGGCCATGTCGGAGGGGATTTCATTGCCGACTAAAACGGCGCCGAGGCCGGGGTGGTTTTTGTGGAGGGTGAGCCAGTTGGTGAGGGCACGACGGGCGTCTTCGAGAAGAGAGGGGTTTTCGCGGAGGAAGTCGCAGCCGTAGCCCCAGGCGTGGGTGGCGATGACGATGAGGTCGTTTTCGGCCGCGAGATCGAGGAGGGTCCTATCTGGCAGGGCGTAGAGGCGGACGGAGTCGAAGCCAGCTCTTCTGACTCTGGGGAAATCCTTGTCCGGAGAGTGTCCGGCGTCGGGCGGAAATGGTCCGTAAGTCACGGTGCGCAGAAAGTGCGGACTTCCATCGAGATGGAAGTGCTTTCCGTGCACAGTGAGTCGCATGGCGGGAGTGTGCACGGGAGGGGGAAACGGCTCCAGCATGGAGTTCCTTTTTGAGACTGCTCAGGAAGCTTGTGTAAATGCCGCCAGATGCCATTTTGACTCGGAACAACCTTGCCGGGACAAAGGGGTGGCTTGTTTTCGCTTTCCGGATGAAAATAAGCGGGAACAAACTCAGTCAGGCGCCCTCCCATCGACAATCCACGAAATTCTATCATGCACCGAGCTCTTACTTTTATCCTAACCATCTTGCTCGCGCCTTGGGCTCTGGGGCAAGATCCATTCGGGGACGAACCTCTGTTTCAAAAGGAAACCACCGCAACGATCGTGCCGGAATCAACGGTGGTGGAACCGGGGGACTTTTTCCGAGTGGCGTTTACGCTCGATCTGCAACCGCACTACCATGCCTTCTATAAAAACGGTGGTATTGTTGGGGACCCTCCTTCGGTCGATTGGAAATTACCGGAAGGTTTTACCGCTGGTGAATTAATGTTTCCGCGTCCTTCGGTGATTAGTTCAGAGTCCGCCGAGGCAACGACTATTCTCTACGGGTATGAGGAAACGGCCACTTTCCTCGTGAAAATTTTTGCAAGTGCTGATCTTGAAGAGGGGAAAGAGCTTACGATCGAGGGTGTTTTTAAGTGGCAAGAGTGCAACGAGATCTGCATTCAAGGCGACAAAGATTTTTCATTCAAAATCAAGACAAGCGATGAGACTGATTTTCCTGAGGCGGTAGAGGACCTTTTCTTAGAAGCCTCGGATCGTCTCCCGCAGGGCGGATCGGCTTGGGGAATCGGCGCGACGGAGAAGGAAAATACGATCACGCTCGAAGTGGCCTATCCGGAGGCGATGACGATTACAGAGCCAGTTTATTTCTTTTCAGATGACAAGCAGATTGATTCACAGGCGCCTCAGAAAGTTAATCTCACGTCTGGGAAAATTGTGCTCACCCTTGCTAGAAATGAAGGGAATAAGGAACTCTTTATCGATCCAGGAGAAGTAGCGGAGTCCCTGACCGGAC
>JBLIDI010000072.1:0-15827 GCA_047634075.1 Akkermansiaceae bacterium
ATACCACCGATCTTTTTGGTAGGTGAAGGGAGTCGTGAGATAAGATTGCGCTCCGATTTGAATGCGGAAAACGCCGGTAGGGTCGAGACCCAGGCCGATGGCTGCTTCGCGGTCAGAGAAGCGGCCATCGCCCCCCGCATCGGCGCCCCAACCGGCAACGAGCAGGGAGGAATCAGCATTGGCCTCGTCATCGAAACCGGTATCGCCCGGGAAAAAATCGGCTTGGAGCGAGCGCGCACCTGCCAAGGGTAGGAGATTGCGCCGGTTGAAGCTGAAGGCGCCGGCAGAGCCAAGGTGGCCGATGGCCTGCCCTCCGGTATAGTCCCCTTGGGTTGCGGTTGAGACGACTTGGAGGGCGGAGGCAGCGCCCAAGGTCGCGGACCATTCGTCCTGACGGTCAAGGGGACCATTCGAGTAGAGGGGTTGCTCGAAATCCAAAAGAGCGCGATCTGGCCGCAGCGCATATCCCAGTTTCTCACCAAAGGTGATCATGGAGGCGGCATCGAAGTGGGTGCCGTCGGTCGTGATACTCGGCGGTTCGGCTGAGGTCACTCTCGCCTTGGTGCCAGAACATTCCGTGGACGGTATAGGTATCACCGGCCGCTTCCAATTCAGCGAGCGCGGCCTGGATTGACTCAATCAATTCTTGGTAAAGAGGTCCGACATCCGGCGAGTCAAGCGACGCTGGATACCAATCCGCTCCGGGTGCGCCCAAGGCGGTGCCACCTTGGGCGACCTTGATGAATGCGGGGTTGGGGTAGTGTTCCGAGAGAATCCTGGCCGCTTCGATCTCCATTCCAAAGCTGGTGGACGGAAGTGATCCGGTGTATCCCGGTGGTCTGCTGAAGCCGGGCTGGAGGGTGACCCATTTTTGATAGAGGGTTCGATTGGAGTTCGTGTAAGCAAGATTGGCATAGTGGATGAGGACCTCCGACTGCGGGCCGGCGTAAGAAGCCAAGCCCCCGGTGAGCTCGGCCCTTAAGCCACGGCCATCGCAGTTCGACTGACCGGCGAGGAGGAAGACATCGCGATGCTTGGGGCCGACCGGGGGTGGCACGGTGGAAGAACGATAGCCGAGGCCATCATACTGGGTGCGCTCGGAGTCATCGGCCGGAGTGCTCGCGAATCCGTTCACGAAGATCAGCACGTCTGCGTGATTCGAGGTCGTGGTGATGGTGCCGAGGTAGGCCACCCCGGAGTTGCCGCCCCGGCCGTTGGTGAAGGAGCCATCGAAGTCACTATCGCCTTGATTCGCATTGAGAGCATTGGCGGAGTTAAAGAGGTCGGACGAATCCGGACTTGTGCCGATCTTGGCGGCAATGTCGCGGTTGTTGGCCCGGGTAAAGACCGCAACAATTTCGTAGGTGCCGGCGATGGGCAGGTTAATTGTCGTGATGAGATCTGCAGTCCTTTCCCCGTCTCCGGAGGAGCTTCCAGGGTCGGACTCGAACGCGGAGCTCCCTTCGAAGGAGGAAAAACCCGCATCGGTCCGGTAAGTCCATAAGTCGTCGGTGCCACTGCCACTGCTGCCATCGTTGAGGTAGTTTGAATCTGCCACCAACCGCACTCCTGCGGGAAATCCGACGGGATCGGTATTCAGAGTGGTGTTGGCGGGAGTGGCATCGATGTAAGTGAAAGCAGATCCGGATTCCGAAGTGGTTTGGATATTGTCAATTGTGCCACGGGTCATCCGGAAGGCGAGGCCGTCCCACTCGGAGGGGGCAACTCCAAAGTCGGCATCGGACATCGTGGAGCTGGCGACTACGCCAAGATCGTTGCGGTTGGTCAGGTCCAATGCCGAGACGGAGACCAAGCGGTTCCCGAAGCTATCGGCATCACTCCACGTCATCGTGAGCCGATACCAGGTATCAGCCACGAAATTGGTGGAGCTCGCGATTTCCCCCGCTTCGCTGTTGAGTTCGAAGTGGCCGTCATTATCGAGACCAAAGCCGATTGTTCTCTCAGCGCTCTGGAAGCCGTCGTTGTCGGCATCATCCCAAGCAAAAACAACGAGAGTTGGAGTGCCGCCATAGTCCCACCGAAAATCAGCCTGAATGGAAGTGATCGCCAAGGGAGGGAGGGAAAAGCCGGCATAGGAAGCACCGCTGTTGTCCGTGCGGATGGCATTGCCCCCCGGGTGATCTCCACTCGGAGCTGTCGTGGCGATGCGGACGGTCGAGGAATCTCCGTCGAAAGCCCATCCGTCCGGAGTGGCTCCGACGATGTCATTTTCGAAATCGATCGAAAATGCCCCGGCGCTGGGAGTAAGCGCGAGGAGGAATAAAAAACGGAACAAAGAGCGGTGTTTCATTGGAATACTTGGAGGGGAAGCGGGGGTGAGAGGTAATTTTCAGGAAGATTCAGACGACTTCCACTGATATTTTGTTCCCTGAATCTTCCCGGTTCGCACCGAGAGACTCAATGTCACATCAAAGGGGCTTTTCCTAATTCTCCTCGATACGGAAGAAGAGAGCGGGCGCGTCCTTCAGGACGCCGGTGAGCGGGAAGATCATCGTGATATGGCGGTCGTCGCCCTCTCCCCCGAGGTCAGGCGATACGCGATCCCGCCGTAATGGGTGCGCTCGTCGTCACTCGCATCGGTGCGGGCAAGGCCATTGACGAAGATGCGCACATCCTCGTTCGCCGTGGTGGTAGTTACGGTCCCTAGATAGGCGGCGGCGGCGTTTGCCAGTCGCCCGTTGGTGAACGAGCGATCGAAGTCAAGCTCAAGGGGGTCGGCGGGATACTGGCAGCTCGATACCCCGGATGGGAAGAATTTGGAAAACGAAATTGTCGGAGGGATCTTGGGGTATCGGGGAAATGACGCCATCCCAGGAAAGCCCGGAATTGGCAGTGAAGGTCGTTTTGACGGATTTCCCGATGCCAACCATGCGATTCACCTGTCGGGAGATCCCTTGACCTCGGTCATCACCAAAATCGATATTCCCGGGGGTGTCTCAAGGGAGGAAGGAGGGGTGTCCTTCTGGATCCGACGACGGCAGGAATCAGAACGGGAGGGAATCCTGTGGTTGGCTGGCAGGACTCCTGATGATGCCGCGATCTTTCCGAAAGAGGCGATCATGCCCGCCCGCCTGGCGAGATCCGGACAGGCCGAATTTTTCATTGAGAACGGTAAGTTTGATATTCTCCTTTCCTCCAACTTCAGCGTTGTCGATGACCGCTGGCATCATGTCGCCGCCAGTTGGGGGCCCTCCGCAGTGGAACTCTACGTCGATGGCAAAAGGGTCGGACGAGTCGCCGATTTTGGCAGTCTCAAACCGGGTGTCATGCAGGGAGAATACGTTCGCTTCGGCAAGCCGAGTCACGAACTCGCAAAAGAGGGCAAGCAGTCGTTTTCCGGCTGGGTTGACGAAATTGCCATTTGGAATCGCCCGCTCGGAAGAACCGAAATTGCGCAGCAATTTAAGGCGGCCTTGGGTCGAACGAAAAAACCCGGGAGCCGCTAAGCGACTCCCGGGTTTCGGAAGGAAGGCCCTGTAAGAATTAAAACTTTGCTTCAAATCCGATGAAGGCGGTCCGTCCGATGTTGGCTCGTGGTCCGCGGGCAAGTCGTGAGACAATGGCCCGCTCATCGAACAAGTTGCTCACCCCTGCAAGAAGGGTGACGTTCTCATTCACGTCATAGGTTCCGGTGAAGTCAAAGAGGAGGAGATCATCGATCTTGCCAGCTCGTGAACCGGCCCCGGCGGTATCGTCGCTGGGTGAGTCGACATTCTGGGCGGTGCCAAAGGCTTCGCTGACGAAGGTGGCATCGAGATTGAGGCTCCAAGCTCCCTGGGCGAGGCCGATGCCAGTGGCGATCTGCCACTCGGGGACGTAAGGAATGTCGGCCCCATTGGTAGCTCCGGCGTAGATGTCATCGCTGCCTCCTCCGGTGATGGCGGAGGTCAAAGTGGCATCCGTCCAAGTCGCGGTGAAATACATCGGCATCGAGAGTTCACTCCCGTTATCAGCGAAGGGATCGTAGGAAATCTGCGCTTCGAGGCCGAAGACTTCGGCCTCACCAACGTTCTGAGAATTGTCAAGAACACCAAGACCGGCATCTGTTGCGATCAGGTTCTCAAAATCGGTGAAGAAGGCCGCAACGTCATAGCTCAGCTTGGGACTCTGGTAGCGGTAACCGACCTCGTATCCAGTAGATTCCTCTTCCTCAACTCCGTTTTGGGATGCCGAACGGGGTCCGGGAATGGAAACGCCGCGGTGGACTCCGCCGTAAATGACCGATGAATTATCGAACTTGTAGTTAAAACCGATTCCCGGGGTAAAGAGGTCGAAGGTATTGGAACCAGATTGGTTGTTATTGAGATCAACGAAGGACTGATCGACATGCTCGAAGCGGGCGCCTGGGCTCAGGGTAAGATTCCCGATCGAGAGTTCGTCTTGCAACCAAAGCGCGAGAGCGTCGGTATCTTGGGCACGATTGCCTTGGGTTCCCGGAGCGCCCACGATGCGATCGGTGATATTACCGGTAGCACCGAGAACGATCTCTTCGTCGTTTTGGAATCGGCTGACATCATCGCGATGGTAACGCGCTCCAAATTTGAGGGTGTGTTCTACCTGCCCAGTCGCGAATGCGTAGTCGCCGGTCATCTGATAACCATAGGCGGTGTAATCGCGGTTGTTGTTACGGAAGACAAGAGAGCCAGGTCCGCGCATTTGGAGAATATCGAGGCCGTTGCCGGTTGCGAGTGCTCCACGGACGGAGTTTGCGCCGCCCACGATATCGTCAACCTTGGCCCAGTTACGGGTGAACTCGTTATAATAACCGGCGAACTCGAGGCTCAAGCTATCGGTTGGCTCGATGCGGTATTTCAGGTAAGTCCGGTGCTGTTCGGAAGCCATGTTGTCGAAACGGGTTCCGGCATAACGGCGATCAGGATTACTCCGAACGTCTTCCTCGGTGAGCCCGATATAGGTCTCATTGGAATCAAAATTAGAGAAGCCATATTTAAACTCCACGCGCTGACGGAGGGCGGTATTGGGCTCCCAGAAAAGTTTGATCATGGGCTCGGTCAGAGTGAAGCCGGTATCATCCGATCCGTCGAGACCGCCGCCACTGTCGATGTTTCGAAAACCATCACTGGAGTGTTGGAAAAGCTCGAAGAGGAAGCCCACTTTGCCATTGGCAGTGTCCACGGTGTTGCCGTAGTAGCTGTGAGAGAGGATCGTATTGTAAGTTCCGTAGGTGTTCCGGGTGTAGAAGGTTTCCTCGGCCGGAATCTCGGTAGAGAGGAAGTTAATGACGCCACCGGTCGTCTGCGGTCCATACTGAATTTGGCTGGATCCCTTGAGAACTTCAATGCCTGCCATGCGTCCGGCACGGGGAAAGTAATAGGCGGCAGGTGCCGAATAGGGTGCCGGGGCGGTGAGAATGCCATCTTCCATGATGGTCACTTTTTCAGAACGAGTGCCGTCACCGCCACGGAGGGAGATGTTAGGAAAGTTTCCAAAGCCGTCTTCCTCCCGAACATAGACGCCGGGGACCCGGCGGAGGATCTGTTGAATGTTGGTGATTCCTTTCTTCTGAAATTCCTCAGCTTCGAGGTAGGCGCCGGAGCCGGTCAGCCCCAGAAGGTCCTCGGTGCTGCCGATGACGTTGACGGTTGCGAGGGTTTCGATAGCGTCCTGAGCGGAGAGCATGCCGACCGCGAGGGCGGCGGTCAGAGTGAAGATACCGGTATTTTTAGTCATATTAGGATTTATTGAGATTGAGTCGCAATTGCAGTTTGTGTTGAGAAGGGTCTTGTTGAGTCTTAATTTCCGAGGGTCCGAAGACTCTTAAGCGTGGCAGCTCTAGCTATTGAGCTGGAAGTTGAAGGGAATGGCCTTTTTGACACTGACGGTCTGGCCGAGTCCATTCTTAGCAGGCCGGAAGCGATACCGGCGAGCCGCACTGACAGCAGATTGATCAAGAGAGGAATGCCCACTACTTTTCGAAATCTGGCAACTTGAAACTTTCCCTGAGATCCCCACCGTGACCGTTACGACAACTTGGCCTTGGAGCCCTTTGGTTCTTGCGCTTCTCGGGTAGCTCGGGGTTCCCCGGGAGAGGACCGAGGCCTGCTGGGTGATCTTTTTAGCCAAACTTGCACGCCGTTGCGCTTCGCGTTGTGCCAATTCGGCTTGGCTTGGACCGCTCCGCTTCATTGGAATGGTGTTTTTTGCCACCGCTGTCGATTTCGGGGTCTTCTTGGGCTCGGGCGGCTTGGCCTTCACCTCAAAGGGATTTTCGGAATCCAATTCCTCGAGCACGAGTAGATCTGAAGGAACCTCTGGTGTCAGAGGGACCTCGACGAATTTGGGAGGATTATCTGAAGGAACCGGAGGCTGGAACAGCGCGAAGGCAGGTCCGGATGGGGTGGTGATGAGTCGGAGGGGCGCGGAATCGACCTGCGATTTTACTTTCTTCGCCGGCGCGACATAATGCATCGTAAGATTTTCAGGATGAACGGGGGGCTCCGCGAAAACCTGATGAGCATGGATGATCAGGGCCAACGCACCGCACACTGCACCCGTTCCGAGCACCGCGACCACGAAGGAAGCTGAAAGTCGTTTCCCATATCCGGAAATCCGAGTCTGGAGAGGAGGCGCTTTATGCATGCCCCTTGATACCCTTTGATTCGCCTTTCTTCTGTCGCGCAATTGCAATCTATTAGCGCTCAATTATCATTGGCGCTCAAATAAGGTCCAATTTGAAAATTGGACCCATCAAGTTGATCGGGTCAACGATTCTCGATTTGATCCCCGCACCGCTTGTAAATGAGCTTTTTGAGCCGAAGAGGTGGGATTCCGTAATACCCCTTTATTTCGGTCGAAAAGTGGGAGTAATGGCGAAAACCAAGGCTTTTCGCGATATCGTGGAGGTCTTGGCCCTCCGAAATCATCCGGCGCGCGAGAACGGCACGATATTGGCGGAAGAAGTTTTTCGGGTTCATTCCGACCACCCGGTCGAGTGCAACCTCGAAATCACGGACTGTCATCCCAAGACGTTCTGCCACACTATTCACCATAAACCCCTCATTACGAGCAATCATGAGGATGTCCCGACCGTCCCGATCGACGACGTGATCTCCTTTTCGGTCAAACCGGCCATCGGAAACTAAAATTTCGCTTAACATAATAAATTTACCTAAGGTTTAACCTTATCTTAACCTATGCGTATTGCAATTGCATTTTTCGCTATTAAGGTTTTAAGTCACGTTCTGCTAAAATGTCCCCAAACCTGACCAATTTAAACACCACCGTCGCGTGTAAAAACAGCCAAGGTCAACAGATCACGGCCAATGTTTTGCGCCTCAGAAGATACTCCGCGACATTTGAGGTCTACAATCCCTTCAGTCTCCTGCAACTCTCGGAGGTCATGCACGGATTTCAGATTCGTCTCGATGACCGCGTGGTATACTCCGGCGATGCCATTGTTTCGAATTTGGTCAACACCGGCATTCTTCTGATTTGTGAAGTCACCCTGAGTGATGCCTGGTTGGATATCGACTTCCTCTCAGATCGCGAGGGCACCCTCCCACTTGACCGGCAGTTCTCCTCCTTCCTGAACGAGTGGAAAACCGCGAACCAAGTCGATCCGGAGTTCAAAATGATCACCGCGGATTTACAAAGCCTACTCGTGGGCTTGCAGCGCTGGATGGAACATGCCGATCTCGGCCTGCGCACATCGACCACCGGCGAACAGCAGGAACTAGAGGAAAATACCCTCAGAAGCTTGGAGGGACAGCTCGCTGAGCAGGTCCACGAAGCCATGGAAAACTTCGAGATTTCCGCCCGGAGTATCCCAAGGGAAAACCAGGCCGCCCACAAGTTCTACGTTCGCCGACAGATTCATCCACTGGTTCTGTGCTCCCCTTTCGCTTACCGGACCTTCTACAAGCCGCTGGGATACGCGGGTGACTACGAAATGGTCAACATGATGCTGCGCTCTCCCTACGAGGGCGCCTCGCTCTTTGCCAAGTCAATCAACTGCGCCCTTCTTAAGACGGCACCCGTGGAAGCGCACCGCAACCGCATTACCTACCTTAAGACGATCCTCGCCGAAGCCGCTGAAAAAAGCGGAAACCGCAAAGCCCGAATCCTCAACCTAGGGTGTGGGCCTGCTCACGAAATCCAGTCCTTTATGCGCTCTTCTGAATTGAGCAGCCGCTGTGAGTTCACCCTTCTCGACTTCAATGATGAAACCCTTCGCTTCACGGGAGAATCTCTCGAGGAACTCAAAAACAAATACGGACGGGACACTGAAGTTCACCTGATCAAGCGCTCCGTTCATCAGCTCCTCAAACAAGCCAACACCGGCGACGCCGACATGGACTGGGACGGCTACGATCTGGTCTACTGTGCCGGTTTATTCGACTACCTTTCGCAGAGGGTTTGCCGCCGCCTGACCGATGTCTTCTTCAAGCTCGTCCGCCCCGGAGGCAAGGTCGTGGTCACCAACGTATCATCAACTAACCCCAGCATTGGCTGGATGGAATATCTTCTCGAATGGAATCTCGTTTACCGCAACGAAGACGAAATGAGAGACCTCGTTCCGCAAACCATCCGCCCTGAGGCCGCTTCCGTCCTAGCTGATACGACCGGAGTGAACCTCTTCCTCGAAGTTGAGAAACCCAGCTTGATCCGAGTGTGAGACAGAGAGATTCCAGTCCTCAAAGCAAAGAACTTTGGCCGCAATTTGAAGAAAGCGAAGTTCGTATTCGTTCCGTCCACTTCCGGCGGGGCATCTTTTTCGGGGGGACCTTCATGGTCCTCGGTACGATTCTCGATTTCCTCGTCTACCCAGATCACCAGCTTCCGTTCTTTCTCAATCGGGTCATCACGTTTGGCCTCCTCCTTCTTGGGTTCATCCCCCTTGCTCTGAGCGATTCGCCGAAGATGGTTAGACTCGTTGGCCACTGGGTGGTCTCTCTACCGATGGTCGCGATCGGGTGGATGATCTGCTATACCGGCGATGGCGAATCACCCTACTACGCAGGGCTCAATCTCGTCTTGGTCGGTGCGAGCCTCATCCTCCGATGGCGTTTTTCCGACAGTGTCATTAACGCCTGCATCTGTCTCCTCGGCTACATCGCGGTCATTAGCTTTCTCCCGGGTAGGCCCTCGGTCTTATTCAACAACGCCTACTTTATCGGAGTGACCGCCGTCTTCACATGCGCTGGCACCTACTTCTACAACCAACTCCGGTTTCGTGAGTTCGTTTTGCGGAGTGAATTGGACACCAACCAAAAAGCCCTCGAAGAAAACAACGCCAAACTCAAGGCGCTCGATGAAGCCAAGACCCGCTTCTTCGCCAACATCAGTCACGAACTTCGGACACCACTCACTCTCATCTTGGGTCCCGTGGAAAACCTCAAAAACATGCCCACTCTCCAGGCGGATCCTAAAGTCCGTGACACCCTGGAAACCCTCTCCGAAAACGGCTTCAGACTGCTTCGCCTCATCAACGATCTCCTCGATCTCGTCCGCCTCGATACCGGTGACGTTCCGCTACGACCCGAGAATATTAACCTCCCAGAATTCCTCGGCCAGCTCGGCACCAGTCTCCGGCCGATGGCCGAAACTCAGAAAATTGCGCTCCAAGTGGAAAGCAATCTCCCCAAGCACCCCGTCCTTTTCTACGATCGGGATCAGCTCGAGAAAATCATCCTGAACCTCAGTATCAATGCCCTGAAATTCACTCCCGCCGGAGGTAAGGTCTTCCTTGGACTGTCTGAGGAGGAAGGCCACTTCACTCTCACCGTCAGCGACACCGGCAAGGGCATGAACGAAGAAGAACTCGCTCGGATTTTCGAACGATTTTGGCAAGCTGATGGCTCCTCGAAGAGGAAAGCGCGCGGAACCGGAATTGGTCTCGCCCTCGTCAAGAGCCTCACTGAAAATCTCGATGGCGAAATCGCGGTGAAGTCCGCACCCGGAGAAGGAACCACCTTCGAACTCCGCTTTCCCATCCGAATCGCAGAGCAAGAGGACTCCGGAGTAGTCGAAGTCCTCCCGGCCGCGGAGGCCGACGAATTCGACAAGCTCCACGACAAGGCCCGCCTTGCCGCCGCCAGCCCCGGGCAACATCAAACCGCGCAGGCCTCCGGACGTAATACCGCCACCCGGACGGCCAGCGCACGCGCGTCCATCTTGATCGTCGATGACGAATCCGGCATGCGAAGTTACATCGCCTCCCAGCTCGAGGATTATCATCTCCTCCAAGCCGCCGATGGCAGACAAGGATGGGAACTCGCAAAGCAACACATTCCCGATCTCATCGTCCTCGATCTCATGATGCCGGAAATGGATGGCATGGAAGTCTGCCGACTCCTCCGGGAGCATCCTCCCACCGCTCGCATACCTATCGTCCTCGTCACTGCTCATGCCGGGGATGCCCCACGGCTCGAAGCCATCCGCGCCGGCGTCAACGACTTCCTCACCAAGCCCTTCTCATCGATTGAGCTCAAGGCCCGCATTAACAACCTGCTCCTCACCGTAAACTACGAGCGCGATCTCTCGGTCAGCAACAAAGACCTCTCCCAGGCCCTCGAGCAACTCCAGGAAAACGAAGAGGAATTGGTCCGTGCCGAAAAACTCTCCTCCCTTGGCCGCATGAGCGCCGGGATTATCCACGAGATCAACAATCCCCTCAACTACGCGAAGACCTCCATTCACATTCTTAAAACTTACTCTAGCCTCATTCCCGCGGATGAGAAAGAGGACTACGACGACGTCTTGATCGACCTCGAGGATGGCGTTGAACGCGTCATCAACATCGTCACCGACCTCCGCGCCTTCACCCGGGGAGATGAAACCACCCGCCATGTCTTGTCTCTCCATAAGGTTGTCGCGAACACCTGCCGCCTCTTGGCCAGTGACCTCAACGGCATTAATTTCACCTCTGAAATTCCGGAAGAGATCCAGCTGGAAGGAAACGACAACCAGCTTTGCCAAGCTTTCGTAAACCTAATTCAAAACGCCTTACGGGCCACCGCTCATCGCGATGATCCCGTCATCAAGCTCACTGCCCAAGAATCAGAAGGCGGAAGCATCCAAGTCCAGTTGGAAGACAACGGCGTCGGGATCACCCCCGAAAACCAAGCCAAGGTCTTTGACCCCTTCTTCACCACTCGCGACGTCGGAGATGGCATGGGCCTGGGTCTGAGCCTCACCCTGAAAATTATCGAGGGGCACCGCGGACGGATCCATGTCGAAAGCGAGCTCGGTCATGGCTCCACTTTTATAATCTATTTCCCTCCCCCTCATCAATCCGACGATTCGTCGGCTGACTAATCGAGAATGAAACCTCATAAAAGGTTTCTCTATTATTTCGAAACCACTACTCTCCTACCTAAGACAGCATGAGCATACTGCCTCCACAAGATCCCACCAACACCCTTCCCACCATTCTCTTTGTGGATGACGAAGAGAAAACGAGGAAACATTTCAAGCGCCTATTCCGACGACAATTTAACATTCTCCTTGCTGAAGACGGGATTGAAGGCTTCAGGGTTTTTCAAGAATCCATCAACGAAATTGGAGTCATTGTCACGGACCAACGGATGCCCAATGAAACCGGAACCGAGTTTCTCCAAAAAGCTGCCTTGCTCAAACCGGGGGTCATCCGCATCCTCTCCACTGCTTACGCAGAAGTCGATGCCGCCATCGATTCGGTGAACAAAGGAGGCGTCTATCGCTATATCACCAAGCCCTGGGAAGTGCCCGACCTAGAGGTCACGCTCACCCGCGCGGTCGAGCTTTACCAACTTCAAAGCGAGCGGAACGAGCTCGTTCGGCAGAAATTGACCAGCCTTCAAGATCTCGCCGCCACTGAACGAATTCATTCCCTGGCCGCCCTCGCCGTCTTCCAAAACTCTGGACTCCGTCACAGCTCCCGCGCCCTCCAAGCACTCGTGCAGCTCGCCGACCAACCGGGAAACCCCGGCGCACTTCCAGCCCAAGGCAATCCAAATTGGTCCGAGGTTTACCATCACCACCGCCATTTTCTGGAAGTCGCTCACGCTCTCCTTCCCACCACCCTCGCGAACTCCGCACCACTGGATGAATCCAATCTTGTTTCGGCGGCAAGTATTGTCCAAACAGTTTGCGAAACGGACAGCCGCTTTCAGTGGACCGAGACAGAGCACAAGAGCATCGCCTGGCCCGGCCCCGCTGACCTCGTCGCGCCGATCACTCAGCGTCTCTTTGAAGGACTGGGAGCGATTCTTTCACAGGCCGACCTTATCAGAGCCGGGGAAACCGAGCACGGCATTGAACTGTCCGTCTCGACTCTCGCCTTGCAGCATGGCCTGCAGCCCCTGCTCTCACCAAGCTTCTCGGATGGACCTGACAAAAATCGCAGCCTTCAGGTCACCGCTTCCTTCCTAGAGTGGGCCCATCACGGCGGATCGATGCAAATCCTGCCAGACCCCTCAAGCCGCACCGTCTCCCTGCGACTCGGCTTCGCTTCTCCGGGACCGATCCACGATCCATGGGAAACGCTGGCCGCCGACCTCGTGGCCAACGACCTCTTTTGGCAACGTCACCTCGACTAGGCTCAGATCCTAGACCTTGATCTCCCACCCCTTGCGATACTCTTTCGTAAGGAGCTTGTTCGCGGCTTCATCGTTTGTGATTTCAAACTTCGCAGCATCCCAATCCAGCGCGTTCCCAGCACGATGCGCGACATTTCCAAGGAGATTGTGCTCAACGAGACACCCGGAGTAATCGAAGTTACAGAGGGTCTTCCCTTCCCCGCGGCAAGCCTTTAACCACTCGTTGTAGTGTCCCGCTGACGGAGCGATGGTTTGCTCGGGCAACTGGTAATTCTTGAACTGATCCGAGGGGCTCAAAACATTTTTTCCGTAATCGGAAACCAAGACTCCTTTCTCACCCACAAAGGCCACTCCGATTCCCCATTTATTGATTACGGTATCGTCGCCAACCAACGGCTGCAGCACCTCACTGCGGCGCTTCATGCCCTCCGGTCCGTGATACCAAACCACCTTCACATCATTAGGATGCTCCCACGTGATCTCTTGCCAAGGAGCTGCCCCAATCGAATCGGGCGCCGGGCCTTGAGAAGAGATCCGGGTTGGATGGCGCAGCTCCAGAGCCCACCATGCTAAATCAATCAAATGGCTCCCCATGTCTCCGGGGACACCATTGCCAAACTCCCATCGGCGGTTCCAATTCAAATTGCCACCCTTCCAATATCCCTCGTTATAGGCCCGATCTGCGGCCGGCCCCAGCCAGACATCCCAGTCAAAATAATCTGGCACCGGCTGAGCCTCGAGCACCGCCTTGCCCACTTCAGTAATACTCCGGCTACACCACACGTGCGCTTCCTTCACCCGGCCAATCGCCCCCGCTTGGATCAACTCCACCGCCCGACGATAATTCCCGGTTGCATGAATTTGCGTTCCCATCTGGGTCGCGATCTTACCCTTTTGCCCGGCATAGACTTCCTGCATCCAGCGCGCCTCCTGCACCGTGTGGGCCAGCGGCTTCTCGCAATAAACATGCTTACCCGCCTTCATCGCCGCAATCGCAGCCGGAGCATGATGATGATCCGCTGTGCTAATGACCACCGCATCGATCTCGGGGTTGCTCACCACCTCACGCCAGTCCGTCGTCGTCTTCGCGCCTTTGAATCGGCCCTGCACTGCCGCCAGCGTCTTCCGGTTAATATCGCAGAGTGTGTGAATGTTCTCACCCTTCACCCCGTTCAGATTGGCACCACCCCGCCCACCTGAACCAATGATTCCCATGTTGAGTTTGGAATTAGGCGACTGCCCCCGGCTCGCTGATGGAGCAAGTGCCGAGGCGAGACCGAGGCCGACGAACTTTCGTCGGCTAATATTTTGGGATTGATCATTCATAATGGTTAGCGGTTTTGTCGAGGTTTCCGGCAAGAATGCGATCCTGACTCCGTATTGCAAGATCATGATTCTAAAAACTTTTCCAACGAAAGCCCTCTTTGGGGTGTCATTTCTCGGTCTCAGCATCTTTGCGGCGCAAAGCTTCTCTGATGAAAAGGCCACCGATCGCAAAGAATCCCCCGAACTAAAAAAAGCTTTCATCGACGGCACTGGCCAAGGCTGGCAGGAGATCACCGGCGACGACTTCGTCAACGTCAACTGCGATCTGGAAACCTGGACTTGGGAGGGCGGTCACGCCTCCTGCACCGGCAGCCCAGTCGGCGTCATCCGCATGAAGGAACCCATTGAGAACTTTGAAATGGTGTGCGAATGGATGCACAAGAAGAACGCTGGAAACTCCGGAGTCTTCGCTTGGGCCAGCCAGGCCTCCATCGAAAAGCTCGCCGCCGGCAAGGGCCGCCTGCCCGATGGTATCGAAGTCCAAGTCCTCGATCTCGGCTACGAAACCAACTGGGAGAAAAGCAAAGGCGAACCCTCCGATTGGTTCACTTCACACGGCGACGTCTTCCCCACCGGCCCCGCCAAAATGAAACCCTTTCCACCCGTCGCTCCTAATGGCACACGCAGCTTTCCCACCAAGCGCCTCACCAAAGGGATCAACGAATGGAACCACTACTACATTCGCGCCATCAACGGTGAAGTCCGCCTCTGGGTGAACGGCGAGGAAGTCTCAGGCGGGACAAACTGTGATCCCGCTACCGGCTATATCTGCCTCGAATCTGAAGGCTCCCCCATTGAGTTCAAAAACATCCGCCTCCGGGTCCTGCCATAGTCGCAAGACAGTTGAGGGCATTATCGAGCGCATGGGATCGGCACCAATAAGCCATCCTCATATCATCCAATGCAATGTGCTCTCGATAGAGCCATCGATTGAGAAGATGGCAGATATGGATTCATTTCGGCCTATGGCGCGCCCTTGATGAATAAAAAATGGCGGTATGCCGACGCGGCCACTTGGGTTTTTTCTACCAAGTTGTCCTTTTTGTTTCTTTGGGAGCGATGAACTGGGAGATCACCATGTTGCCCTTGAAACTCTGGGTCAAAGGCCCCTTTCCAAGGGGCCTCTTCTTCCTGCTCAACAGCACCATTTCAGTTTCCAAGACCCTCCACAACAAGCACCAGTCCCAAAAAAAGCGAACCCTTCCCTGCTGTAAAACCTTTCTAACTAAAGCGATTGATGGGATTCGCTCTCGCTTCAGCTTACCTTAACGCTCCAAATTCAGATTCCCAACGTGCTTGAATCACCCCTTTTAGAGTGACGATAACGTCACAGAAAATGCCTGACATCTGAGTTGGATTAGTCTTAGGTCATCGAACCTTCCCGAGGGAAGTGTAAAACACACAAAAGCAAACAAACAATGATTACGATTTTGGGAATCCTAGGCGCTCTTGGCGTATTTCTCTTTGGCATGAAAGTCATGTCCGAAGGTGTTCAAAAATTTGCCGGTGCCCGGATGCGGGCTGCCCTCTCTTCCATCACTGGCAACCGTTTTAAAGGCGTGCTTACCGGTCTGGTAACCACCGGTTTGGTGCAATCTTCTTCGGCAACGACCGTTTTGGTCGTTTCTTTCGTGAACGTCGGCCTCTTGACTCTCGTCGAATCGATCGGAGTTATCATGGGAGCGAACCTGGGCACCACTCTCACCGCCTGGATTATTGCCACCGTTGGTAAGTTTAGTATCGCGAAGATCGCCATTCCAATCATCGGGGTGGGCTTCCCTCTCTTCTTTGTGGCAAAAGGAAAGTGGAAGTCATTTGGTGAGTTTGTTCTCGGGTTTGGCCTTTTATTTCTTGGTCTTAGTCTTCTGAAAGACGCGGTCCCCGATTTGAGATCGGGGGTCGAAGAAGATCCGAACGTCATGGCTAACATTCAATGGTGGA
>JBLIDI010000073.1:0-15758 GCA_047634075.1 Akkermansiaceae bacterium
TTCTCTCTCGATACGCTGCTCAAAGTCCAGGGGGGCATTAAAGGCTTCTTGCAATGGACTTGCCGCGCCTGTGGTGATCTTAATTTTCATTTTCTGGTAGGGTTTTGTAGTCGATTTCAGAATCTTGGGTTTTGAGATTCTGATAATCCTTCCGGATTTTGTCAGCGTGGTGGATGTCCGCACGCTGCTGTTTGTCTTTCGGCTTCGTCCGCCCATAGGCGGCGATGATGAGATTTGGCTGAGGGAGTTCGTCTATGGTCTCCTGAAAGCAATAGAGGCGGATACCCGGGATCTTGATCTCAAAGAGGCCCTTGAATCCCTTCACTTGCTTGAATTTACGGTCGTTCCGATAACTGGGAACGGAAGAGATCGTGGCCATCGCTGTTTGCAGGCTTTTGAAAGCCCTTGAATTCGATTGTTGGAGCCCCAAAAGAAAGTCTTCCAGATCCTTGTTCTCTTCCAAACTGAGTGCGGCAACGGTGTGACATACACCGCAATGAAGCTCGGTTAGAGAGATTTTCAAAGAAAAATTAACGTTTAGGTTAAAAGCAGCAGAGCTTTGTGGGAGTCTAAAAGTTTGAGAATCTTAATCAATTTCCAACTTTGGAAGACATTCACGACCTTCATCGTCTCTAGGCTGACGGTGATGCCTCGCAAGCAAAGCTCTAAAGAATACTCGCTTGCTCATAATTTCGATAACCCAGTGAGGTGCAATTGATTTTTCAGTAAATAATTTTTTGAGGCGGCCCTTCTTTCCAATCAACTCGTTTGATTCATTCATTGAACTCGTCTTGGGGGAGATTTCTGACAATCGGAGTCATCCTGTCGTATTTTAAGTCGAGCGTTGAGAAATCCCCAAAGTCTTGGCTTCAAAAACTTCCCGCGACACTTCCCGCAATAGATGCTGCTAAAACGTGCATTTAGGGGCATTTTCCCGCAATAATAGCTTTATTTGAAACCAAGAAAAAACGCTGTAACCCTTACAGATACAGCGTTTTATGTGGGGAAATAGATGGTACTCGACGCTGGATTTGAACCAGCGACCCCTACAATGTCAATGTAGTGCTCTACCCCTGAGCTAGCCGAGCGGCGGGCGGAAACTAGAAGGAGATTCTGAGTCTGGCAATAGCAAAATGGTTTTTTGATTAATTTCAGTGGCCAAGGCCTATCCTCAGAGGTTCAATTCGCTTGTGTCGGGGCGGCCAAATAGGGATAGTGCGGGTCTCATGAAAGCAGTTCTCGCTCTGATTTGTCTTCTTCCCACTTGGCTGGGAGCTCAGGAGAATTCCACCGCTACGATCGGGGGACGCCTGAAAATCTACGGGGGTGCTTCGAGTCTGCGGGTCGCGATGGTGCAGGATGCCGATATCATCATCCGCGATCTTGATCAACTTGTGGGAGAGCTCCCGGGGAAGGCGTTCCCTATTTTTCTCAAGCTTTACCCGGCGGTGGAAGGCCAGTCATCGCGGATCGGTCAACAATTTCTCAAACCCGAAGGAGGTGATTCCAAGTATCTTCTGCAGATCGATCTCAGACTTGGCCGTGGGAATTCCTTTGATCGGAAGAAACTGGATAAGGTAATTTTGGAAATGCTCTTGATTGAGCGGAGCCTGCGTGCGCTGCCGCCGGAGCAATCCTCCGACAGAGTGGAGATCCGGCCTTGGTTGGTTGACGGGATCGGGGAGGCTCTTCTTTGGAGAAAGAACAGGGGGGATCGCCGCATGTATCTCTCTTTAATGGAAAGCGGAGGATGGATGGAGGTCGCCAAAATGGTGGATCAAACCAAGGTGGACGCGCTCGATGTCCTCAGTCGTGAACTGTTCAGGGCGTCCTCTGGAGCCTTGGTGATGGCTCTGCTTTCGCAAAATCAGGGAACTCAGTCTTTGTCAGAGTTTTTGAATAGAGTGGCGACTTTCGAGGGGGAGCAGATGACTCTTCTCCGGAGTCATTTTCCACAGGTAAATCTTGGCAAGAAGGGCTTGGATCGATGGTGGATGCTGCAGGTGGCCGCGCTGTCAGAGAAGAAGCTTACTGAGGCAATGACGATTCCCGAGACCGATAAGAAGTTGGTGAATATCCTCGAGTTGTATCTCAAGGATGCCAAAGGACGATCGGTGCGTCTCGGTCTCGATTCGTGGAAGCAGGTCGCCGATCTCGAGAGTCAGGAAGAGCGCTCGGAAGCGGTTCGGCCCACTTCGGATCTCCTCGCACATTTGAGTTTCCGTTGTTTTCCAACTTACCGGCCCGCGATTGGAGGCTATCTTGCCATCCTCTCGAATTTGGCAGAAGGGAAGACGGAGGAGATCGATACAATGCTGGGGAATTTGCAGAGTTTTCGAACCGCTGAGGTGGAGCGGCACCATCAACTCGTCGACCTACTCAATTGGTATCATCTTTCCAGCGTTAAGGAGGAGAGTGGCGAGTTTGAAGACTATCTGCGGGTGAAGGGAAACCTGCGCCGTGGTTCCGCGCTGCGTGACGATCCACTGCAGGACTACATGGATCAGGTGGAGAAGATTTTTAAGAAGCCGAGGTGAGCGTTCGCGCCATAAGATCGTTAAAATTGCGATCACTATCCCCCGGCCACTTCAGAGATCTGGCTTCTTTTTAAAAAAGGGCGCCCCGGACGAACTGCCTGCGAAAAAGGAGGACCGACCGGGGCGCATTGAAAAACGGACTGGATTAATTTTCCGTTCGCCCCCATTAGTCCAAAAAAATCCCTCTATGGATAGCAAAAGTTTAATGAGATTTTTTCATTGAAAAAAACTGCAAAAGAAAGCCTTGGAAGACCGAAAGAAATAGACCGATTCCAAAGCGCTTCAGCAGGCGGTTCGGGGGCCGTCATCGAAGAAACCGCGCGCGTTTGGTCGCATCAAAAGACGGATGGTGAGAAAGGCGAGGAGGAGAAGACCCGTGAAGAAGAGGCCGAATGCGGCGGCGGTCACCTGCTTCGGGCGGTCCATGACTAGGACCAGGTTGCGGCTTCGACTTGCTCCGGGAAATACTTGATGAGCGATTCGGTGACATTCGGGGCGGCCATGCCGAGTCCGCAGGCGGAGGTCGCTTTCATCGCTTCGTTGATGTCGGTGACTTCGGCCGTCCAGTCTTCGGCGCTGAGCGTTTTGGCGTCGCCGTTGAGCCTCTCGGTGAGTCGTTGGGTTCCGATGCGGCAGGGAAAGCATTTGCCGCAAGATTCGTGGGCGAAAAAGGCCATGGCGTCGTGAGCCGCTTTGACCATATCGCGACTGTCGTCGAAGACCATGATGCCGCCAGCGCCAAGGAAGGAGCCGTGGGAGCGGATGCAAGGGTCATCGAGGGTGAGGCCATCGAGAATCTGGTGACCGAGAAATCCGCCGGAGAGCCCGGCCATCGTGACAGCTTGGATGGTGCGGCCGTCCTGCGGTCCCCCGGCCCAATCGTAGAGCAGGGTTTTGAGAGGGAGGCCAATGGGGATCTCGTAGTTGCCGGGGCGCTTGATGTCGCCGGAAAGCGAGATGAGCTTCGTGCCGGTGTGTTCGCCAATACCGAGCGATTGATACCACTCGGCACCTTTGGTGATGATGTGGGGAACGGCGCAAAGGGTCTCGACGTTGTTGACGGCGGTGGGCTTGTCCTCGAATCCGTGGGTGACAGGAAAGGGTGGCTTGTTGCGAGGGAAGGGATGCTTGCCCTCGAGCGAGTTGAGGAGGGATCCTTCTTCTCCGCAAATGTAGGCCCCGGCTCCGCGGCGGACGTAGAGGTGGAATTCGAATCCTGATCCGAGGATGTTATTGCCGAGGAGTCCGGCTTCGCGAGCTTCAGCGAGGCATTGCTCGAGGAGGGCATTGGTCTCGGGATACTCGTAGCGGAGATAGATGAAGCCGCGGGGCGCGCCGGTGGCGAAACCAGCGATGACCATACCTTCGATCATTGCGAAAGGATCGTAATCCATGAGGGCGCGATCTTTAAAGCACCCCGGTTCGCCTTCGTCGGCATTACAGACGATGGACTTGGGGTGTCGGTCGCATTCTGCGACGGCCTTCCACTTGATGCCGGTGGGAAAACCGGCTCCTCCACGGCCGGCGAGCTTGGAGGCGGTGATGGTTTCGATGACCTTGGTGGGATCGTCTTGGAGGGCTATTTTGAGCGCGGAGAATCCGCCATTGGCCTGATAGCCGGTGATGGTGTTGTGACCTTCCTTGCGGAGGTTGGTGAAAAGGGCTTCTTCGATGCCACCGGGGTTCACGGGTGGGAGTGGAGAAGGGGTGGGCTTGAGATCTGCGGCGGTTTGGCCGGCGAGAGTGATATGGCCGGTGAGGACGGGGGTGGGGGCATCGCAGCGGCCGGAGCACGGCATTGCGGTGGCTGCCTGCCCCTGGGCTTTCAGGGTTTCGAGGATTTCATTTCCACCGCGAAGGCTGCAGATGTTTCCGGTGCAAACGCGGGGCGCTTCCAGGCCACCGGGGGTGCGGGAAAAGTGGTGGTAGAAGGTGACGGTTCCGTAGAGATCGGCGAGTGAAGTCTTGAGTCCCTCGGAAACAGCACGAAGAGCGTCATCAGACAAGTAGCCGTCGCGATCGTGGAATGCGTGCAAGAGTGGAAGGAGCGGAGCGGGCTCGTTCTTCCACTGATCGATGAGTTGCTGATCGGAAGCTGGAATAACCATGACTGAAAGATGACGTAACGGAGGAAAGAAACAAGGGGGAAGCGTGGTGTCCTTAAAAGGTGGTGCCGATGGCGAAGTGGAAGGCACCGACGGGTTCTCCGCTGTCCTGCGAAAGTGAGCGGCCATACTCCAGTCGGATCGGGCCGACGGGGAGGTTCACCCTCACGCCCACTCCCACCGCGAGTTCGACTCCCGCATCAAGCGAGGCGGCATCGAAGAAAGCCAAGCCGCGGACGGGTCCGATCAGAGTGCGGGTGTATTCGGCATTGGCGACCCACCAAGCGGTTCCGCCGAGCGCATTGCCCCGGAAGGAGGTTCCCATTTCCAGTTCGGGAAATGAGCGGATGGTATTGGCTCCTCCTAGAAATTGGCGCAAGTCAATGGGGAGATTCTCGTCATCGCCGGTGGGGAGAATGAGGCCGCCGCGGAGGCCAAGGGCGCAGGCGCTCTTTTCGCCTAGAGTGGCGTAGTAGCTGATTTGTGCTTTGCTTTCAAAGAAGCCAATTCCGCCATCGCCGGTGGCGAAGCCGAGGGAGCTTTCGAGGCGGGCGAACCAGCCGTCGGAGGGGAGGGCGGGGTCGTCCCGGCGGTCGTAGAATTGCCGGAAGTTGAGCCGGTTGACAAGGTAACTACTGGGCCCGATGAGCGCGGCCGGAATGGCACTGCTAACGTCGGTGTAGGAGACTTCAAGGCCCAAGGTCAGGCTGTAGCGTTCGCCATTTCTCCATGAAAGCTCGGTGCCGATGCCGCTCTGAAGTTTACGATAGTTGTTAAAATCCCGACTGAGGAGGTAAGCGCGGTTGGCGAGATTATAGTTGCGGTTCAGGAAGAAGGGATTGGAAAGGGTGACTTCCCCGAGGCCACCAAGGGAGGTGATTTCGGCACCTGCGGAAAGGTTCCAAAGGCGGCCCCCGAGGTTGCGGTCGTAGTAGCGGGCTCCGAGGACGTAGCCTTCAATCGAGCCATATCCGAGGGCGAAGGAATAACCGCGCGCTTTTCCGTCGGTGAGGTGAAGGGTGAGATCGAGTTCGGTTTCATTCACTTCTTGGGATTCGAGGCGGATGCTTTCAAAAGCCCCCGTGGAGAGGAGTTTTTTGATCTCTTCGTTAATGAAATTTTCGTCGTAGTTGTTTCCGACGATGCCGGTGAAGCGATTTTGGATGCGCTTGGGATGCGTCTTGGAAAGGCCTTCGGTATTAAACGAGCGGACAGTGAATTTTTTGCCGGGAGAGAGGGTGAAGGAAAGGGCGAGAGTTGTGCCCTTGGTCCCCTTGGTCCCCTTGATCATGATGAGTGAGATGTCGGCATAGCCCATACGACGATAGCTTTCCGAGATCGTTTTGCGGATGGCGACGATGGCTTCGGCCGTCGCCTTTTCCCCGGTCTCGGCCTCTAGCAGTTCGCGAAGTTTTGGGTCGGCAGGAACGGGTGTTGCCAGGATGGGGCGGGCCAGGGTGAAGAGGGGGCCGGTGGTGATGGTAAGGGTGAAGGGGATCTCGCCTTGGGCATTCCGGGAGCCTTGGAGCGAGGAGGCGGAGCCCTCCCAGTAGCCGTCGGCGTGAAGGAGGTCTCGGACCCGGGCGAGGCCGGGTTCGATGGCTTCGGCGTCGAAGGCTCGTCGCTTTCCCGACTCGGGAAAAGGTGCTTTGAATTGATCTTGAAGGGCTGTGGCATCGTCGAAGCCCGTCACTGTGATCGGGCCGAGGAATTGCGAGAGCCTTTCATCGACGGTTAAGCGGATCTTGTTTCCAGGCAAGACCTCGCTGAAGACGGTGGCATCGGGGAGTCCATGGGAGTGAAGAAAAGTCTCGATGAGGAAGGCGGCGTCATCGGCACGGTATTCGGTGGCTTCGCGTTTTGCGATGTAGTCGAGGCGGCCTGCGATTGCGGCTTTGAGTTCCTTGGCGGTGTAAGAGCGCAGTCCCACGAACTCCAGGTCCGCGGCCTGGGAAAAGGCGGATAGGAGCAGAAATAAGATGACCGGAAATCGCGACATGGGAGCTAGCGCAGGCGCACTGAGAAAACGACGAGAGCGCGGGTTTGTCCCTGATCATTGATCTGGGTCGTGAAGTCCCATTGATCGTTAATCTCGAGTGTTGCCGAGGAAAATTTTCGGCCTGAGTACTGGTTGGTGTCGCCGAGGGAAAGTTCGATTTGGTCGGAGTTTTTGAGGAAGCGTTGGAGGAGTGTTTTGTCCTTATCGCCGTTCTTGCGGCGTAGTCCTTCAAGAAGGTATTGGAGGGCTTTTTGCGAAGCCACTTGCTGGTCTTCGAGCTGGGCCGAGGCGGACCCGGTGGCGAGAAGAAGCATGATTTCGCTCTCCGGGAGAGGTGGATCCGAGGTCAGAACAAGCTTGGGATCTTGGACCGCTCCGGTGAGGTAGATCTGCACGTTGTATTGTCCGATTTTCGAGCTGCCGCGGAGGTTGATATAGGGATTGGTGAGTGCGTTTTGGCGGAGGGTGACGATACCGGTCTCGACGCTGAGTTTACTAAAGGGGAGGTCGGCGGTCAGGCCTTTTGAGTTGAGGGTGCCGGAGGTTTTGGGGTCGCGGATCGTTCCGGTGACTTTGACCTTTCCAGAGATTTCCCCTTTGGCGAGGTTCCCGCGAATAAGAATGGGATCGCGGGTCGTGACGTCGATGTCGAGCTTGCAGTCCATGATTCCCGGGGTGGATGGGGTGGCAGACTTTGGGGCGGGTTTTTGCGAGAAAGAGGGCAGGTTTGGCCGCGGGATATCAGTGCTACGAGGAATGCCGAAGGGCAGAATTTCCACGTCCTTATAGAAGAGGCTTTCGACAAGTTGAAGGGTTCCGGAAAGAGTGGCCTCGGAGAGGGGGCCGTAGAATCTAAGATCGGGATTAGCGCGGAAGGTGTAGTCGGCACTGCGGGTGAGAAGGAAGTATTTGCCATCGAGGTTAATGTCGAAGAGGGGCTCTTTTCCGGCGAAATCGATGGTGCCTTGCACGTTCGCAGTACCTCCAGAGGCCTCGATTTTTGACGGATTGATGATGACTTTCTTACCGACGAAAGAGGCTGAGAAAGAGGAATCCCGGAAGTCTGAGATTGGCGACCTTGTAAGACGCATACGCTTGATGCGAGCACTGGCAGAGCCGGAGAGGTCAGGAGCTGAGATGGTGCCGGCCACTTGGACGTTGAGTTTCAGGGTGCCGTCAATACTCCGGATGACGGGGGCGAAGGGCTTGACGCGCTTGAGGTCGAGGTCGGGCGAGAAGAGTGCGAATTGGATGGGTGAGTTGTCGGGCTTTTCTTTCCGTTCGATCCAAGCACGGGGGAGGAAGGGGAGGTTGCCTGTGACCTCGAGGAGAGGGCCGCCGGGTTCGCGGGCCCTGGCGGTGAGAAGGATTTTCTGATTTTCTGTTTCGAAGTCTAAATCGAGGTCGACGGGCGGGAGATCCGGCTGGTTCTTAATGAGGAAGCCCTTGAGCTTGGCAAAGCCATTCAGGGTGGGGTTGGCGATCGTTCCGCTGAGGGTGATGTCGGCGATGACCTTACCGGAAAGATTCTTCGGGATGGGTGCGAAAGAGGAGAGTTTTTCGAAATCCAGAAGCTGCGATTTGACGCTGAGGGAGATGGGTTGGGTGATCTCGAGGAGGTCATCGAGCGACTTCGTTTTGAGAGGAGCGGGGAGGCTGCCAGTGACCTTGAGGAGTTTGTCGGTGTCATCGCTTAGGTCGAGTTGGAAAATTTCGAGGGTGTCGTCCTGCCAAGCAAGGCGGGCTTTGAGTTGGCCTTCGGGCGAGGTCATTTTGAGTTCCTGGACGGTCACGCTTTTTGGCCAATCCCATGAGATCACTCCTGCGGTGTTGGCTTCGGGAAGATCGGGTTGGCGAAACTTAAGGTGGGCAAGAGTGAGAGTGCCGGTGTGGGTGGCTTCCTTGAGGTTGCCTTTGGCATTTGCGATGAATTCGAGAGGTCCGGCGAGGTGCTTTTCGAGGGTGGCGGCGTCCTTGAGCTTGGCCAGCGCTTCGGCTTGGTAAGTTTGCGAATCGATGAGATAGCGGGCGGTGACACGGAGTCCCTCGAGAGTATTTGCGCTGACGCGGGCCTCGCGTGAGTGGTAGACAAGCTCTCCGCGGATGGAAGGCACGTCCGGCCAGTTGAGGGTGAAGGCGAGGTTGGCGGAGGAGTCGAGGATTTCCTTTGAGGGCGTTACTTCGCCGTCGAGAGTGAGCCGGTCGTCGATGGCCACTTTGATTTCGACAGCTTGGTCGAAGGGTGAGAGGAGCTCGGGAGTGCTCGCTTCGATGGTAGCCGAGGCGATTTTTTGTTCCTGATATTGGAGGTCGCGGGCCTTAAAAGTGACGAGACCTTTGGCGGTGTCGATTTCGAGGGCGGTGATGATGCCCGAGGCTTCCAGATCGAGTTTTGCGAGGTCGAGGAGGGTTGCGATGGGGAGGGCGGAAGATTCGAGGAGGAGGCGATGTTCTTTGCCGAGATCTGAGGAGAGGGCAATTTTGTTGCCGTCGATGAGGAGGTTGCCGGAGGCGGACTTTCCGGGATGGAAGGTCAGATCACGGAGGGCGAGTTTGGGAAGAAGGGTGACTTGATCGATGGCGAATCCGTTGGCATCCCAAGTGAGGTTGGACTTGGGATTGTCGATGAGGCGATCGAGGGGGTCGGTCGTTTTGATATCCGAGATGACGTAGGTGGTGCTCTCGGGGATGTGAGTGAGGGATTGGAGGGTGATCGTCTTGGTGTCGATCACTTCGAGGCGTAGGTCGGTGAGGGTGATTTGGGTGGGTTGAATGATGCTGCGAACGAGATCGAGGGTGTCATTGAGGGCCTTTGGTTTTTGCTCTTCGAGAGTTCCTTCTCCGGCCTTCGCTGGGAGTTCTGGTGCTTTGAGATCGATGACAAGGTGGAGCTTGTCGAGGGTGAGGCCTTCGAGTTTTTTATCGAGGAGTGAGGCGATTGACCAATCGATTTGGAGGAGGTTGGACTCGACGCGCTGGATCTTGGACTCGCCGGTGAGGGAGAGGTTATGAATGGCGACGCCAAAGAGGGCCGAGCCCTTGATTTCGAAGGTGCCGGTGAGCTTCTGCGCTACGAGTTGTTGCAAGATGACCTTTTTTAATGCCCATCGGAGTCCGGGGCCGTTGGCCCAGACGAGGAAGATTGCGCTGACGACAAAGAGTCCCAAGACCCAGCGCTTCCAGCGGCGGCGGGGTTTTGGGGTGGTTGCTGTTTCTTCCTCTTTCGGTGACATTGGTGCGCAATTCTCTCCTTAAAACGGAGATTCTCTAAGTTCCATCGCGTTTAATGTGCCAAGCTGGAATTTATTTGAGACGGGAGGGGTCACTTGCGCGCGATCCCTTCCTTGTCATTACCTCGAAAATGCTTGGAAGGCGGATTCGACGGAACTTTTGTCGAAGGCTCCGGCTTGAAGAAGGAGCGCGTATTTCTGCGTGAGGGTCTGGCCTTTCTTTAGGAGGTGTGAGCCATTCCCTTTTTTGGTGAAGCCTTTTTCGCCGAAGGGATTAGCGGTGAGGAGTCCGTAAGTGCGGGCGTGCCAGTAGGTGGGGTGGTTGTGATTGGTGGGGTGATCCATCATGGTGATGGCGACGGCTTCACCGGCGGTGTCGGGACCGTAGTAAGTGACCCAGCGGGCGCGTTTTCCCCAGGCGTCCTTGTCGGTTTGGCCTTCTGAGTTGGCAATGTGACCTTTCGCGACGTCTCCCTCATGGCGGAGGGTTGGGGAGACTCGGAGGGCGAAGGAACCTTCCTTGGTGTCGCCGAAAGTGACGTCGGTGACGGCAGTGAGAGCCGAAGTGACCTGAATGAGCAGGGCGTCGGCGCTTTCTTGGGTGAAGTGGTAGGTGCGGATTTCTTTTAAAAGGACCACTTTGTCGTGTTGCCATTCGAGGTTGACGGTGAATTGACCTTTCGCTGCGGGGCCGAAGGATTGGTGCACGATATTGGAATTATGGTCCCTGGAGTGCCAGAAGTCGTGGCCGTTGACATCGCCGTGGGTGAACCAGAAGGAGCGGTGATGGGGGTGGTCGGGTTGTTCTCCGGTGACGTCCTTTTGCATGGGGTAGTTCCGGGTGAGGCCGGTGCCGGTGGGGCCGACGAGGGGATAGAGGTAAGGGAGGTGGTGATCGGTGTGGTATTCGGTCACGAGGGTGTCGCCGTCGAAGAGCTTGAGTGAGGACTCAGTTTTCTCCTGCCGGAATTCAGCGAGAGTCGTTTGGACGAGGGCAAAGGAGGCGAGGAGAAAGTAACTTTTCATAACAACGCTTGGATAATCTGCGATGCCTGAAAAATAAAGAAGGGAAATCGTGGGAATAAGTACGCGACAGTCAGCTCATAGTGTCAGAAAATCAAACCGATGGATGAATTCGAAGAATTAGTGGATCACTATTATCAGGCGCTTTATCGCTTTGGTTTTTCCCTGGCGAAGAATCCCGACCGCGCGGCGGATTTGGTTCAGCAGACTTTTGTGATCTGGGCCCAGAAGGGTCATCAGTTGAAGGACCGATCGAAGGCCAAGACGTGGCTTTTCACGACCTTGTATCGTGAGCATCTTGGGAATGCTCGGCGCTCCCAACGCCATCCTGAGATGGAAATCAGCGAGGTGGAGCATGAATTGCCGCACGAGGAGGAGGAATCCGGCCGTAAGCTTGATGCCCAGAGAGCGGTGACTTTGCTGAGCGAACTCGACGAAACATTCCGGGCTCCGTTGACCCTGTTTTACCTTCAGCAACATTCTTATAAAGAAATCGCCGAGATCCTGGATGTGCCGATTGGCACCGTGATGTCTCGAATCTCACGCGGAAAGGAGCAGCTCCGTAAAAAAATGACCTCCGGCCCGACGAGTATGCCGACACGCATCGTGGATTTTAAACCCGAAACGATTCAAAAAAACAATGGATAAGGAACGCGCAAAATTTGTTCTCCAGAGCTTTCGCCCGGATGGGGAAGATGCCGATGAACCGGCTTTTGCCAAGGCTCTTGAGCTGGCCGCAAAGGACCGTGAACTGGGAGAGTGGTTGGCGACTGAGCGCGCACAGGACGCAGCCTTTGCGGCGATGCTTGCTGAGGTCGAAATCCCGGAGGACCTCCGCGAGGCCATCTTTGAGGTCCTCGAAGGAGCGCAGGACCGACCGGCTGAGTTTGATGCTGACTTCGTGGGGGCTCTGGCTGCCTTGAGAGCGCCGGTGGGACTGCGAGATCAGATTCTCGGAGCGATGGAAGTGGAGCAGAATGTCACCGAGATGCCTCAGAAGCACCGCCGGGGCTTTTTTAAAGCTGCCGTTTGGACGACAACTGCCGCCGCTGTGGTTGCGGTCATGGTTGCGGTGACCGTATTCTTCGCAGGAGCCGGAGGCAATGCCATCGCGGGAACGACGCCCAGAGAAGTCGAGTATTCTGCCATTGCGATGCTTGAGTCTCCCTTCTTTTCGCTGGATTTGGAAAACGACCGTCAGGCTGCGATCTATGAGTGGTTGGAAGGAAAAAATCTGCCCTCGCCCGATCAACTTCCCAAGGGTCTCAAGGAGGTCAAAGGAGTGGGCTGCAAACTTCTTGAGATCGGCGATCAGAAAAGCCGGGCCTCGTTGATTTGCTACAGAAAAGATGGGGATACCATCCACCTCATCATGATGGAGCGTAAAGCGATCGACGCGGATGAGATGAACGAGATCAAGGGGGCCGGCAGTGGATGCCGTGATTGTGATAAGAAGGATGAGTGGGCCGTGACGCAATGGGCCGATGCCGAACACACCTATTTTCTCCTGAGCAAGATGGCGCCGGAGGAACTGGCGGCAGTTTTCGAGTAGGTCTGGGGCCTGCCTGAAATCGGTGGGTTTCTTGAGATGAGGGCTCTCTGGATTGGTTTGAGATGGAATCAGTTAAGGCGGGCGTTGCGGGGGAGCGGTTTTTGCCGTAGAAGTCTGTTCGAATCACATGGCACCCGAATTACGATACTGCGAAGATCTCTTCAACTACTCACGTCGCGAGTCGCGGGAGGTTACGGTTGGAAAGGTGAAGATGGGAGGGGGCAACCCAGTGGTGGTGCAGTCGATGATCACCTCGGACACCCGGGACACCGAGGCGTGTGTGAAGGAAATTTTGCAGCTTGCGAATGCGGGCTGCGAGGTCGTGCGGATCACGGCGCAGACCAAAAAATACGCTCAGAATTTGGAGAATATCCGCGATGGGGTGAGGTCTGCGAATTGCGAGGTGCCTCTGGTGGCGGACATTCACTTTAAGCCGGACGCGGCCTTTGAGGCGGCCAAGTGGGTGGAGAAGATCCGAATCAATCCGGGGAACTACGTCGATAAGAAGAAATTCGAGATCCGCGAATACACCGACGAGCAATATGCCGAGGAGTTGGGGCGAATCCGCAAAGAGTTCACCCCTTTGGTGCATCTTTGTAAGGAACTGGGGCGGGCGGTGCGGATCGGGACGAATCACGGGTCGCTTTCCGACCGGATCATGAACCGCTACGGAGACACTCCACTGGGAATGGTGGAGAGTGCCTTGGAATTTGCGCGAATTGCGCGTGAGGAGAGTTTCCACAACTTCGTGTTTTCGATGAAGGCTTCGAATCCCAAAGTGATGATTGAGGCTTACCGTTTGTTGGTGGCTCGTCTGGAAGCTGAGGGTGGAGACTGGAATTATCCCTTGCATCTGGGCGTGACCGAGGCGGGGGACGGTGAAGATGGGCGGATTAAAAGCGCGATTGGAATCGGGAGTCTTTTGGCGGATGGGATCGGCGATACCATCCGGGTGAGTCTGACCGAGGATTCGGTGTATGAGGTTCCGGTGGCGCAGGCTTTGATCAAGGCGATCCCGAGCGGTGGTTGCAAGACCGGAGTGAAGGAAAGCTGGAATCCTTTTGAATACGAGCGCCGTAAAAGTGAGGTTCTTGAGGTGAATGGTCTCAGGCTTGGCGGGACTGAGTTGATGAAGGTGTTCACCTCGAAAAAGAAGTGGGAGGCGGTGGCGCACAAGATCGAGCAGATGGGTGACTTTAAGCCCGAGATGGTCGCCGAGGATTCCGGGGTGTTGGCCTTGGACCCGCGCGATAATGAAGCGATTTTCGAGGTCAACCGAGCGACCGGGCCGAAGTTGCTCACGGTGCGGGATGGGTTGGAGATGCCCACGATTGCGGCTTTCCGTCTCCTGGCGGCCAAGGTGGATGCGCGACATGCTATTTTGCTGAAGGACACGCTGAATCCCTCCACCGATGCGGCGGCGGACTTTCTCCCGGTTTTACTCAATGCGTCCATGAATCTGGGGTCCTTGATTTGCGATGGTATTGGCGACGCGATTTTGGTGCAGGGTGAAGAGGCCCCGGGGCAGTCATTGCGGCTGTCTTATAATATCCTGCAAGCGGCAGGGGCGCGGATTTTCAAGACCGATTACGTGGCGTGCCCGAGTTGTGGCCGGACCTTGTTTAATCTGCAAGATACCACGCAGAAGATCCGGGAAGCGACCGGTCATCTCAAAGGAGTCCGCATTGCGGTGATGGGCTGTATTGTGAATGGCCCGGGCGAGATGGCGGATGCGGACTTCGGCTATGTCGGAGGGGCCCCGGGGAAGATCAATCTCTATGTCGGGAAGCAGGCCGTGAAGTTTAATATTCCGGAAGTGGAAGCGGTCGAGCGGCTTCAGGATCTCATCAGGGAGCACGGGCGATGGTTCGAGGCTCCGGAGAAAGTGGCGGAAGTTTAGATGATGAAGGCAGTTGAATCACCGGCCCAAGAACCTCGGACGAAGGCCCGTGCGAAAACCGACAAGCCATGGCAGGTCGTCGTTCTCGATGATCCGGTGAACTTGATGGAGTATGTCAGCCGGATCTTGATCAAGATTTTCGGATTTTCGAGCGAGCAGGCGAATGTCTTGATGATGGCGGTGCACCAGCAGGGGCGTGCCATCGTATGGACCGGCGGACGCGAGAAGGGCGAGATGTATGTGAACCAACTCCACAGTGCTCAGTTGAATGCCACTCTTGAGAAAGCAGAATGAAGATCGGACCGACAGTGGCGGGCGGCTTGAAGTTGGTGCCCGAGGCGGAGAAGGACTGGATCGTCCTTCTCGAGATCGCAAATGATGGCCAGGGGAAGCTCTCAAAGCGTCTTGCAAAATTGATGGACGAGGATTCGATGTGGGACGAGATCGTGGTGCCTGAATTGGAGCAGGAGTTCTCGAAACAAAGACTCGCGGTCATGCGTGAAGTGGTGAAAGCGAAGGAGGATAAGAGCGACATCCACATCGTGAAGAAGAGCGCGGAGATCTGGTATGGCGCACTCAATCAGGCGAGACTGGGACTCGAGGAACGCTACAAATTTGGGCCCCGAGAGTTTACCGAAGCTTCAAAAATCGAAGATCCGGTGGCTCGTGCCGCTTACTATCGGAGCGACTTCTACTGCACGGTTCAGTCCTTACTGCTGCAGTATGTCATGAAGGACTGACTCTACTCGTCCTTGAGGAGTGATTGTAAATCCAGGGCTACGCTTGCGACCGTAATCTCGCTCATACAGCGATGGTCGAGAGGGCATTTATTGAGGAGGCAGCCACTACAAGGAACGTGGCGGCGGACGACTTTGTGAATGCGGCCAAGCGGGCGGCGCCACTCGGGGTCGTTGGGTCCGAAGAAAACGAGCGCAGCGGTGCCGACAAGAGCCGCGAGATGAGGGAGGGATCCGTCATTCGTGACGAGGGCTCGGCAGGTAGCGAGGAACTCAAGGAGGTCATCCCCATCGAGGTGAGTGACCGGGAGATTAAGGGCTTTGGCAAGTTCGCTCGCCGGTTCCGGGCGGTCGGGAGAAGGGAGAATTACAAGCTCAACCTCTGACGGGACTTGTCCGGCGAGCTCGACGAAACGATCGAGTGGCCATTCGGCGGCAGTTCCGAAATCTGATCCGGGTGCGAGAGCGAGGATCGCCTTGGCTGGAGCGGGTGGTCTCGGAGGAGGCGTGAAATTTGAAGGCTGGAACGGGTCGAGACCGAGTTTCTCGACGAAGAGGAGGTAATGCCTGACCCGATGCTCAATGGGCCCAGCCTCGCGAATGACCTTGACGGGGTCGGTGAGGAGTTTGGCGAGCTTGTCGGCGGGGTAGCCCAGCCTTTGTTTGATTCCGAAC
>JBLIDI010000074.1:0-15741 GCA_047634075.1 Akkermansiaceae bacterium
TGGATGGGTTTGGCCCTTCAAGGAAAGCGCTGGCATGACCGCGGTAAGAGCGGTTGGATGATTCTGGTGAACTTTATTCCCCTGGTGGGAGGGATTTGGGCCTTGGTCGAGTGTGGTTTCCTTTCGGGGACACCCGGGCCCAATCAATATGGTCCCGACCCGTTGGTCCGTTAGATTGCCGCCATTTTAATCCCAAAAAAAAGCTCCGACCTGCTGATGCCGGTCGGAGCTTTTTGGTGATGAGATTCCTTTAGTGGCTTCCGAGGTAGTCGGAGACTCCTTTGTGGTCGGCGGTCATGGCGGTGTCGCCTTTTTGCCAATCCATGGGGCAGACTTCGCCGTGCTCTTCGAAATGCTGGAGGGCGTCGATGACGCGGAGGCATTCCTTGATGGAGCGTCCGAGGGGCATGTCGTTGACGACTTGGTGGCGCACCCTGCCCTCAAGGTCGATGAGGAAGAGGCCGCGGTAGGCGACGAGTTCTCCTTCGACGAAGATATTGCCTTCGTCGTCCATTACTTCCTGACCTGCGAGGACGTCGTAGGCTTCGGAGATTGTTTTGTTAATATCAGCGACGAGAGGATAGGTGACGCCTTGAATGCCGCCTTTGTTCTTAGGGGTGTTGAGCCATGCCCAGTGAGAGAATTCGGAGTCCGTGGAGCAGCCGACGACGGCGACATTGCGGGCTTCGAACTCGGCGATTTCTTCCTGGAATCGGTGGAGCTCGGTGGGACAGACGAAGGTGAAGTCCTTGGGGTAGAAGAAGAAGACGACGTATTTCTTACCGATGAATTGATCGAGCGAGAAGGACTCGAGGATATTTTCACCTTGGACGGCTTTCGCAGTGAAGGTGGGGGCTTTTTTTCCAATCAGAACAGACATAATAGTAGGTAGGATATTTCGATCTCTCGACGAAGTAAGTCGGGAATACGCTCTCGTCAAGTCATGGGGAGGATGAATTTAAACCTCCGAAATCGAGAAGCCCATTTTCATGACTCTAAGAACTTCCCGAAGCGCTTTTGCGGTGCCCTTTAAATCCAGTGCGTATCCTAAGCAGATCACGAACCCGCCCCCATTTCCCCATCCCAGGATGAGATCAAAGTTGGGGGTGACCTTTCCTTTCCTGCAGGACAGGGGATCGCTTTAGAGATCTTCTTCTTCTTCGCCGTCGCGGTATTCGGGGACGGGGGGGAGGAGGTCTTCGCGCTCGAGGAGGAGGGGGATGGAGATGTCATCGAGGAGGTCATCTGCGGTGCGGTTGATGACGCCAGCGAGGGGGACGATGCGGTCGAGTTCGGCGATGGCGCAGTGGACCATGGATGAGATGATATCGGAGTCGTAGACTTCTTTTTCGAAGATGTTGGTGATGCGGAAGACGATGAGGGAGCGGTCGAGATCGTATTCGAAGCTGCCAAGTGTCAGTTGCTTATTGGCCCGCATGATGAGCTCGAGGGCGATGGCTTGGCGTTCTTCATCGAAGCTCATAGGAGATTCGGCGACGACGGAGAGAGCGTTGAGGTTTGAGAAGGTCTGGGCGTGAAGGTGGATGTGGGTGTGGTGGGCTTCGAAAGCGGCGGTGACGACTTCGCGATTTTCGACCGGTTCGCAATGCCAGCCTTGTTTGCCGAAAGCATCGATGACGGAGTGGAGTTGTCGTGAGTGGGCCATGTGCGGGGAAGATGAAAGTGGGAAAAGGAAATAGGAAGGATTTTGTGAAGATGAATCGGTGATATTTACTGGTGGGGGCGGGGATAAGCAGACTGATTGCAAAGTTATAAAATTGCTTATTTCCCTGGGTATAGCGGCACTTTTTCCGATTCTTCCGGCTGTGGCCGGGGTGAAGCTTTCCGAGCGTCTCACCCGGATTGCGGGTCACCTTGGCGAGGGAGGTGCCCACGTCTCGGTGACGGATTCCAAGGACGACCTGCAGAATCTCGGAGAGCTGATAAGAGGATCATGACGGGATTCTTGCCGAGAGCATAAAAGCACTCTCTGAGGACGGTCTTGTTGATCAGGAATTGATCGCGCAGCTTGGAGAGGCGGACTTTGAAATGACGGTCAAAAAAGGGCATCGTCCTGGTACCTCAGCTGAGATCATGGCATGCGCTCAATCTGGGACAGATTCTGATCTGGTGATTGTCGCCCGAGTTGATGGATCGGTTTCCAAGATCTCTCTGGAGGAGTTGGAACTGCAATTAGCAAAGTAAAAAGCCAAGTATCGGGAGTTCAAAGATAGATTTTGAGGGTGACAAATCTGGTTTGCTGAGTTTGTCTTCGTTTGTGAAGCTCACTTTGGCTCTTCTTCTAGGATTGCGACTCGGACTCTAACAAGAGCTCGACGTCGCGGTGTTTCCTTTGGGCCATTTTTCTGAATCCGTTTCTTTGAACGGTCGGACTGTTTTCCAAAGAGCACACCCTTTCCTGGTGAGGAGCCGGTTCGCTTCATCTGTCTAAAAAAACCGAGACGATGAAATCCGATTCTATTACTAAATATCGCCCGTTTCCGGCTGTCGCTCTGCCCGACCGGACCTGGCCCGACCGTGTCATTACCGCAGCCCCCATCTGGTGCTCCGTCGACCTTCGTGACGGCAATCAGGCTCTTCCTATTCCGATGACGGTGGCAGAGAAACTTGAGATGTTTGACCTCCTGGTGGGGGTAGGATTCAAGGAGATTGAAATTGGTTTTCCTTCGGCAAGTGACACCGAGTTCGCCTTCATGAGGCGGCTTATTGACGAGGATCGCATTCCTGAGGATGTCACCGTCCAGGTGCTGGTGCAGACCCGCCGGCATCTGATTGAGCGGACTTTCGAGGCCATCACGGGGGCTCGGCGGGCGGTGGTGCATATCTACAATTCCACCAGCACACTCCAGAGGCGGGTGACCTTTGGCGATGCCTCACGGGAGGATATTAAAGCGATTGCGGTGACCGGAGCCGAGGTGGTGAAGGAGCTGGTGCCGACGCTGCCCGAGACGGAAATCGTGCTGCAATACTCGCCCGAGAGTTTTTCGGATACCGAGCTGGATTTTGCGTTGGAGTGTTGTGAGGCCGTGATTGGGGTCTGGGAGCCCACTCCTGAAAAAAAGTTGATCTTGAATCTCCCGGCGACGGTCGAGTGGACCACTCCGAATGTGCACGCCGATCAGATCGAGTGGATGTGCCGGAAGATTTCGAAGCGCGATGCGGTGATTATTTCGCTGCATACCCATAATGACCGGGGGACCGGAGTGGCGGCGACCGAGTTGGGCCTGATGGCCGGAGCGGATCGGGTCGAGGGCACGCTTTTTGGCAACGGTGAGCGCACCGGTAACCTTGATATCGTCATCGTGGCGCTGAATATGAACAGCCACGGGATTGAGACTGGGTTGGACTTATCAAATCTCTCAAGCCTCCGTGAAGTTTACGAACGGACGACCCGCATGACGGTGCCGGATCGCCAGCCTTATGCTGGGGAATTGGTTTTTACCGCTTTCTCAGGGAGTCATCAAGATGCCATCAAGAAGGGCCTCGACCGGCGCGCCAAGGAAGACGGGAAATTTTGGGGAGTGCCTTATTTGACGATTGATCCTCACGATATCGGGCGCAGCTACGAGGCCATCGTGAGGATTAACTCGCAGTCCGGTAAAGGGGGGGTGGCTTATATTCTCGATCAAGAGCACGGCTATGATTTGCCTAAGACGATGCACCCGCAGGTCGGGAAGCGCGTTTACGATCTCGCCGATGAGCGTGGCGAGGAGCTATCGGTCGAGGAGGTCGGCAATGTTTTCTTTCAGGAATTCGTCAATCGGTCCTCCCATATGCTACTGCAGGATTATGAGCTGAATCACCATGGCTCGGTGCGGGGTGAAGTGGCGTGTCATGCCGTTATTGAAGTCGAAGGGACTGAGCGGACCGTGGACGGAATTGGAAATGGTCCCATCAATGCCTTTGTGCAGGGTTTGGAGAAAGAAGGTCTGAAGGACTTTACGGTGACCGATTATCGGTCGCATGCGGTTCGCGGCGGTTCGAATTCGGACGCGGCGGCTTATGTCCAATTGAGAAAGGATGACGGAACGATTCTATGGGGAGTCGGTTGTGATCCCTCGATTGAGATGGCCGGGGTGAAGGCTCTCGTTTGTGCCTGGAATCTCCTCAGGTAGAGGCCGGGCTTCTTATAAATTTAAGACTTACAAAAAACGCGTTTCCTTCCGGAAGCGCGTTTTTCGTTTTGAGAATGTCAAAGAAGTTTAGTCGATGACACTGACCGGAGTTCCGATTTTGGTTTTGGCATAAACGGTAGAAACGGCAGAAGAGTGGGTGCGAATACAGCCGTGCGAGGCGTATCGGCTGTTCACGTTTCCTTGGTGCATGCCGACGCCGGTCCGGGTTAGTCGCATCCAGTAGGGCATGCTTGCTCCGAGAAACGTGCCGCCGAGAGGAACGGAGTGCTTACGAGTGTCTGCGTTCGTCTTGACGACCGTACCGCTGGCGTCCAGGAGTTTTCCATAAAGATTGGAGCGTTTCGCCCTAAGTTTCTCAGTGATCTTGTAATCTCCGGTCGGGGTTTTGTGTTTTGAACTCCCGCTCGAGACGCGGTAATCCATGGCGATCTGCTCTCCTACCATAAGAAACCCTCGCTGGGTTGAGAGATCAATACGAACAGCGGTGTTCGAGGAATTGGCTTGTTCCAAAATCGCTTTGTTTTTCCACGTCCGGGTGGTGCCGGGGTAGGAGCCAAACTTGAAGTGCTCGTAGCTTCCCGCAGGATAGGGATTTACGATCTTGGCCGTCTTGATGACGGTTTGCTCGGGGTTCGGGGTCGGAGGCTTGTTGCCACAACTGGCAAGAAACAAACTGGTACTCGCGGCAACGAGCAGGGGTAAGAGTCGAATGATTTTCATCTGGGGGGATGTCTTTTTCTCTGAGGGACGGTTTCATAGAGGTCAATTGAACATAAGGCAAACATTCCTGAAATAAATAGTTGTTAAAAAAACAGCATTTCGATTGACGGAATTAAGAGTTGCTGGTTTTCTAGCATCACCATGAGATTGAAAGAGTGTGTTCGTTCCGTTTTTCTAGGGGGAGCTTTTGCCGGGATTTTGGCAAGTTGTTCGACGTCTGAGCCTAACGCGACGGGTCGCATTCCCTTGAATTCCGCTGACCCTGCGGATGCCGTTGTCACAGCGGGTTTGCGACCTGCCCCGGAGGCGAAGAGAAGTGTGAAAGTTGAGCGACCTGGCATTGCGACTGGCTGGGGGCGGGAAGTGGGTTCGGCGATGACGTATACCGATTTCCAGAGGGCGGCCTCGAAGCCTAAATATGTCTCGACGATTCGCTATAATGATAGTGATGGCGCGAAAGAGATGGGTGTGAATCGTAAAACGAGTGGGGGTGGAATGCAGAAAGCGGCTGGTGGGTTGGTGGAGTGGGGGATGTCGAGTGGCTGGGGAATGCTTGATAATCACTGGTGGCGTGGAGGACGTTTCGTGATTGGGAAGAAGGGGCGAGAGTATCAACTCAAGATCAAGAATGTTAGTCATGTCCGGCTTGAGGTGGTCATGAGTGTGGACGGGTTGGACGTGATTGATGGCGAGCCGGCGTCGACAAAGAAGCGGGGATACATTATTGGACCGGGTAAGACGTTGTCAGTGAAGGGATTCCGGACCAGTCAGGAGAATGTCGCGACGTTTAAGTTTTCCTCGGTGGGTGGTTCATACGCCAACCAACGGCATGGCAATACCCGAAATGTCGGGGTGGTTGGACTGGCTCTCTTTACCGAGAAAGGCCGTGAGCCGGGATCGGAATTTCAGGTCCGTGAGGGTGCCCGGCCGTTTGCCGAGGCTCCTCCGATACGTGCGCGCGATTAGAAAAGACTTTTCAAAAGACTCTTATGAAAAAAACGATACAAACCCTCGCTCTCGGAGTGATCATTTCCGGGCTCGCAAGTTGTGGTGGATCCCGCCCAGTTGTGGTGGTCCCGGATATCCAGGTTCCCGGCCCGGATGTCATTGACGAAAAATAGCGCGAAAAGCGTTTCCCCCAAACCATCAAAGCCGGCCGACCCTTTCTTTAGGGTGGGGCGGCTTTTTGATATGATGAGTGGCATGACTAAGGGCGGATTTCCCAGATCTCGCAGACCTGATTTGGAGAGTCCTCGGGGCCGAAACGCTTTCCTTCTCCAAGGTAGACCGCTTGGACGGCTTGTCCTTTTTTCTTGCGGTAGTTTATAATGGCGGCGACGCGGGTGGCTCGTTGTGAGGAAAGTTCCTCGTTCTTCTTGGAGTCTCCGGAGGTGGAGGCGTAACCGACGACGAGGAAGAAGGAGGTCTCGGGAGCTTTTTTTACGACTTCCTCGATATGGGCTTCGTGTTGACGGGCGATTTGAGCGCTTCCGGTTGTGAAGCTGATTTCTTCACGAACGTTCGCTTTGATCTTCTCATTGAAAGTCGTGTAGGTTTCACGGCGGACAAGATGGCTTTCGCTTTCGACCTCTTTTAGCGCCTGATAAAGCGCAACGGCACGTGGCGAGAGGCCGGCTTGCGTCACGAAAAGTTTGGCACCGACGAGATCGGCGATGAGGCGTTGGTTCTCGGCACGAAGGAGGGCGTTATCAGCGGTGAGATCATCCCGTTGGGTCTTGAGGATCGCGTAGGTATTGGCATCGATCATGTTTTGATTTTGACCGCGGAGTTGGGTGAGTTCGGCTTGGAGGCCATCGCTTTGAGCTTTGGCGAGATCGAATTCACTTTGGAGACGATCTAATTCGGTGCGATTGACGGTAGCGGCGCTTTCTTGGCGGGCGGCTTTCAGATCAGCTTCGAGTTGGCTGACGCGACGGGCGGCTGCGGAGTATTGCCGGACTTGCTCCTCGAGGTCGATGACCCTGCGGTCGAGGGTGGCGGCGCGTTCGCGGGTGCTCTGGAGCGAAGCCGCTTCGCTGGCGTTGGCATTCACGAGGCGGGCGAGAGCTTCGGTGTCAGATTTAATTTGGGAAACGAGGGCTTCGGGGTTTTGGGTCACTCCGGGCAGGCCTGTGAGGCGCAGTGATTCCTGGCGGGTCTGTTGCTCCTTGATTTGTTTCCGGAGTTCAACGACCTCGGGATTGTCACTGCTCCTTCCATTTTTGTTAAACTGCTGGTTAATGACAAGCAGGAGCAAAAGGAGGACGACAGCTCCCATGATAATGCCAATGATGAGATTTTGAGTGGAGGTTGGAGGAACGGGGGACTCGTTCTGCTGATGTTCGGTATCTTCGGCCATGGCTAGGTTTTTTGAGGTGTGTGCGTGAAGTTTGGAGAAAAAGGGAAAAATTGAAATTCAAAAGTCGCGAATTACGAGGGAAGATGGGAGAACTCAGCAATGGCAAAACTTCTTTTACTCATGGGGTTGATCCCGGTCCTTATTTCGTTTTTTGCTCGTAAAATTCTGAGCGACAGCACGGTCAGCGCGGAAGGTGGGGCCGAGGTCTCGATCTCCGGGGGCGAATTGATCGAGCGGATCTTAAAAAAGGGGCAAGCCTCTGATGTTGAGATTCAGATTAAAGCGAGGCCGTTTCGGGTATTGGGGCCGCAAAAACTGGTGATTTCATCTCAATTGAATGAGTCGAGAAAGGCGCGTGATGTCGCGGAGGCAGGTTTACTGGCAGGACTGGTGTTAATGGCGCGGAAACAAGAAAAAGTGGTCGGGTGGCGGACCTGGGCGGTGAAGTTTGGCTCAGCAATGCCGGCTTTCACGATGATTGTGATGGCTTTTGCGATGCCAAAGCTGGGGGCCGTTTTGTGCCTGGGTGTGGTCGCGGCGACGCTCGGTCTTGCGACTGTTCTGCTCTGGTTGACCCTGCCGGTTGAACGCGCCGCGGCGAGTGCGGTGGCCGAGATGCTGGAGGAAACGGCCCTCGTTTCCCGAAGGTCGGAGGGTGAGCGGTTGGCGAACCTCGTGAAAGCGCTGGCCTGGAGACGAATTATTCCCGGGGCGATCGCGTGGATCGGCGGGAAATAATCGAGCTTATTTTTTAAGGGTCACCACGATGGCGCGGTGATCGGAGGCTTCGTTCCAGTTGTCGCGATCCGAGATGTAGGAAAGCTCCGGATCGACGTCGTGATACATCGCAGGCGAAACGAGGACCCAGTCGAAGCGCGCGTATTGTTGTTGGTAGGACCAGAAATGAGTCCAGAGATGATCGCGTGAATCTTTGACAAAGACATCACCGAGGTAGGTCGGACTTTGATATTTCCCCATGAGGACGGCGAGGGGAGGCGTCTTCCGGGTGTCGTTCATGTCGCCATAGACCACGAGTCGGGCATTGGCATCCTTGGCCATGAGGGCTTCACAATGATCTCGGGCGAGGCGGGCTTCGTTGAGGCGGATTTCGGCTTGGTCGAAGTCATCGAGTTCGCGCTTCGACTTGAGATGCAGGCCGATGAAATGAGTCGGGCCGCCGGGGAGGTTGATGGTAACGTCGAGAATACCGCGTCCCACCATGCGGTCGCGGCCATCGATTTGGTAGGCGACTTCCTTTTGGGAATCATTGGCGGCGATGGGGAAGGCTGAGAGAATGCCGAGGTGGCGGGTGGTATCGGCACCACCGGTGTGAAGGGCGTGGGTGAGGTCGAGACCAGCTACCTTGAGGCGGGATTGGAGGTCCTTGAGGTCGTCTGCGGTGCCAATCTCACAGATGCCGAGGATATCGGGCTTTTCTTTGACGATGATATCGACGAGAGCCGCGATTTCCTTGGGGTCCTTTGAGGTGAGTTGTTTCCCGCCTCCTTTGAGATACCTCGTCATGGTGAGGTAATTCTCAATGTTATAGGCCATGAACCGAATTCCCTCGGCGTCGGTTGTTGGTGCGACCTTGGGAGGAGTGGGTTCCTGCTGGGGCTCGGATTCAGTTGCCGGAGGAACGGAAGGTTTGTTCTCGCTTTGAACCGGGGCGGGTTCTTTAGGTGACTCGAGAGGCTTTTCTTCGTCCTTACAGGAAAGGCACAGAAAAAACGCTCCGAGGAGAACTCGCGGAGCGTTTTTGAAAATTTGTTTTTTGAGGGATCTCATGATTCTTTGCGGGCTTCCTTGCCCGGAGCTTCGGCAACATCGATGTCATCGCCGCCTTTGCGAATTTCATCTTCGAATTCTTCGCGTGCCTTGCGGAATTCTCCCATGCTTTTACCGATGCCGCGGGCAAGTTGAGGAAGTTTCTTCGCTCCAAAGAGGAGTAGAAGGACTAGGAAGATAAGGATCATCTCAGGACCGCCGAGAGTGCCGAGAAATGCAAGAGTCGTGTTCATGGGGGAAGATTAGGTTGGTTTGGATTGGGATGCAAGGGATGAAACGTGAGATGTTGGGAGGACATTTCAGGAAATCTGACGTGCGAAAGTGGTGGTAGGGTGTTTTTCTAGGGTTGTGAAGTTACCGGTGCATGAAGTTGAGGGGGAGATCCGCAAGGCGGTGAGGGCGGAGCAGGGGCGCCTTTTGCTCAAAGCACCAACGGGATCCGGTAAGTCGACGACGGTTCCGGGGATGGTTCGTGGGGAGGTCGAGGGAAAGGTCATTGTGGTGGAGCCTAGGCGGATTGCGGCGAGATTGCTGGCGGGTTTTGTGGCGCGGCAGATGGGGACGACGCTGGGACGGGAGGTGGGGTATGCAGTGCGATTTGAGAGTAAGGCGGGGCCGGATACGGAGATTCTCTTTGTGACGGATGGCGTTCTGCAGCGGATGTTGCTGGATGATCCGGAGCTGAAAGGAGTGGGGGCGGTGATTTTTGACGAATTTCACGAGAGGCGGCTTTCTTCTGATTTGTCCTTGGCCCGGGTACTGGATTTGCAGGAGACGGTGCGACCGGATTTGCGGGTGGTGGTGATGTCGGCCACGCTGGAGACGGGCGGTTTACGGGATTATTTGGAGCCTTGTGAGTTGGTCGAGGCAGGCGGGCGGCTTTTCCCGGTGGAGATCGAGCATCGGGGAGAGCGACCGGTGGGGCGGCAGGGCCTGAACCGACATGAGGAGGTTTGGGATCGGGTCGCCACGGTGGTGAAGGCGGAGGCGCGTGCCTTGAATGGGGGCGATCGGATTTTGGTTTTTCTGCCCGGGATGTATGAGATTCGTAAGTCGCAAACTTTGTTGGAGAATGCCGCGGCGATGAATGGCTGGGATATTTTACCGCTTTATTCGGCCTTGAGTCCGGCGGCGCAGGAGGCTGCGATTCGGATGGATGGATCGAAACGGGTGATTTTAGCGACCAATGTGGCGGAGACTTCGGTGACAATTGAGGGGGTCAAGGTGGTCGTTGATTCGGGCTTGGTCAGGCAGTCGGCTTATGATGTCGCGCGCGGTTTTGATTCGCTGCGCATTCAGAAAATAGCGCGGGCCTCGGCCGAGCAGCGGGCGGGTCGTGCCGGGCGGACGGGGCCGGGAAAATGTCTCCGGCTTTGGAGTGAGAGTGATCACCGGGGGCGTGCGGAGTTTGAGACGCCGGAGGTGCGGCGGGTGGATTTGGCGGAAGCGATTTTGTTTTTGAAGCGGCTGGGGGTGAATGAGGTTGGCGATTTCCGTTGGCTCGATGCTCCGGAGTCGGCTCGGCGGAAGGAGGCTGAGAATTTGTTGGGTTGGCTTGGTGCTCTGGATGGCGAGGGGAAGCTCACCGAGATGGGTGTGGAGATGGCACGCTTGCCGATGCATCCGCGGCTGGCCTCTCTTGTCCTGCATGGTGCCGAGTGTGCCGGTGAGGTGCTCTTTGTGGCAGCGGCAGTTCAGGGTGAGGGGCTTTTCAAGAAGGGGGGTCGCGGGACGAAGTGGGCGGAATTTCTGGAAGGCGAGCCGGGCTGGAAGAATGATTTTGGAGCGGAGTGGTTGGCGATGATGGCGGCCAAAGCGGCCGATTTTCGACCGAGGGATTGTGAAGCGCTGGGGGTTTTAGCGAGAGGAGCGCGGGAAACGTGGAAGACGTTTCAGCAGTTTGGGAGGTTGTTGCAGAAACAAGGGGTGAAGATTAAGGAGCCGGATTTCCGACAGCGCGGGGAGATCTGTGCGAGGGCGATGTTGGTGGCCTTTGGTGACCGCTTGGCGGTGAGGCGTGATCAGGGAAGTGCCATTTGCCACGTGGTCGGAGGGCGACGCGGGAAGCTGCACTCGAAGTCGGTGGTGAAGCATTCGCCTCTCTTTTTGGCGGCGGAAATCATCGAGGTGGAGGGCCGTGAGCGCACGGTGACGCTTTCCCGATGTGTCGAGATTGCTGAATCGTGGATCCCGGCGGGAGAAATCGAGGTGAGTGAAAATGTCGTGTTCGATGAGATCGCGCGTCGGGTGGTGGCGGTGAGGCAACGGGTCTTTCGGGGACTGGTGCTGGAGGAAAAACGGGGAGGGGAAGTGGATCCTGATTTGGCGGGTGAGTTGCTGGCGGGGCGGGTCATTGCGGGTGAGTTGGCTTTGAAGAAATGGGATGCCAAGGTGGAGCGCTGGATTGCCCGCCTGGCATTCTTGAGCAAGGCGATGCCGGAGTTGGAGTTGCCGGGCTTTGATGATACGGATCGTGAAATGGCGATCGCGCAGATCTGCGCGGGCGCGACCACTTTTAAGGAAGTGAAGGAACGCGATCCTTGGCGGGTTCTTCAGGAATGGCTTTCAAGTCCGCAAAAGCAGGCTCTGGAGTCCTTAGCACCCGAGAAGATCACTTTGGCAAACGGGTTGGGGACCCGGGTGTTCTATGCGGTGGGGAGTGAGCCGTGGTGTGAGGAGAAGGTACAGCGGCTTTATGGCGTGGCAGAGACGCCTGTCATTGCCAATGGATATCCCTTGGTCGTGAAGATTTTGGCCCCTAATCAACGGGCGTGGCAGGTAACGAGTGATCTGCCCGGATTTTGGGAGAGGGGATTTACGCAGATGAAAAAGGATCTCGCTGGGCGCTATCCGAAACACAATTGGGACGGTCGCTAAGGCCGGCTTACCGCGAGGTCCCAACGATGACCCGTCGCCAGTCGCGCCGGAAGTCCTCGTCGCGTGAGGCCAGATCTTCGGCCAGATCTTCGGCCTCATTTGTGAGGCCAACAAGCCAGGCGAAAGCGATGGCGTGTTTTTCGTCGCGAGCGTGTTCTTTCATGAGGCTTTCTGGTTTTAAATCCGACCAGGGGACGACGGTGCCGCCTGCGAGTTCAATTCCGGCGGAATTCCCAGAAATCGGGGTCATTTTAATGCCGTCTTTGTTTTCCGCGTTCCAGTCTTTTTGGGTGGCGAGGTCGTTGATAAAAGCGGAGCCATTCCGCTGGAGATACTGCCAAGCCCAGAGGGCTTCGGCGGGAGTTCCCTTGGGTGTGTCCTCAAGAAGAGCTGCGATTTCGTCGAAGCGGCAGGCCCTGGCGTATTGGGAGAGCAGGGGGGCGATTTTATGCCAGCCCCTGGCTTCTCTGACGACGGGGCCTTTTTGGAATCCTTTCCGAAGGCGGGCGAGGTGGGCTTGGCGGGCGCGGAGATTGTAGAGGGCGCGTCCTTTGGTACGGAGGGTTTTGGTGGCATCGGCAAGCTCTCTGATTGCCCTACTCGCTTCTTCGGCATTCGTGGGTTCGGGGTAGCTCTTGAGGCGGCTGAGAATTTGAGCATCAGCAAGGTAGACGTCGGCAATGTTCTGATAGTTCCGGAACCATGCGAGTTCATCGGGCATGGATGCGCTGCGCACGCTGGCGAAGGAGGGGAGTGCGGCCTCCCATTGCCCTTGTTCCCATTGCTTGAGGGCAAGGGCGAAAGTACTCATCCACGCGACGATGCCCTTTGGTTTCTTGGGGAAATCGTCGGCTTCGGGCGGGGGGATACGCTCGAGGACTTCCGCGAGTTTCCGAAACCGGCGGACGAGGGGTTTTTGACTTGGGAGTTCATCGAGATCAGAGAGAGAGTGTGTCACGAGGCTTCGGGCCGCTCCGGGCCGCCCGGCAAGCGCGTTGACGACGGAGGCTTCAAAAGAGGACCAAACCTTTTCCATGCCCTCGACAGTCGGGTCCTCAGAAATGGCGAGCAAGACCCCGGAGGCATTATCATAGTCTCCAGATCCGGCCAATTTCCGAGCGTCCTGCCATCGCTTCTGCATGCTTTTGCGATCCCCGCCACTGGGATTGAAGTCGATTTCTTCCTCGTCTTGATTTGTGAGGACTTCAGGGGAGGACAGGGGCCTTGGGCTGTCTTTCGTCCAAGGTTGCCACATTGCGAGGCCACCACAAACCAGGACCAGAAGGGTCGCAAAAACCAAACCAAAGGAGTTTCTTTTTTGACGCCTTTTTAGCCGGGTTTGGCTGTGGATGGGAGTTGGGGTGGCCTGCCCGATCGTGAGTTTCGCATGCTCGAGGGCTTGCATCACTTGTCCGTAACTGGGCCAGCGATGTTCAGGTTGAAAGGCCATCATGCGGTCGATGGCCTCCCCGGTATTGGGGCTGATCCAAGGAGCGACTTTGCAGAGTCGGGGGATGGTTTGCTTTGCGCGGCGAAGGATGCTGTTCGAAGTCGAAGTGGATTCGAAGGGTGGGCGACCCGCGAGGGCATGATACAGGGTCGCGCCGAAAGCGTAGATGTCGCTGCGGAAGTCCTCGATCCCGCGCTCGAGAGCTTCCGGTGGCACGTAATAAGGGGTCGCCCAAACTTCTGCGGCTTGGGCGCGGCCATCCTGAGTGATCAGGGCGAGGCCGAAGTCGAGGAGGCGGGCGCGTCCGTCTTGGTCGATGAGGATATTCCCCGGTTTGACATCGCGGTGAATCATTCCTGCCCTTTTGGCGGCCTGGAGTCCGGCGGCGACTTGGGAGGCGATATCAAGGACCTCGTCTTCAGGGAGAGCGCCCTTTTTCGACATAATCCGCTCGAAGCTCCGGCCCTCCAGGAGTTCCATGACAAGGTAAAATCTCCCGTAAGCCCGTCCTACCGCGAATACTTTGACCACGTTCGGATGGCTCACTTGTGCGGTGAGGCGGGCTTCGTTCTCGAAGGCCTGAATGCGAATCTCGTCGTTGCAATACTCCTCGTTGAGGATCTTGATGGCGACTTTGCGATCGAGGGTGGCATCCCAGCCCACATAGATCACGCTCATGCCACCGATGGCATAGCGTTGCTCGAGTCGGTATGACCCAAAGACGCGTTTGACCGTGGACTCTCCCGTGCAGAGCGGGCAGACAACGATGTCGAATGGGCTAAAACTGGAGGCGTCCAACAACCCACCACATCCCTCGCAGGGTTCGTAGCTCTGCGCTTCGGCTGATGGGTCGCTCACTCGGTGACAGCTACGGGGGCGGTGTTAACGACCTTCCATCATTCCTCCAAGGGCTCCGCCCGGTGCGACACCCTGGGAAGGGTCGTTCCAGGGGATGCTGCCGTCTTCGCCGGTGCCCGGCGGCGGGACCGGACGGCGTTCGGCGGTCTTAGTGCTTGCGCAGGAAGCAAGAGCAATGGAGGCAAGCGCTAGAACAAAGAATTTCATAAGGCTGAGTTTAGTCTTTTCCGGGGAAGGGGCAAGGGAGATTTCGCCGAAGCAGCTGATCCTTTCCCCCGAGTGAATATCGATTGGGAACTGGCGGTTCTCTCGATACCCCCCCTTCTTTTAGAGATGAGTTTACCGCGATGACGACAGGGCAGTCTGCGACCCCGTGGCAATTGGTCAGAGATCTCGCGAAATGATTTTTTGGAAATTTCTGAACAGATTTAATTTCGGGGAGTCTTCAATGCTGTATCCCGATATGGTCGATCAAGCGCACTTCTCCGTAGAAACAAGCCGTGGCAAGGACCGCTGGTTGGGTGGCACGAGCGACAGCTTGGAGCGTTTCGGCGTCGACGAACTCGAGATAGTCGATCGAAAAATCCTGAGGAGCATTCCTGAGCAGGTGGGTGCGAGCGGAATTCAGGTAGAGCGAGGAATCTCGTTCTCCGGTGCCTGCGAGGTCGCGGGCGGCCATGAGGGCTCGGCGAAGACGCGGGGCGTCCTGACGTTGCGCGGGAGTCAGTCGGGTATTCCGGGAGGAGAGGGCAAGGCCGTCCTTTTCTCGAATTGTGGCATGACCGATGATCTCGACAGGGACATTCAAGTCGCGGACCATTCTGCGGATGAGAGCAAGTTGTTGGAAGTCCTTGTTTCCGAAAATAGCGAAATCCGGTTGGATCAAGTTAAAGAGCTTGAGAACAATCGTCAGGACACCACCGAAGTGTCCCGGACGGCTCGATCCGCAGAGATGCCGGGTGAGCAAGGACTCGCTGAGGAGGACCGAGTGATCGAGATGGTAAAGAGCTTCTTTTTCCGGAGTGAAGGCGATGTCGACACCTTCGGCTTCGCAGAGCTCAAGATCTTTTTTGAGAGGTTGAGGATAATTGGTGAGGTCGCTGACGCGGTCGAACTGGATCGGGTTGACAAAGATCGAGATGACCACAGTGCCGGTGGGTCCGACCAGTTGTCGTGCTTTGCGGAGGAGCGCGAGATGGCCCTCATGGAGAGCTCCCATTGTCGGGACAAGGGCGAAAGGGCCGGGGTGTTCCCGAACCAAGTCTTTTGCAGTGCTGACGTCCGAGATTGCCTTGATCATTGCACTAATGTTGTGAAACTCCCGAAAACTGCCATAAAAATAATTTTAAGACTTCTTTTTCTAACGGCTGAGGCCTTGTCTTTGAAAAGCCTACGAAAGTCACCGATCAAACGTCCCCGGTCCTTTATGGCAAGAGGATCGGAGATCGTAGCACGAAAACCATCGAGAGCCTCAAGAAGGAGACCTCCAAAAGCGAAGAAAAGATTGAGTCGTGACCCGATGGTTGACGTAA
>JBLIDI010000075.1:0-15563 GCA_047634075.1 Akkermansiaceae bacterium
ATCCTGGAAGCCAAAGCCAAGACCAGGAACGACCACCCCGGAGCCCATACCTCGATAGTTGCTCTGAATGAGTGAGACCATGTTACCCGCTGCGTCTGCAGTGGTGAGATAGACGGTATCTCCCTGCTGTAGGACTTCCGCCCCGGTGATTTGCTCTTTTGCGGCCCTTTTTGGATCGATGAGTGCCGCGCGTTTTGCCGCGTATTCATGAGACAAGAGGGTCTCCAAAGGCGCGCGTGCGAAGTCCGGATCGGCATAGAGCTGGGCCCGATCTTCGTAGACAAGCTTCTTGGCCTCGATCATGAGATGAAGGAGTTCGGGCGAGTCACGACCGAGAGCACGCAGGTCATGGCGTTCCAGAATTCGGAGCATTTGCAGGACTGCCAGTCCCTGCCCGTTTGGCGGTAACTCAAAGACTTCGTAGCCTCGATACATCGCCTTGATGGGCTCGACCCATTCGGAGCGGTGGTTCACGAAATCCACCTTACGCAGGAAGCCCCCTTCTTTTCGAAAGAACCGGTCTATTTCGTCCGCGATCCCGCCTTCGTAAAAGACCTTTCGGCCGCCCGTCGCGAGCCGTCGATAGGTTCGAGCGAGGTCGGGGTTCTTGAAAATCTCCCCGGCGCGGGGGGCCTTGCCATTGATGGTGAAGGTCGCTTCAAACGATCCCGGCTGCGGGATGAGACGGGGAACCGAGAGATCCCAGTAGTAAGCGATAAGGTCGGTTACGGGAAACCCCTCCTCGGCGTATTTTATGGAGGGAGCGAGGATCTTCTCCATTGGAAGTTTGCCAAAGCGACGGTGCAACTCGAACCATGCATCGACCGTCCCGGGAACCGAGATCGGCACCATGCCATAGGGTGGGATGGTGTCTACGCCAAGCTTCTCCAATTCGCCACGGAGGCTCGCGAGGTCGAGCCCGGCCGGGGAACGTCCGCTGCCATTAAGCCCGTGGAGTTTCTTTCCGCCCGCGTCCCACACGATCGCAAAGAGATCTCCTCCGATGCCACTCCCGGTTGGCTCCATAAGACCGAGGGCGGCATTGGCCGCGATGGCGGCGTCAACTGCCGAGCCTCCGGCTTCCAAGATTCGCAGACCAACCTGAGTCGCGAGAGGATGACTGGTGGCCACCATTCCGTTTGATGCCAGCACTTCGGAGCGCGTGGCATAAGGTTGTCCCGTAATTCTATCCACCTGCGCGCGGAGCATAGCCGGAATTCCTACCATAATCAATCCTGCGATTCCTAGAGTCCTCATTCTCATTTCGGGAACTGTGAATGTCAGGCCGTAGGCTGGCGACTCCAAATCGGGCTTTTGAATCGTTTCAAAAAAGAGTGGGTAGAATTCTTCTTCCGTGACCCTAGTGCGCTTCGATCTTGGTATCACTTATCATGTCAGCCCCCATTCTTTCCTTTTATTTACGAGAATCGCTTGGCAGTCTGTGCCATGATCTTTCACTCCTTCCTTATTTACGCCGCGCTTTTTTCTTCGCTCCTTGGGCAGGTGGAACTCCAAAAGGTGGCCACCTTTGACTATGTTGGTGACGGCAACCCTCGGCAGGCACTTGATCTCTATCTGCCCGAAAAGAAAGGGGAGGAGACCCTGCCAGTGATTTTTTGGATTCATGGCGGTGCTTGGTTGAAGGGGAGTAAGGACAAGCCTAGACAGGTTCTGCGGGCGGCCCGATCGGGGGAGTTTGCGGTCGTCTCGATCAATTATCGGCTGTCCCAAGAGGCACGATGGCCGGCCCAAATTCATGATTGCAAAGCAGCCCTAAGGTGGGTCAAGGGGAACGCTAAAAAATATCACCTTGATCCCGAGCGGATTATCATTTGGGGAGCTTCGGCGGGAGGGCAATTGGTCGCGATGTTAGGAACGACTCAGGACGACGAAATTCTCGATGGTAAGCTGGGAGGATATCGGGATCAATCGACCAAGGTGAAGGCCGTCATCAATTTCTTTGGCCCAGTTGATCTCGTGATGATGAACTCACAAGGAAGCACGATGGATCACGACGGACCACGATCACCTGAGGGCAAACTCCTCGGAGGAACAGTGTCAGAGTTGAAGGATGCCGCGAAGTCGGCGTCCCCTTTCTATCATGTCACAAAAGATGACGCGACGTTTCTTACGGTCCATGGCACCCAAGACCCTCTCGTTCCTTATGCGCAGGGGTTGGCTTTTGATCGCAAACTCGACGAGTTCAAGGTGCCTTCGCTTCTACTCACGGTTGACGGTGGGGGGCACGGACGTGGTTTTGGAGAGTCGGTCGATCAAGCGGTCCTTGCTTTTCTGAAAGAGCACGGCCTTGGGAAAGAATCTGGACTCAAGGACGCCACGGTCAAGTGACTCAACTCAGTTCGCGCTGAACGCAAGCCGAAGGCCTCGGTTTTTCCAATAACCTTGGAGGGCTCGTTCGATCTGCGCGGCTTCTTTGAGGGCAAAGAGCTTTGGACGAGGGGTCTTTTTTTTAGAGATCGCTTTGAGAGTTTCGAGGTGTTTTTGAACCTGCCGCCTTCTTTCCGAGCTGCCGTGGAAAACATAGTGAACGAGGAGTAAGGAGGTATTGTAAGCCTCAAGCGTTTGCCATGGGGTGAGGGTTGCCGTTCGCTCAAGCCAATCTTTAGAGGTGAGCTTGAGAAGGGAATTGATTCCAAGCACCGGGGTTTTCAAAAGCCCCGGCTTACGATGGCTCTCGATGCGTGCTCGAACGACCTGCTCGATTTCGGTGAAGTCGAAGTTCCCTTTGTCGGTGTGTGCGGCAGCGAGATATTCGGCGACGCCCTCGGTGAACCACGGCTCGGCTTTCCACATTAGGCCGTGCATCCCGAGGTGGGTGAGTTCATGAATCAGGAGGTCGAAGGCGGGTTCCTGGAAAGGGCGGGTCGCCGAGGCGCTATTCTTGAAATGTGACCACTGGATAATGACCTTTGCCTGCCGACCGTCGTAGAAGCCAGCGGTGTTCTTAGCTCCTCCGGCGTCTCGATAGCGTTCCTCGTTTGCGACAATTTGAATGATCCCTTTGGAATTCCCCGGAGGAGGATCGTAGAGAGGCAGCGGAATCGCCTGTAGGGCGAGAGATACTGACTCGGCACATCGCATGAAGTCTGCCAGAACCAACGGGTCATGATCCTTGAAGGAAATGACTTTGTAGCTGGTGCTGAGATACGTAAACGGGGTGTCCCCAGAGTGGGAATACTTCGCCGCGTTGGGGCCAGGAGCTAATTTTTCAGGCCAAGTTTTTGCGAGTGCGACCCCCGAAAAAAGAAGTGCGAAGACGATCTTACGAATCGTGATCATGATCGAGGGGGACGATCTTGATCTTACCAGTCGATGAAGGTTGTAAATTCCCGGCGAGGGTTTCGGTGGCTGGTTTGGCCGGGGCGTCCTTACCATCGAGAGCGCTTTTGAGGGCTTGCTCGACGAGTTGGCCACAATGAATCTTCATGGGAGGAAGAGGTCCAAGATCTCCGGCGAGTTCATTGGGTTTCAAATTACGGGCCTCATCCATCGTTTTTCCCTTGAGGAGTTCGGTCGCCATGGAGGCCACGGCGATGGCAGTCTGGCATCCAAAGGCCTGGAAGGAGGCACGATCGATGACCTTTTTGCCGTCCTTCTCGGTGTATTTGAGCCACATTCGGAGCATATCTCCGCAGTCGGGAGATCCGACGGTCCCGACACTATCGGCGTCTTCCATTTCACCGACATTCTTGGGTTGGGCGAGGGCTTCCCGCGCGCGGTCTTCAAATTCGTTTGGCACGCCCAAACCTTAGCCTAAGGGATTCAAAAGTCTAGGTTGAGCCTTTCTTGTCGTGAGAAGGATCGTAGTAAATCTTGATATCGGCCTTCTTTGTCCCCAGGAGTTCCTGAGCTCGGATCAAAGCATCGCGTGTGGAAATATTGGGATTACTGGGTGCGTAAAAGAAGAGGTTGGTCTCGCCTTCTTCACGACGACATCCCTTTTGGAGGGTTCTCAAAACGCCTGAACTCTTAAGGACTTTGTAGACATCGCGGGTCGCTCCGGAGATGATGAGGTGGCGGTCTTTTGAGCGGACGAAGCGAATCAATTCGCGCAAAGCCATCACGCTGGTGGCATCGAGATGTCGGGCGTTCTTAAGCCGCAGGATGATAACCCTGATGTTCGGGTCCACGACCAGTCGCTGGACCTGGGTCTGGAAAAGCTCGGCCGCTCCGAAGAAGAGCGATCCTTCGACATGGACGATCGAAATTGCCGGGATGGGGCGCTTTTTTTTCAGCTCTAGTTCGCGAAGTTCACCATCATCCGAGATCTCATACTCGACGAGATGGGGGCGCGAGACCTTCCTCAGAAAGAGGAAGATGGAAAGGGAGACTCCGATGAAAATCGCGACGTAGAGTGGGAAGACGAGCGCCGTTAAAAATGTCAAAATAAGCACGCCGCCATCCTCGGGTGTGGATCGAGCACAAATGCGAATGTTGCGGGTTTTGATGAGCGAAGCCGCGACTGCGATCACAAGTCCCGCCAAGGCCGCCTTTGGAATGAGGGAAACCGGGTTGGGGGTGAGGAAGGCGAAAAGGAAGATGGCAATGAGGCAGAAAACTCCGGACAGGATCGATGAGACTCCCGAGCGTGCTCCTGATTCGTAGTTGAGAGCAGAGCGGGTGAGAGAGCCTGAGGCAGGCATCGCGGCGGTGAAGGCACAGGCAAGATTGGCCACGCCGACCGACATCATATCCTGGTTGATTTCGGTACGATTCCCGGTGCGGGAAGCGAGCGACTTGGACATCACGGTATTTTCGAGTGAGGCTAAAAAAGCGATAGCTACCGCAACTCCGAGAAGGGAGGAAATATCGTTGAGAATTCCCGCTTCCGAAGGTTTGGGGAATCGGAGCGTTAAGTCATTTAGGGCAAAGGTGGGGAAATTAGGGACCGTGGCAGCCCACGAAGTAGACTGGCCTGAGAGGATGGCGGAAATGAGCGAGGCAAGAGCCAGAGAGATCGCGAAATTAGGAAGAGCCTTGAGCCACTTGGTTAAGGCGAGGTATAAACACAAGGTGGCAAACCCCAGAATGGCAGGCTGCCAAAGATAGGCGTAGTTCGCGGACACGAGTTCGCTAAACATCCCAAAAAAATTACTCGCTGGGGCCACGACTTCGCTGACGCCGAAGAGGTGTTTCCCCTGGTTGATCATGATCAGGATCGCCGCTCCGGTGATATAGCCCACGAGGACGCTTTGGCTGATATACTGGACCAACTCTGCGGCTTTCAAAATCGCGCCAACAAGGCAGATGACTCCGACCATCAGAACGAGAAGTGGCATCAGGTTGAGCTTCTCGGACATGGAGTAGGTGCCTGCGGCGAAGAAGCTGAACACCATCAATGAGGTCGCATTCGTGGGACCTAGCATGGTGTGTCGGGAACTGGCAAAAAGTGGGGCCACGATGGTCGCGACCGCCGAGCAGATGATGCCGTAGAGAATAGGCAGTTCGGCGATGGCCGCGTAAGCCATGCCTTGGGGGATCGCGAGGAGGGCAATGTTGAGCGAAGCGCCCAAGTCAGCTTTGGCATCTAGCTTGGAGTATCCCGAGAGGCTTTTTGGAAAAGGGAAGAGCCGGAGTGGGTTGCTCGCCGCCCATTTCCCGAAGGCGCGGTAAGCGAATCTCAATTTCCGCATGACTTTCTCCATGTTGCAAATCTATGCGCGTTTGGTTGCGCGGCGAAAGAGGAAAATCCCCAAAGCAAGACAGGCGAGATTCGGGAGCCACATGAGCGACTTCGTAAGCATCAAATTTGAGCCTTGGGTTTCATCGGCAATGATGAAGAAAAGGAAATAGCCGACGGCAACGGCGAGGCTCATTCCGGAACCCGAGGAGGTCTCCTTCCTCCGTGCGGAAAGCCCGAGGGGGATGCCGACGAATGCCAGTGCCAGCGGGGCAAAGGAGAACGAGATACGGCGGATACGCTCGGCATCGAACTCATCGAGTTTTGCTTGATCAAGAGTGTCCGGGGGATTGGCGAGGAGTTCGCGGATCTGATCGTTATCAAGCCGGTTGGCCTTGAGCCGGAGGGATTGCCCGGTTCCCAGCGGGAGAATCCAAGGCTCAATTTTTCCAGCGGCTCCTTGCTGAAGAAGCGTGTCGCCATCATACCTTTCCAACCAGACGCCGCTGAGCCGGAGTTCGAGTTTTTCCACTTCCTTGTCGGGCGCGATCGAGGCCACATCTTTGGCATAGAGGTATCCCACCGGCCAAAGGCTGCTTTCGGCACTCCCTAATTCGTAGGCGTGAAATCCCTGAAAACTGTCATTGGGATTACGCGCTTCGATATAAATACGCTGACCCTTCATCCGTGATTGCACAACGCCCGGATCAAGGAGCCGGAGGGGATCGTCTTTAAACTTCTCGTAGAGCATCACCTTGAGTTCGCCTTTTGAATGGGGCGATACGGTGGCATTTAACCAGAGGCAGAGGAGGGAGAGCGCGAATCCTAAACCCAAAACAGGGGCCGAAATTCGATAAAGACTCATACCCGCGCTGCGGAGGGAGTTGATTTCCTGATCGGAGGACAATCGCCCAAAGACTAAAAGCACTGCGGCCAAAAATCCCCATGGAATAGTATAAACGAGGGAGACCGGTAGAAGTTTGAGAATAAAGATCCCAAGGAAGGAGATCGGCGCACGTCGCTCGACCAAGAGCTCATTGATTTCCTTGAAAAGGTTTCCGAGCACAAGAACGACACTCAGAATGACCACGGCATAAAGCGCCGTGGTGAAGACCTGTTTGGTCACGTAGCGATCACACTTTAGAATCATCGTCGGGCGACACGCTAGAGTCAGGTTTGCAGGAGGTCGAGCCGGAAGAAGAAGAACGATTCGACAATTTTAGAAGAATCGTCTTCGAAAGCTCTGGCAGTCTGTCGGACCAGGGCTCTTTTTGTGAAAGCCTTGGTGCTGGACGAGCTACTGGCCTTGGTGCGTCTTTTTCTCACCACTCTTCTCTTTCTTCGTTTTCGGCTTCTTCGCGGGACGCACCAGCGCGAATTCTCCGGCTTCACCCGTCGCCTTCATTTTAAAGCCAAGGGTCATGGCGTTTTTGTCCCGTGCGACAGATCTCACAAGATCGAGGGCGAGAGCGTCGTCCTATCGGCGACAGGTCTCGGCAAGCTGATTACGGTGCGCTTCGCCTGTTCCAAAAGACGCAACTGAGCAAATCTGTTTCACAAAGAAGGCCTGCCGGCCTTGTCATTCCGCCGCGACCTGGGGTGAGTCGGGTGGAATCATCTTCGATCATCCTATTCTGCTCTTTTTGAAGGAGGATTTATTTGAGAGGCTTTTTTATGTTTCAGAATTGCGCCTCCATACTCCGTTTTTGGTTTCTGTTTTTAGTCCTAGTGGGAAAGGTCGTTGCGGACGACGAGAAGACTCTGCGGGTCTTTATTTTTGCGGGGCAGTCGAACATGGTGGGTTCGGATTCCAAGGTGGCGGATATTCAATCTTTTCCTCCTTTCGTAGGATTGCATGAGGCACAGAACGAGGTGAAGTTTTCTTACTCCATCGGTCGGGAAAATATCATGAGCTCTGACGGGTGGGTCGATCTTGAGCCTGTCAACAAAACGGTGGGGCCGGAGTTGAGTTTTGCCCGTGAAGTGACTCGCCAGATTAAGGCTCCCATTGCGATCATCAAGTGTGCGGCCGGGGGAACTCATCTGGGTGGTGATTGGAATCCGGACAAGCCCGAGGGTTTCAAGATGTATCCCCGCGCCTTGGCGTTGGTGCGGGCATCACTCGCGCGGCTCGATGAAGAAGATATTCCCTATCGTCTCGAGGGCTTCATGTGGCACCAGGGAGAGAACGACATGTTTAACGACGAATACCGGGATAATTACGGGAAAAATTTGAAGAATTACCTCGCCCGATGGCGGGCAGATCTCAAGACGCCGGAGTTGAAGTTTTATCTCGGAGAGCTGTGCACAAAGACGATTTGGGGAATGGATTTAAGGCCAAAAATGTATGAGATCAGTCTTGGTCAGAAGGCCGTGGCGGAGGTCGATCCCCTTGCCAAGTATATCCCAACTTCACATGTCGGGGTGGAGATTGGAGGAGGAGTTGGTCTACATTATCACTATGGCACGCTGGGGCAGCTCGAGCATGGCGTAAATTATGCCGAGGCTTATCTGCGCACGGTCGGAAAGGCGAAAGAGGAGACCCGTAAATTGAAAAAGTGGCCCTACCAAAAAGGGAGCAAGGTGAAGCTTTTCATTCTGGCCGGACATCGCAATATGGAAGGAGAGCGTTCCTTTGTGCAGGATCTCCAGGATGATTTGGCGAAGGATGACGCAACGGTTGCTTATCGTTATTCGATTGGAGGAGGCTACAAAGTTTCCCAAGGATGGGAGCCTTTGGGGCCCGCCGGTTTCTATGACACCTTCGGGCCGGAGGTGAGTTTCGGAAGAGCTTTACGAAAGAAAGTTCGTGGAAATATTGCCCTCGCCAAGTTCACTCACAGTGGGTCCCAGATGAACGATTGGACCCCGGAAGGAAGTGTGGCCAAAGCGCGCCATCTGTATCCCCAATTCATCGCTTTTATCAAAGAATCGGTGAAGGGACTTCAGTCCAAAGGGCATCAAGTCGAGTTGGCGGGGATTTTCTATCATGTCGGAGAAAATGAGATGTCGATGCCCCCATACCGCGAGCAGGCTCCGGATTGGTTAAAAGCGACGATTGCGCAAAGTCGCACCGATTTGAATCGCGCCAAGCTCACGTGGTTCGTGAGCCAGCAAGCGCCGACCGATGATGAAAGAGTGAACGGGATTGAAGTGACTTCGAAATTTGCGGCGATGGCGGAAGCGGATCCTAATCTCGTTCACCTCAAGGCTTTTGATCTTCCGAAGCAGGAAAAGAAACTCGTTCTCGATTCAGCGGGCGTCATTCGCTTGGGTGAGATTTTGGCTGAGGGCTATCTCAAGTCGGGATGGGAGTGAGGATCCCAGCGTTCCGATTCCTTGTTAAATAATTCCTGAGTTCAAATGGGGTCACCCGCTTCTCACTATTAGATTGAGGGATGTCAGGATTTACCTACCATGGTCCCTCCCCAGCATGGTCTACCGACACCAATGAAAAGGCGAAACACGAATCGAACAGGCCGATCCCTGCTTGCCCTGGCACTCGTCGCAACGGGAGCGCTCTCTGGAAATTCGAATGCCGAGAACCGGACCATCGACGGAACCAAAAACAACCTGACGAAGCCGGACCAGGGGTCTGCCGGGACGATGTTTCCACGCCTCGGGCCGACGATGTATGATGACGGGATCTCGTCGCCGAGAGAGTCCGGCATGATGAACGCCCGCGAGGTTAGTAATGCGATCTGCATCCAGAGTGCGCCGATGCCCAACCGCGATGGACTGAGCGACTTCGTCTGGCAATGGGGACAGTTCCTCGATCACGATATTGACCTGACGGAGACGAGTTCCGACCCCGCGGAGTTTTACCCCATCGAGGTCTCCGAGGGTGACAAGCTCCATCCCATGATCCCCATGATGCGGAGTGATTACGATCTATCGACGGGCACCTCCATCGGGAATCCGAGGCAGCAGGTCAACAGAGTCTCGTCTTACATCGATGGCTCAGGCGTTTATGGTGCGGACGAGAGACGCGCCCTAGCCTTGCGGACTTTGCGTGCGGGTCGGCTCAAGACAAGCGTTGGCAACCTGCTTCCCTTCAATGAGGACAGTTTGCACAACGCGAACGCCTTGGATCTACCAGAGGCCTCCTTGTTCCTTGCCGGAGACATCCGCGCGAACGAACAGACCGGTCTCACCTGTCTGCACATTCTCTTCGTGCGCGAACACAATCGCCTCGCGGGGATGATTGCCGCAGAGAATCCCGCTTGGGACGATGAGCAAATCTACCAGCGGGCCCGCAAAATCGTTGGAGCGCTTATCCAAGCGATTACCTACCACGAGTTCCTGCCCGCCCTGCTCGGTGCTATGGCACCCAACATCGCTGGGGCCTCCTACAACGAGCACGTCGACGCCTCCATCACCAATGAATTCGCTTCGTCGCTCTACCGCGCCGGACACAGCATGGTTTCACGCAAACTTCAGCGAATTCAGGACGATGGTAGCATGAGCGCGGGTGGCGCACTCGACGTCATGAACGCGTTTTTTAACCCCTCCATCATCGTGGACAACCCGCAGAACGTCGCCTTTGTCCTCAAGGGGCTGGCCTCGCAATCGCAACGCGAGATCGACTCCCGCGTGATTGACGACCTGCGTAACCAACTCTTTGGCGCACCCGGTTCCGGCGGGATGGATCTGGCCGCACTCAATATTCAGCGGGGCCGCGACCATGGCCTTCCGACCTACAACCAAATGCGCGAGATATTCGGTCTCCTGCCGGCCGTGGCATTTTCCGACGTCACGAGCGATCCCGAGACACTCAGCTCCCTAAGCTCCATCTACGACACTGTCGATGTCATCGATCTGTGGGTGGGCACCTTGGCTGAAGACCACCTTCCCGGAGCGGCGGTTGGTGCGCTTCTGGCTGCGGCCATGATCCAGCAGTTCACCGCACTTGTGGAGGGCGACCGCCTTTTCTTCCTCTTCGATCCTGAACTCGCGGCCCTCCGGGACGAGCTTACGAGCACCAAACTCTCTGAAATTATTTTGCGTAACACGACCCTGAATCACATTCAGGAAAGTGTTTTCCATCTACCGGAGGGTGGCCTGCAAATCGCGAGTGTCCTGATCCCCGAAAGCGGTGACGTCGAGCTGACTCTTACCGGCGTCTCGGTCAACAAGAGCTACACTGTGGAACGCAGCGCTGACCTCGTGAGTTGGGGCGCGATCCGAACCGGATTGTCGGGTGGAACCAAGTTGCGGGCCACCGACCCCGGGGCCGCGAACCTTTTTGCGAAAGTATTTTATCGGGGGATCGAAGAAGCGGCCGCACCCTAGAAAGAGAGGGAGAAAGAAGCAGGGAGCGGGAAACGAATCCAACGATCGACGGTGCCTGTTTTTCGTGAGACAAGGAAGATTGTCTTCGAGTGCTAAATACGATTTAATGCTCGCTGCGAGCGATTTACCTCTGATCGCCGTCCTCCCCCAATCTGGCCGGACGGTTGTCGATCGGAGATTCCTCGTCCTATCCTTATCTTATGAAGACACTCGTCTCTGCCTGGCTCATCGCCCTTGCGATGATCTCTCCCACCCATGCCGATCTCCACATCACCGAGTTCATGACGATCAACGGCGGATCGTGGCAAGACGAGGACGGGGATGCCTCAGACTGGATCGAGTTGTTCAACTCCGGCCCTGACAGCATCAATCTTGAGGGACATTTCCTCACCGACGATGAAGCGGCGCTGCCAAAGTGGAGCTTTCCTGCGGTGCAACTCGAGGGCGGCTCGTTCTTGTTGGTTTTTGCTTCGGAGAAAAATCGCAGGGTGGCGGGCTCCGAACTGCATACGAATTTCAAACTCGCGGATGGCGATTACCTTGCCCTCGTTGATCCGGATGGCACGTCTGTCATCGCCGCCTTCGGATCCGCCGCGGATCCGCTGCCGCCGCAGTTCGAGGACGTGTCCTATGGGCTGATGCAGAACGGCAACCGGACCCCGGCGGTCTTGCTCGATGCGAATCCTTCCGGGACGGCGCACGTGCCGGGCGATGCGACGCTCGGAGAAACCTGGCAGGCGATCGCATTTAACGATGCCGCGTGGACTCCGGTGACCGCCGGGATTGGTTATGACGAGGCGACGACTTACGATGCGCATTTCGGGCTTGGTGGCGATCTCGATAACACGCTCAACAACGCCAACACCACCGTCTACGCGCGCTTCCCGTTTTCGGTGAGCGAGACCGGTTCGATTTCGGAGCTGGCTTTGAAGATGAAGTATGACGATGGCTTCGCGGCTTTCCTCAACGGCGTGCGTGTTGCCGATGCCAATGCGCCGGGAGTGCTGAGCTGGAATACGGAAAGTTCCGGTCAGCACAGCGACGGAGAGGCGCAGGAGTTGGTCGATTTCGAGATCTCGGTTCACGCCCACCTGCTGGTCGATGGTCCCAACGTCTTAGCAATCCATGGGCTCAACGACACGATCACCAGCTCGGACATGCTCATCTCGCCCGAGTTGCACGCGGTGCGGATCACGGACCCGTCGATCGGTGGTCCCGGATTTTTGGGTAGCCCTTCGCCGGGTGGCTTGAACGGTGACACCTTTAGCGGCTTCGTCGGCGATACGAAATTCTCGGTCGACCGCGGGATCTACAATGCGTCATTCGATCTCGAGATCACCACCACGACGACTGAGGCCGAAATTCGTTACACCTTGGACGGCACGCGGCCGAGCCCCGATGTCGGTCAGGTTTATAGCGGTCTCATCTCGATCGCCGGGACGACGATCGTCCGCGCGATTGCTCACAAGGCGGACTTCCGCCCGACCAATGTCGATACGCACACTTATATTTTCCCGGGCGACGTGATCGCTCAGCCGAGGATGCGCGCCGCGATCACGCAATCGCCAACCTACGGTCCGCAGATGTTAGACTCGCTCAAGGCGGTGCCGACGATCTCGCTGGTTACCGGGAACACCGCCTTTCTCAACGAGGGTGCCGGGAACATTCGCAGCGAACACCAGACCTCGATTGAAATGATGTTCCCCGACGGCACGCCGGGCTTCCAGGAGGATGGCGGGCTGAGTAATTACGGCGGGCGCTACACTAACTTCCGTAAGAAGAGTTTTCGTGTCGCCTTCCGTTCGGAGTTCGGCGCGACCAAGTTGAAATACCCGATCTTCGATGGCTTTGAGTATGAGAACTTCCCGCCGGCGGACGAGTTCGACGTCATCAACTTGCGCAGTGGTTCGCATGACATGGCGTCGCGCGGCGCCTACATGTCGAATCGCTTCACCGATGATGCAATGATTGAAATGGGGAACATCGCGCCCCACGGGCGCTTCGTTCACGTCTACTTGAACGGCAATTATTGGGGGCAGTATCACCTGCGCGAGCGTTGGAGCGCCGACATGGCACAAAGTTACTATGGCGGCCCTGAGTCCGACTACGAGGCGGTCAACGCCAACGATAATTTCGTGAACGATGAGGAGGTCTACGATGGCCCGGGGGACTTCTGGGCGGAGACGAAAAACCTGGTCGGTGGGGCGGATCCGTTTACGAATTCGCAGGACCATCTCGACGTGGCAAATATCATCGACTTCATGCTCCTGTGGGTCAGTGGTGACTCGGAGAGCGAGTTTCGTAATTTCGGTTCGCGGGTCCGGGGGGTGCCGTTCAAGTTTATGATTAAGGACGCCGATGGCTACCTTCGCGGGGCTAGTTCCGGTAAGGCGAGCCACGCCGGACCGCTCAGCGTGATGTCGCGGATGAGCAGCGACCCGGAGTTTAAGATCCTGCTGGCGGATCGTATCCAGCAACATTTCTTCAACGATGGCGCGCTCACGCCGGAAAAAAATATCGCCCGCCTGCAGCGACGTGTCGATGAGGCGAGCTTGGGTTTTGTCTCCGAGGGCGCGCGTTGGGGCGACGTCTTCCGCGAGCCGGCCTCGTGGGAATCCTACCAGACCAACTTGGTGAACAATCATTTCCCCGGCTTGGCCCGGACGATGATCGGGCGTTTCAAAGCGAACGGCATGTATCCGGACATCATGGCACCGGTCTTCAGCCGTCACGGTGGTTCGGTGTCCGACGATACGCCGCTCACGATGTCGACCGACGCGGACACGGTCTACTACACTTACGATGGCAGTGACCCGCGCCTTGTCGGTGGCGCTCCAAATCCTGGGGCTACGGAGGCCTCGTTCGAGGGCGGTGGCCCCGGTGGTCAGCAAGCGGTGACCTACATGACGACAGGCCACGAATGGAAGTTTCTCGATGACGGTTCCGATCAGGGCACCGCATGGAGTGCGATAAATTTTGATGACGTCGGCTGGGCCTCGGGGCCGTCGCAACTCGGCTACGGTGGTGACGGCGAAGCCACACTGGTCGATTTCGGCGGAGATACGCAGAACAAGTTCGCGACGACCTACTATCGGACGACCGTCGATATCCCGGATCCCTCGGTGTTTTTAAATTTCCTCTTGCGGGTCAAATATGACGACAGCGCTGCCGTCTTCATCAACGGCGTCGAGCAGTTCCGCCAAAATTTGACTGCGGGCGCCGGGTTCGATGACTTCGCCAACGGGACCGTCCCCGACGAGGCCGGTTGGAAGGATTCTACCTTGCCAACGACGGCTCTCGTCGCGGGGACCAACACGATCGCGGTTGAGATCCACCAGGGGAGTGGCACCAGTTCAGATACGCGCATGGACCTCACCCTGCGCGGCCAAACTACTGAAGTTGGCGGAGGAGGTGACAACGTCACCGACCCCTTTGTCCTCAGCCAGCCGACCTTAGTACGGGCGCGGGCCTACAACAGCATCAGCGGTCAGTGGAGTGCGCTCAACGAGGCCTTCTTCAGCATCGATGCGGTGCCCGCGGACGCGAGCAACCTTGTCGTTTCCGAGTTTCACTACCGCCCCGCGAAACCGACGACGCCGGAGGAGCTGGCGGTTAGCTCGGATCGTGATGATTTCGAGTTTTTAGAGATGCTCAATATCGGCGGCAGCGCGCTCGACATGAACGACGTGCGCTTTGGAGCCGGTATCAATTTTAATTTCCCCGACAATGTCGTGCTCGGGGTGGGGGAGCGCTTGCTTCTCGTGCGCAACCGCGTCGCCTTCGAGGCAAGGTATGGGCCACCCCCGGGGCAGTCGTTCGAGTATACCGGCCGCCTTAGCAATGACGGCGAAGAGATCATCATTTTAGGGAGCGGGGCCGCAGCGATCACAGATTTCATTTACAACGACCAGGCGCCGTGGCCGACCACCGCAGATGGGGAAGGATCCAGTCTCGTCCTCATCGATGCGGCATCCAACCGAGATCACGCTGATTCCAGTAACTGGACCGCCAGCCGTGGTCTTGGCGGTTCGCCCGGAGCGGCCGAACCGGCGGGAATCGACTACGACACCTGGGTGGCCAGCTTCAATCTCCAAGGCGGGGCACTCGACGACGACGATGGCGACGGGATCATCAACTTCTTCGAGTTCCTCCACGGATCGAGCCCGGTGGATCGATCCGACGCCCCGGTGCCCATGGCTTCGGTCCAGGAACTCGAGATCGACGAATCCACCGACAACTACCTGACCCTCACATTCAACAAAAGCGACGATTCCGATGGCGTCCTGACGGTCGAGGTCTCCAGTGGCCTTGCCAACTGGTCGGGCGATCCGTCCCTGACCAAATTGGTGTCCAGTATCGACAACGGTGATGGCACTGCAACAGTCACGGTCCGGGTCGCGAATTCGATCAGTCCGGAGCAGGGCAGGATCTACTTGCGGCTGCGTGGTCGTTGAATGGGGGGGCGTCCTTGTGGACTTTGTTAACCCATCTTTAACATGCCGGACTTGGATCCCTTTATTCTTAACGGTTTGCTGACATTAAAAATTCCTTCGGGCACTACATTTCCTTCATTCTCTTAAATTCTCACTCTCTGGAGACCGCCGGGGTCGGGGGATAGTCCGAGTTTTTT
>JBLIDI010000076.1:0-15363 GCA_047634075.1 Akkermansiaceae bacterium
GTGAATTGGAGAGATGCTTTCGTCTCCTAAAATAAGAGGGATGGGCGTCGCAAAACTTAGAAAATGAGCGGTGGTTCGAGCTAAAATTTTAATCAGGAGTGTGTTAGGGGTTTCCATCGGGGTGTTTTCCGCGTTTTTTTTGTGAAAGAAGCCGATTTCTTGGTTGTCACGAGTGCACAATGTGATTACATAGTGTTCATCATGAAAGCGCACAATGCTCGACAAGCGATGAAGGGATTCGCCCTCATTGCGACCATTTCTGTCCTTCTACTTCTCACGATGGTGGCGGTGGCGTTCCTATCGCTGTCCGCCCTCACGGTGAGGACAAGCCGCTTTGAGTGGGCACAAGAAGAAGCACGGGCGAATGCCCGATTGGGTCTGATGATTGCCATCGGAGAACTTCAGCGTGATCTTGGTCCCGACCAACGGATCTCGCTGAGCGCATCGATCTTGGATACCAACCCGGATACCCTGACAATTGATGGGGTTGCCAATCCGCACTGGACAGGGGTCGTGACCTCGATCTTTGAGCGGAATCAGAATGGAAGCCCTTTCACCAGAGACATGGATTCGGGGGGGCTTCAGGACGCCCGGAGCGGTGGGACTTTTAGTCCGCGTGACCAGATTTATAATTACTTTGTGAGCGGTAACGAAGGTGGCCGGGACAAGATGCGTGGGGTGCGCCAATATCAGGATGCTAGAATCGAGACGATTCCGAATGGTCCGGAGTCGATGGAAATCGTATCCCGTGGATCCGTCAATAACCCTCAGGATTTTGTCCGAGTTAGAAAAGTGGTGACTGAGAAAGAGCAGCTCACTCCTGACGGGCGTCGGCAATTTCGGCCGAATGGTGCGTACGCCTACTGGGTGAGTTCCAACAATGTCAAAGCGAACATCGGTCGCCCGGACACCCACCGGGCGGTGCCGATCGATCACAATAACGGGTTTGGAATGCAGCGGATGCTCCACCCGCAGGACACCGAACCGTTTGTGATTAACGGGATTGCGGAGGGACAACAGAATAGGGATAACCGAGTGTTAAGTCCCAAGACCTTTACCTTGATTAGTGAACAAAATCGTCTTGGCGTCCTTAATAATTTTCATGCGATGGCGGGCTTCTCCAGCAGTGTCATTTGCAACGTCCGGGACGGAGGCCTTAAGAAAAATCTCTCGGCGTTTCTTCATAATCAGAATGGTGACGAAGCACCTGAGATCCAAGACCTCTCGGACCCAAGTCGGACATGTTACATCGGAATTTCTCCGAACGATCGTTTGATTGGCCCACCTAACGCAAGATACGCGGCGATCCGTGGCGAGGACTACGAGGAGTCGGAATACCATGATGTGGCCCCAACTTTTGGTCTGCTCTGGCAGTGGGCCCAACTTGCCGACGAGTTCCGCTTTGGCGAGGCTTCTACAGGAATTCGCCCGCAGCGGCAAACAACGGCCCAACCAGGTGGCGGTCGTGATGATGGCTGGGATAACGGACAACCTCTAACATTGAGGGCCGCCGATGGCGGTAACACCGGTTCCAACGTCTATGACGGCGAAAACCTGAGCCCCGCTGATCCTCGTAACTTGGCTGACGTGAAAATCACGCCCGTGATTGTCGAGGCCTGTGTTTATTACAACCTCGCGACCTATCCGGTCGGCACTGGAGAAGAGCAGCAGCATGCTTTGAGGCTCTGTCTCTACCCAAGGGTCGGACTTTGGAATCCTTACAACGTCGAAATGAATCTCGACCGAGACATGGTCCTTCAGCTCTTCCTGAATGGTAAAAAGAGTGTTATCTTTAATGATAATAATCAGTTCTCCCGCGAAATCTATTACGGCGGAAGAAGCATTCAGACGATTGAGGGAAGGCCTCGCGGAGTGTTCGACGGCCAATATGGTGGACAGGTCTACTTCCTCCTGCCAAGTGTCACCATTCCCCCGGGCGAGACCTTCATCTTCTCAATGGGAGGTCCGCCAAGACCCCTTGATCCGGAGACCTTCGCAGGGAACCGCTTGCAGGCTCAAGCTCCTCCTTCTTCATCGAGTTATCTCTTCAAGGACTACTTGCAGACTAACCTCGGTGGGTCCCGCCTTGCCTTCGCTCGAGACGACGACGACCTGCCTTCCGAGCTCATGCCTCAGCCTCCCAGAAACTTTACGGAGAGGGCGCTGAGCCAGAGCGAGCACGGCGCGGACAACTACATGTTCATGCTCAAGTATCTCGCGAACGGATCGACTCGTTTTGCGCGGCAGGGTTCACGGCAACCGGACCAGATCTGGGCCAGAGAGCCACTCTTGGTCTACGGGAGTGTTTCTCTCCAGGCAGGAGGAGGAGATGAGTTTCCGGTCAATTGGCCCAACGGTTTCTCGCATCAGGTGATTGCTCTGTCTGGCCCGAACGACAGTGTCGGTGAGGGAGTTTCTCCTCACCCATACACCAGAGACGGATTCAGAATCAGGTGGCTGAGTGAGACGGCCGCCAACCAAGGCAACGTCGATAGCCCCTTGCTTCTACAGAGCTCTGCTCTCGGAAACTGGAATCTCAGAGCATCTTACATCTGCCGTAATCCATTCGACAATGTTTCCACAAACGCGCCGTACTTCCACGGAATCTACACCCGTGACATGCCAAGTGAGGAACTCAGCTGGAACTCAATCTTCCCGGTTCAACGAGGAGGCTTCCAAACGGGATTCCCCTTCGGGCCCGCTGGATTCGGAGTCGATAGGGTGATCGCTTTTGAGCTCCCCACTCGCGAGGTCGGGATTCCCTCACTCGGATACCTACGCCATCTCCAGCTATCGGAGTTTGTGTGGCACCCCAGCTACAGTATCGGTTCCTCTATCGCCGACCCACGCGTCAGGCGGACCGGGACAGTGCCGAATGAAGATATGAATATGGCAGACCATGGCTGGAATGCTGATGGATTGGGAATCACCTACTGGGCGAATCTTCTCCGAAATATCGTCTACGAACTCTCGGATGATAACCATCTGATCTTCGACATGAGCTATGAGGTGAATCACAACCTCTGGTCGGACTTCTTCCTGACGGGCGCGACCCCTAACCAGATTGCGAACTTTGCGCAAAATCCGGTCATCAATCCGCTGAAGAACGGAAATCTCCGCCTTTGGGATCGTAACGGTGACCCCACTGACGACTTGAATGACCTCTTCCGCGCCGCAGGACGCCTCATGATTGATGGCGGTTTTGATGTGCACTCGACGAATAAGGAGGCCTGGAAGGCTCTCCTAGCAACGACCCGAGACACGGGCTATGGATCTCCCGATAGGACGCCGTTCCCACGGACGCTCTCGCCACAGGGTGAAGAGAACGATAAGGCGGAATACTCAACCAAGGTCTTTACCGGGTTCCGTAGTCTGGGCGATATCGAGATTGACTCCTTAGCCGAGGCCATCGTCCGTGAGGTTAAAATCCGCGCGCCTTTTCTCGGGTTGTCGGACTTTGTCAACCGTCGTCTCGCTGATGATGACACCGGATTGAACGGAGCACTGGAAGCTGCGCTTGAGGCCTCATTGCCAAATCGGGGGCAGAACGGTCAGTTCCCGATCATGCGTCAGGATCTTCCGAATAGGACGACCTATATCGCGCAGTCGAATCGCGGCACGCCCCGTCAGTCGGATACCACGAGATTGGATCAGCGCCTGAAGCCCGCTTCAACAGGTTACGGCACACCGGGATACATCACTCAGGGCGATCTGCTCCAAGTGATCGGTTCAGGGCTGGTGACCCGCTCTGATACCTTCACGGTGCGATCCTATGGTGAGTCCCGGGATGTCAATGGCCGCGTTCTTGCGAAGGCATGGTGCGAAGCCGTCGTCCAGCGCACGCCGGAACCTGTCTCTCCTGATGAAGTCAGCGGACTGAATCCAAGGGTTGTCCAGGGCAGCGAGGTGAACTTCGGACGCCGCTTCCAGGTTGTCTCCTTCCGTTGGCTCCATGCCGACGAAGTCTAGGCTTTCATCTGAGAGAGATTATTTCACTCCAAGACAAGGCTCCGGTTGACCGGAGCCTTTTTGTTTTTTCCTCTCGACGAGTCACTGTTGGTGGGTGAGGTTTTCTGGAAGTTTCACCGTCACGCATGAAAGCAACCACACTCCTCATTTGCGCGCTCGTCGCACTCCCCGTCGCAATTCACGGCCAGACTCCCAAAGTGCTCGTTCAGAGTGCCCAGGAAAACGCAGCCAAGGCTAAAAAAGATGTCTTGATGGTTTTCTCAGCTTCCAGTTGGCAAAATGGGAGCAAAAGCTTCGAAGAGAAAATCCTGCAATCCGAGGAATTTAAAAAAGGGATTGAGAAGGATCTCGTGCAGGTGCTCATTCCGGTTCCACGAACAAGGGAAGATGCGCACAAGGAGCTCCTAGAGCTAGAGAAAGACTATCGCTTTCAGACCATCCCCTCGGTGATCCTTACTGATTCCAAGGGCCGTCCTTATGCCTACTCAGCCACCACCAAGGAAAAGCCAGCCGAGTATCTGGCCCACCTGAAGGAACTCCGCCAGCTTGGTTTGGAGAGAGACAAGATGTTCGAGGCCGGGTCTAAAGCCGAGGGCCTGGCGCGTGCCGAACTCTACGTCAAGGCTCTCAAAACCCTTCCTCAAACCAGTATCGAGAAATTTTACGCTCCGGAATTAGAACTCATCACTAAGGCGGACCCCGAGGGGAAGACCGGGTATGTGCAGGAAATTCAGAAGGCTGCCGCTCTCAGTGCGGAAAAAGAGCGCTTCAATACCCTGCTTCTTGAAAAGAAGTATGACGAGATCATCAAGGCATCCCAAGCCGAGCGGGCAGAGCTCAAGGGCGAAGATGCCCAGCGTCTCATGATGTATGAGATCCAGGCATACTATTCCCAGAACAAGTTGGACGAAGCCGGTGGAGTGATTGAGGCAATGAAGAAATTCGCACCGGATTCCGATCTCGGTAAGCGTGCCGATCAGTTCCTGGCGCAGATTAAGAGCTCCAAAGCCCGTCAGGAGCGCATGAAGGAGGCTGCTAAGAATCCCAAGGTGAAGGTTCCTTCCAAGCCGATTGTTTCCAAGCCAGTTGCCATTGTAAATGACATCAACGAACTCAAGAAAGATGCCAAAGCAATCGATGATGAATTAGCCAAGGCAATTGCAAACGAGGAGCAGCTCAAGACGGAGAAAGCCGAACTCGGGAAGAACATCGCCGCAATTGAAGGCGAGCTTAAGAAGTTTCGCGAAACTGAAAAAAAGTCAGCCGAAGTTCTCAAAACTGCGATTGCCGACCGCGAGAAATTAGCGCGGAGATCCCAAGCAATGAAGGATGTCGTCGAGAATCATGAAGCCATGGAAATGCGTAAGCGTGACATCAACGAACTCAAGAAACGCGCCACCGATCTCCAGAAGCAAGCTGAGGAACTGCGCAAGAAGGCGGGTGATATCAAAAAAGGAAAGTAGATCACATGCTCCGCCTTGCTCTGACTCTATTTCTCGTGCTGCCCCTGTCCGGGGCGTGGTTGACGGACCTTGATGAAGGCAAGCGAAAGGCTGCCGAAGAAGGCAAAGAGATCTACTTGGTTTTCACGAGTCTCAAGATCTCCGGAGCTTGCGTGCAGCTCAAAAAGCGGGTGCTCTCCCAAGAAGAGTTTCAAACGGCGGTCGCAGCGCGCTTGATTCTGGTTCATCTCGATGTCCCTCTTGAGAGTAAGCCCGGAATGGTCTCGCCACTCGCAGTCAACCGCCTGGTGGCTCAAAACTTCGGCGTCGAGGCCTATCCCACCGCCTTCTTTTTGAATTCTGATGGCATCACCTACGCCAAGGAGACCGGAGCTCTGACCGGGGGACCCCTGAAATACGCGGACCGTATTCTTAAGACCTCGTCCGAGCAAGCAGGGCGTGAGAGAGTTCTGGCGGAAGCTTACCAGAAAGAAGGACTCGAACGGGCCAAGGCGATCATCGAGGTGATTAAGAATGCGTCATCTGCTGCCGATCCGAAACTCTATGCCAAGCCTATCGCGGAGTTGGCGCAATTGGATCCCGACGATACTCTCGGCTTTCAAAAGAAGCGCTTGGCCGAGCAAGGATTTGTGGAGCTGGACCGCTCGCTCAAGGAAGTTTTTCACAAGAATTCCTATGGTGAGGTCGTCAAGTTGGTCGATTCCTACCTCGAAAAGTTCGAGCCCCAAGGGGCGCTTTTGCAAAAGGCCCTCTTCCCAAAACTGGCCGCCTTAAACCACGGGAACCAGATTCCCGAAGCAATCAAAGCTGCCGGGGAGGTGATCGCGGTGGATGCCAACTCCTCCTATGGGAAGTTCGCAGCCCAGATTTTGAAGCAATTAAAGGCGAGATAGGGGAAGACTCAGAGCGTCTGACTGTAAGAATCACAGCGGTTGTGCCACCCTGCTCGCCAGCGTGCTTCGCCGCGTGCCGCAGGTGAATTCTTGATGCGCAAGTCGAGCCGGCGTTTCGCCGCCTCGCCGAATTCGCGCGCGGCCGCAGGACCACTTCCGACATTTTTCATTTCTCGGAGAACCGACATTAATCCCCAACCTTGTCCGGCATAAGCTTCGCGTGGGTTGGTGCCATCGCCTTTGAAATTGACGTAGTCGACCAGGGCGTAGATTCCACTCGGCGTCGTAGCGACTCTCTCATAGTTGGCCTTAATCCGACTCCTTTCGGCGGCAGGGGCAGCCTTTATGATTTTTGGTAAGGCCGCGCGGGACTTTTCGGCAATGAACTCAGTCTGGATCGTGATGTTTGCGGCGAGCCAATTCCGGAGTCCGGTGAGTTGGGGACCATTGAAGTCCTTTATGAACGAGGCTTTGTTTGGCCACGGGCAATCGGCTTGGCGTCCCACCGCAGGGACTGCCAGTCCACGTGCGACCGCGTAATTTACGAACTCCGGCCAGCTCTCGGTCCAACGTCCATTGAAGCCATTGGGATACCAGATGAAGTGCCCGATTCCCATTGAGGGGAATTCCTCACCATCGTTCCAATGGGTCAATCCCGTCACCTTGCCTCCTGATTCATTTTGCCAGATTTTGCGCCCGATTGAGGATTTCTGCGCGTTCGTCAGGCGAAGCGAGTTGGCCGCCGGGGCGGTCGCGACCACTGGTGCTTGAGGGCGCGCCGTGGGATCGGCCGAACACGCGCTCATGAGACAAAGGACTGGAAGGATGAAACGGGCCGCTTGCATAACGATGAGGTTGCCCTCAAACTCCCCCCATCGCAATGGACAAAAACGAATTGATCAAAGTCCTCACCCCGAGTTTCTACGACGTCATCAAGATTCTCATGACCGCGGTGATTATCCTCTTCGTCACCAAGTTGCAGCTTTTGAGCGACCGACTATCGGCCTTGCTGATCGCCCTGCCTCTCACTTCGATCCTCGCCATGATCTGGATGCGCCACGAGAGCAAGGTTACGGATGAAGCCAGGCGGATTTCAAGCATCGCGGACCACGCCTACTACACCTTCTGGTTCGTCCTCCCCACCTTGCCGATGTTCCTCGTCATCCCGTGGATGCTGCGCAGGGGACATGGCTTCTATTTCACGCTCTTCATCAATGCCATTCTCACCACTGTTCTCTTTTGGCTGCTGGTCGTCGCCCTCAAGAAATTCACCTCCATCGAGTTGATGTGATGAAAGTATCTCTCCTTCTCCTGCTAACCGCCATGTCCGGATTTGCTCAAAATCGCCTCGCCGAGGCCGATGCCACCCGCTTTGTCGATCTTGCCCTGTCCGGCTTGAATCGTGAGTTCCCAAATAAGCCTGGCCATGTTCTCCGTTCCGCCGAGGATGCCCGCACTCCCAGCGAGATGACTCCGGTTTTCTTCGGTCATTTCGACTGGCATTCCTCCGTTCACGGGCACTGGACGCTCGTCCGGCTGCTGCGCTTATTTCCCAAAGCCACTTGGAGCGCAAACGTGCGCGCTGAGTTGGCCAAGAAATTCACTCTCGAGGGCCTGCAAAAAGAGGCTGATCACCATAAAGAAAATCCTTCCTTCGAGCGCATGTATGGCTGGGCTTGGGCGCTCCGCATGGGGATGGAACTCCGTGCCATGGATGAGGAACAGGGACGCCAATGGGCGGCTGCTTATCGACCGGTGGAGGAGGCCATCGTGACCAATGCCAAGGCCTACCTGCCCAAGCTTGAATGGCCCATTCGCTGTGGTTTTCATCCCGAGTCCTCCTTTGCCCTAGGCCAGATGCTCGACTGGGCCCGTGCAACAGATGACGGGAGATTTGAGGCCTTATTAATTCAAAAGGCGAAGGGTTTTTATCTTAAGGACACCTCGTATCCCGTGCGTTACGAGCCAAGTGGAAATGACTTTTTCTCACCCGGTCTCAATGAAGCGGATCTCATGCGCCGCATTCTACCGGCCCAAGAATACCGTGCTTGGCTGGAAAAGTTCTTCCCCCGCTTCGACCTCGGAAATCTCACCACTCCGGTCACCGTGAGCGACTTTGAAGACGGCCACCTCGTGCATCTCGTGGGTCTCAATTTAAACCGCGCGTGGAACCTTCGCGGAATCGCGAGCGCCTTGGAAGGCGATCCGAAATCACAACTTCTCAGCCTCGCTGAGGCTCACGAAAAAGCCGGTCTCCGCGATGCCATTAGCGGTCATTACGAGGGCGATCACTGGCTGGGAACTTTCGTGGTCTACCTCCTGACCGGAGCAGGAGAACCCACCAAGAAGTGATGACTTTGGATAAGATCAATGGCCTTCTTGCGGCCCTCTCGACGAACTCCTTTTACCGCAAAAAGCTGGGCGGCCTGACTTCAGTCTCATCATTGGAGGAGTTCTCCGCAAAAGTTCCCTTCACCACCAAAGCCGAGCTTGCCGCCGATCAAAAAGCCCACCCGCCCTACGGGACGAATCTTACTTACCCGCTCGCAGACTATCACCGCTTCCACCAAACTAGCGGCACCAGCGGTCAACCCATGACTTGGCTCGATGATCCGAGAGGTTGGCATTGGCTCCTTGGAAATTGGGAGTGGGTTTGGGAAAACGCGGGCGTTGAGCGCGGGCAGGCCGCTTTTTTCCCTTTCTCATTTGGCCCTTTCTTGGGATTTTGGGCCGGCTTTGAAGCCGCCGCCGCCCTGGGCATCCGGGTCATCCCCGCAGGGGGGCTTTCCAGTGAGAACCGCGTTAAAATGATGGCGCGTTTGCGGCCGGAGATCCTCTGCTGCACCCCAACCTACGGCCTGCGGCTTGCCGAAGTCGCGGAGAATGCCCGAGAGCTCGGGGTTAAGAAAATTATCGTGGCGGGCGAGCCCGGCGGGAGCCTCCCGGAAGTCCGCAACCGGCTCATCGAAGCCTGGGGAGCGGAAGTAATCGATCATCACGGCATGACCGAGATCGGCCCTGTCACCGTTGGTGATCCCCAAGACCCAGGCCGCCTCTTAATACGACACGAGTCCTACTTCTGTGAAGTCATCAACCAGGATGAGCAGGGGATCGGCGAACTCATCCTCACCACCCTCGGGAGGCACGGTTCGCCCATCCTCCGCTATCGCACCGGTGATCTCGTGAAGCCGGATAAGGACTTCGCCCTGAAGGGCGGAATCATCGGGCGAGCCGATGACATGGTCGTCGTCCGTGGCGTCAATCTCTATCCCGGTGCTGTCGACGAAGTCGTGAAATCGATTGCGGGAATCGAGGAATATGAGGTTCTCATCGAAGAAGCCAACTCGATGGCCGAGGTCCGCCTCCGGGCCGAAGGCACCGGGGCAACTGAACTCCAAAACCGCTTGCGGGAAATTTTTAGCCTACGCATTCCCGTCGAAGAAGTGCCCCCCGGAACGCTCGAACGTTTTGAAATGAAATCAAAACGTTGGAAGCGGATCGGGGTTTAGAGAATCACGGGACGTGAGCTCCGATGGTGATGGTTTCAGCCTCGCTCTCGTGGCTCCTCTCACCAATCCCGATCACACCGTGGGCACGAATTGGCGGTCCAGCGTCCTCAACTCCACACCCGGAAGCAATGATGCCACCACCTTCGCCGGTGACCCTGACGCCGACCTCGACAATGAAGTCACCTCCGCTCTCCTCGAATATGCCTTTGGGAGTTCGGACTCCCTTGCGCAAGACGCTCCCCTCCCGGCATCAGGCACGATTAGGAACGGCGTGGGAATAAAATGGGATTCGTTCCCCAAAGTATTTTAAGCAAGTCCCGTCCCCATCGGACAGCGCTGCGAGAAAACGGTAGCTGAAAGTTGCCGAGGCTGTCGGAAAGTGATTTTCAGGGAGGTGGATTTCTAAAACTTCGTTCTGGAAGGGGGTGGCTTTCCAAAATTTCACACTCTCCAGGTTTTTTGGGCAGATTTCCGGGGGCTGCAAATTTTGTCTTTTCTCTTTCCGGAGCCGGGTTTCGATCAATCGGGGGCTATTTTGGGGGATTATGCGGACGTGGACGTGCCAGTGGTCGACTCAGGCTGCTTACGGGATTTTCTGGGGATGGGGGCCGGGGTTGGCTGGGTTCCAGTTTTGGATTTTCTGGAGAAGACGGGGGACTCCGAGGATTTTGAGGGCTCGGGTCAGGTTGTAGGCGTCGACGCTTTAACGGTGATGACTGAGCTCCTGAGTCGCGAGGCGGCAGCTTAATTTGAGGATTTGACGAGATGAGGGTTTTGGAAGAACGCAGGAGAACCACGATCTCCTTGGCTAGGATTTGGGGACAGAGAATGAGAGGTCAGGGTCGTCGTCGAAGTATTCATCGGCGGGGTCGAAGGTCGGGATGGGGATGTTGATGATGCGCATTTCACCAATGGCGCGGTGACGACAGCCGGGTTTGATGAGGATGCTGGTCATGGGCTTGACGGGGAGGAGTTCGCCATCGAGCTCGAGGTGGCCGTGGCCCTCGAGGACGAGGTAGATTTCGGTCATCTCTTTGTGGTAGTGGGTGCGGGCTTCCTGGGAGATCTCGACGAGGTGGATGCTGGCGACGGGGTTCTCGGGGATGCAGAAGGCGCGCCGTGAGGTGCCGCAGGGGCAGGGGGTTCCGGGGACTTGGTCAAGTTGTTGGATGAGGTAATTGGGCATGTCTAAAGGGGGGTGATTGGAGAAGGAACCCCAGAATGAGCGGAACGTGCGGGAGGACGAGGAGATTTTGGGGTGGTGGGATTTGGGAGGGCACTCTGGAGAGAGCCCTTCCGTGGGGACTTGATACGAGAGGAATGAGAGAGAGAGACGTAGTTCGTCACCTGATTCTTGCACCATCCGATTGGATCTGTAAGCTATTTGAATAATGAGCGACGCGGCAGCAGTGGAGGTGAAAAACCTGGTGAAGGATTTCAAGGGAGCCTTCAACGGGGGAAAGGTGCATGCGGTGAAGGATGTCTCGCTGCGGATTGCTCCGGGTGAGGTCTATGGCTTGATCGGGCCGAACGGGTCCGGGAAGTCGACAACGATGAAGGCGGTGCTGGGCCTAGTGGCTCCGACGTCAGGGTCGTGCGCGATTTTTGGGCGAAACTCGCTGAAGGTGGACTCGCGCATGGAGGTGGGTTTTTTGCCGGAGAATCCTTATTTCTACAAGCATTTGACGGCAGCCGAGACGGTAAGATTCTACGGGAAGCTCTGTGGTATGAGGGGTCGCAAGCTAAAGGAACGGATTGAGGAGTTGTTGGAGCTGGTGGGCTTGCAGGATGCCCGCAATCGCCGATTGAAAGGGTTTTCGAAGGGGATGTTGCAGCGGATCGGATTGGCCCAGGCGATGGTGCAGGATCCTCGCTTGCTGGTATTGGACGAGCCGACCGCGGGGGTGGACCCGACGGGTTCGCGTGAGATTCGCGATTTGATTTTGGAGCTGAAGAATCGGGGGGTGACCGTTTTCCTGTGCTCGCACTTATTGGAGCAGGTTCAGCAGATTTGTGATCGGGTGGGAATTATCCACCAAGGGGTTTTGGTGAATGAGGGCCGTCTTGATGACCTGATTTCGTTGGAGAATCGGACCGAGTTGATTCTCGAGAATGCGAGCGCGGATTTGCTGGAGCAAATTCAATCGTTGGTGGATGTGACCCATGAGTCCAAGGTGGTGTCCTCGGGAAATGCCCGCACGACCCTTGAGGATCTTTTCCTCCGTGAAACGAAATCCAAGCCAGCGCGGGATCGTAAAGAGCGAAAGCCTGTGAGCAAGTAAGTCCCGGTCACCCGAACAATTTTAAAATCCATGAGCCGTCCTGCTTCCACTTCCTTCTTCTCCCCGCGCCGGGTCCTGATCATTGCGCAAAGCACTGTCACCCAACTAGTTCGGATGAAGGTTTTCTATTTCCTAGCTCCGATCGCGCTGCTCTTTCTGGGGATGCAGCATTTTGATATGCCCTGGTATAACGGTCCGGAGGCGTTGCAACCTGAGCAGGAACTCCGGATGCATAAGAACATCTGCCTTGGTGCCATGATGGTTTTCAGCTCGATGTTTGCCATCGTTTCAACGGCGCTTTTGATTCCTGGTGATATTGAAGATCGCACTCTTTACACGATCCTTTGTAAGCCCGTCCCGCGTCTTGATTATCTCATCGGTAAGCTCCTTGGGGTGATGGCGGTGATCTTCATCGCGATGTTGGTGATGGATGTCTTGATGGTGGTGACCTTGCATTACCGGATGGAGGCGAAGTTGGTGGAAGCCACGGAGTATATGAAAAATATCGGGTATCCGGAGCGCGAGATCGAGGCGGGTCGGGCTGATATTACCTCACACGGGCCGACGCTGATTTTGCAATATGGGGTGATGTCCCACTTCCTGAAAGCGTCTGTCCTCGCGGCAGTGGCCTTGCTCATTTCCACCTTCTCGACCTCAACCTTATTCACGATTGCGACGAGTGGGATGATCTGGGTGATTGGGGAATTTCAATCGATTGCGCGTGATGGCCTCTTTCAAGATCCGGTTCTGGGTGACACTCCGGGCCTTGCGGAGCGGATTGTGGGAACCATGATTTCGCTGATTTTCCCAGACTTTCAGTTGTTTTCGTCAATCTCCGATGCGGCGGCGAGAGCGGAGAATATTCTCCCCTCGGATATGGCTCAGTTGGGCTGGCTCGCGGCGTTGTATATCGGGATTTATGTCGTGCTCTCGTGGTTTGTGTTCTCGGATAAGGAATTTTAATGAAGGTGATTTGTGAAGCGATTTAAGACCATTCGAAATCTCATTGTGATCGCCGGGGTGCTGGCAGGAACGGGGTATCTGCGCATGCCGCACGAGCAAAAATTCACCGAAGATCTCCGTGAGCGCAGGATCATGCAGCCACGGATTCCGTCGGAAACCTGGAGTGAGATGGGGCAGACCAGTCTTGCCGGTGCCTTTGGCGGACTCCGCTCAGTGATGGCATCGATGGTGAGTCTGGGGGCCTATGATCATTTCGAAAATAGCGAGTGGTATGATCTTCAGAAGGACTATGAAGTGATCACCGCTCTTGATCCTTATAATCCCTTTTACTGGGAGCATGGCGGCTGGCATATGGGCTGGAATGCCGCTTCGTGGGCAAGGAGAAATCCGGACTTCAGTCCGGCGAAGCGTCGTATTATGGAGCTGAAATATATCGAGATGGGTGATGCCTTCTATCGGGAGGGCTTGAAGTATAATCCCGATGCCAAGAAGCTCTGGTTTGAGATGGGCTCAATGTGGTCCAATGAATTCAAAAGGCCGGATTTAGAGAAAGCGGCGGAAGCATTCAAGATGGCGCGGGATTCGGGTAATCCGGTCTACCGCCGCCGCTACCTTTTCACGATTGCCCGGATCCCAGGCCGTGAGATCGAGGCCTACGAGGAAACGATGCGACTGCTACGGGAGAATCCGGAGGCTCACCTGCGGACGCCGACCTTTCGAAGCCTTCTGGTGGTGCTTGCGACGAATCCCAACCTTCCTGAAGACGCACTCCGTCCCACGATTGATCAGGTCTTCCGGACGAAGGAGAAGGCTTACCAAGATCTTTATAATTACCGTCAGCGCGTTCTTGATGTGGGCTTCTATGCCGGCCAGGTTGATCGGTTGCTGAAGGAGCTCATCGTTGAGCTGGAGGTGCCGGATACCCTGAACCCTTTCGTAACGAAAACGACGGCTCGTATTCACACTGAGAAGTGGCGCAAGAAGTATGAGAATGAGTGAGGGAGTGGGTGCGATGGCGGGGTTTTCGACCGGATGCTAAAAAAACAGCAGAAGAGTCTGCCGTCATCGCTTAATCTGACCTTTACAGTTGTGGGGCAAGTGGTGATTGTAACGTTTTCCTCACAGCGTCATGCGCATTGCCCTATTCGGAGATATCCACGCCAACCTAGAGGCCCTCGAAGCCGTCCTAACGGATGCTGCTGCGCAGGGGTGTAGCGACCATGTTTGCATGGGCGATATCGTGGGCTATAATGCTGATCCTTCCGCCTGTCTGGAACGGGTCCGCGAGAATGGCTGGCCGGTTGTGAAGGGAAACCACGACGAAGATGCCTCTGGTGATCATAGCCTCGATAACATGAATCCGGTGGCAGCGGCGGCGCTGAAGTGGACCCGTGACCAACTGACGCCGGAGCAACGCGATTGGCTAAGAACCATCCGCATGGTGCGTCAGGTGGAGGACTTCACGGTGGTGCACTCCACTCTCGATCAACCGCAATCGTGGAATTACGTGACGAACAAGTTCGATGCGATGTCGAATTTCTCCTATCAGTTCACCAAATTGTGTTTCCACGGGCACACTCATGTTCCCCGAATCTTTGTCCGCGATTCGCGCGTTTCGGAGGTGGAAGCGAGCTCGATTGTGATCGAGCCGGGAATGAAGTATTTTATCAATACCGGTTCGGTGGGCCAGCCTCGCGATGGCGATTGGCGCGCATGCTACGTCATTTACGACATCCCGACGAAGACCGTGACCTTCCGCCGTATCGAGTATGATCTTGCCACCACTCAGGAAAAAATTCGAGCCGCCGGTCTTCCGGAAGTTCTTGCCGAGCGTCTTGCGGAAGGGCGCTAAATTTTTTCTCCTCGCGGGGATCTGGAGTGTCACCTCGTGCTTTAGTTCGAAGGTTGATTTATCGGTCGGTCGTGATGTTCCCGTGAAGTCGCCCGGGTTGCGTGCCGCGCTCGCCAAGGTTTCACAGACTTCATGGATTTCTGGGAATAAGGTGCGGACCCTTCCAAATGGAGACGCCTTCTTCCCGCCCATGTTGTCAGCGGTGAAGGGTGCCAGGCAGAGCATTACGCTGGAGACTTTTGCTTTTGTGAATGCTCCGGTGACCCGGGAATTCTCCCTTGCTCTCGCGGCGAAAGCGCGGGAAGGGATTGCGGTGAAGGTCATTCTAGATGATGTGGGCTCGGCCAATGCTGGCGACGATAATATCCGCTTGATGCGGGAGGCCGGAGTCGCGTTGTATCTTTAACATCCAGTCCATATTCTCCGCCCGCG
>JBLIDI010000077.1:0-15132 GCA_047634075.1 Akkermansiaceae bacterium
AGTGGCAGGAATCAAAAACTTTCGACTCCCGTTGCCGCTCGTTCGCAGCGGCCGCCCATTTGCAACGTTCTTCCACGAAATCCCGCACCCCCGCACCCCCGCACCCCCGCGACCATTCAGGCATTCAGGCATTCAGGCATTCAGGCATTCAGGCATTCAGGCATTCAGGCATTCAGGCATTCAGGCACCTTGATCTATTCTTGCACCGTTTCTAAGCAAAAATATCCATCGCCGGTTTCCCAATCCCATCCTTGGTGGCATAGAACGGACGTCCTTCGATATCGAAGGAGGTCTTTGGCGAAATGCCCATGGCCTGAAAAATAGTGGCATGCATATCTTCAATACTGACTGGATTTTCAACCGCGACGAAGGGCCGTTCATCAGCCGTCTTGCCGTATTGAAAACCCTTCTTCACTCCTCCTCCAAACATCAGAACACTGGTCCCCCCCGTGAAGTGACGATGCTGGCCGTAATGTTTCATCTCCGTGATCGCGTCGACCTTATGGGTCGTCTGGTCACGCGCATTGGAACCGGGAACGCCCTCGATCATCATATCGCGACTAAACTCACTCGCGATCACCACGAGAGTCCGCTCAAGCATTCCCCGTTCTTCCAAGTCACGGATCAACTGGGCAATCGGGAGATCAATTTCCTCCTTCAAGCGCTTCACCGTGGTGTGACCTTTCTCATGGGTGTCCCAGTGTTTAAAGGGTTGATATTCTGTCGTGACTTCGATGAAGCGAGATCCCGACTCCGCCAAGCGGCGAGCCAAAAGACAGCCTTGTCCAAAACGACTTTTGCCGTAGGGCGCGGCAGAATTTTCATCTTCCTTGCTCAGATCAAAAGCGACCGCCTCCTTCGAACTCAGTAAGCGGTGAGCCTTATCCATAGAGCGCAGCATTGATTCCTGCTGAAACTCACTCCCGCTCTTCCCGATCTGTCCTTCTGATACGAGCTTCTTGTAGTACTTATAGCGATTCGCAAATCGCCCCGGCGTCATCCCTTCCGGTGGCTGCACCGCTCCGATCGCTTGATCTGGATAGGGCAGCAAAAACGGACCGAATTCACTGCCGAAAAATCCGCCGGTGTGGAAGGCCTTGAGTTCCTCTTTCTCACCCACTCCTTCAAGTCGCTGCCCGATGTCAATGAAGGCCGGCATGGCCTCATTCCGTTGGCCTAAAACCTTGGCCATCCAGGCCCCAAGGTGTGGCGCCGCCACCGTCTGGGGAGGGACGTATCCGGTGTGCCAATGATACTGGTGACGTGAGTGCAAAATATGACCGAGGTCCGGTTGCACCGCCGAGCGAATGATGGTGCCACGGTCCATGACCTTGGCGATTTCCGCAAAGCCTTCGGTGAAGTTAATACCACTCACCGAGGTTGGGATTGCCGGGAAAGTGCTTCCCACATCGGATACCTGAAGTCCTTTCCGGAAGGGCTCGTAGTGCTTGGGATCAAAGCTATCAGGAGCCGCCATCCCACCGCCCATCCAGAGAAGAATGCAGCAATCGGCCTTCGCTTCCGGTTGCACCACAGCCTCTTCGCTCAGAAGTCTTGGAGCACCCATCGCAAGAGTCGCAGCCGAGGCCGCACCCAGTTTCCGGAGGAAATCACGGCGGTTTTCAAATTCGAGAGGAATCGACATAATATCTGCTTTTCTACTTAGTTAATGACTTGAAATTCAGGAAGCATGAGGACGGCCCAAAGAAGATCGGCAACCTGCTCCGGCGCGGGAGATTTTCCCAGGATCTCTTTCGCAACCGCACTTTCGAAGTCGCTCGGCGGCCTCGATAAGGCCTCGAGATAAAGATTACCCACGATGTCTTCGTTCTCGGAAGATAACCTCGCGGCCCCTCGATCTAAGTAACTCACAAATTCAGCCCCGTTGTTCAACTCAAGTGCCTGCAAGGTCGTCAAATCGGCAGGGCGGGTCGTGACGACCTGCTCGCGATTGGGGCGACCAAGCGCCCGCATCAACAGCGTCGATTTCACCAGCGATGCCCGCACCTTCCGGGCCCTGCGGGACTCTCCCACAACGGCCTGCGCAAGGTATTCTACAATCTGAGAATTGACCGTCGTGTCCCATCCCTGCGCGCCATGTTCAAGTGCAGCTTTCCCGTTCGCGATCCACCTTTTATCAGTGGTCACGACAACTGATTCACCGGCGGCATTTACCAATTGAAGATGCACGTAAAGCGCGGCCGCATTTGGAGTCACTCCGAGATTTTTCGCTTCCACTCGAATGGAATTATTGCCGGCTTGCAGCGCATTCGAGACCTCATAGAACTCCACCGTTTCCCAGTTGGAATCCCGCCCGATCTCTTTCCCATTCACCTTAAGAACATACTCATTATCGCAGGTGATGATCATCTTCCCGGTCGTCTTCTCAGGCAGGCGAATCTCTCGGGTAAAGACCACCTCCTCGCCTGCGGGGCGACTGTCCGTGGCAGACCAAATCCACTCACCAGGCACCGCCACTTTTGCGCGTACAGCCCCTCTCGAGACCTGCGCTTCGATCTTACCTGGAGATGTCCCGGTAATTCCCCAGACCGCATCGATGAATTGCTCGGCCGTCATCCGCTTGGCCACCGCCCCCTCAAAGACAAAGTCATCGAGCTTCTCCGAGCGCGCCACCGTTGCGCTTTGATAAGTGCGAGATGCCACGATCAATGCCAGTGTCCGTTTCAAATCATACCCATTCTCCGCCAGATCCCACCCGAGATAATCGAGCATATCCTCACTCCACGGACGATTCCCCATGATATCCACCGGCTCCACGAGACCGCGCCCCATCAACCTGGCCCAGAGACGGTTCACGATCGTGCGCGCCAGCCGACCATTTCCCTTGGCGGTCGAAAGCTCAGCAGCCCTCGCAAGTCGTCCGGATTTTGAGGCCTTCTTATCGATTTCGCCCAACTCATCGAAGAGAAACTTGGCCTCCATCTTCTCGCCCGTTGGCTTATCGCAGCGATACATCTCAAGCGGTTTTCCCGCGATGATGGCAGCCATCCCGTAGGCATCTTCCAGTTTCCAGTCGTTGATGAAACTATCGTGGCACGAGGCACACTTCATGTTCTCACCAAAGAAGATCTGAGAGACATTCTGGGCAAACTGGATCTCGGGAACCTGGGAGGCATTGACATCTCCCCGCCATTTGATGCCCTTCACGAACCCTTCCGACTCGCTCGTCGGGTTCATCAACTCACGCACAAATTGGTCGTAAGGCTTGTTCGTCTTCAGCGAGTCATAAAGCCACCCCGTGATCTGCTTTCGCCCGCCGTCGATGAAACCCGTTCCCGCGTAATCATTTCTCAGGAGATCATTCCAAAAGGTCATCCAGTGATCAGCGTAATCCAAGTCACGCCCCAGAAGCTCCCGGACCTTGTCCATTCGCTTTGAGGCCGCAGTCGACGCTTCAAATTCCGCCAGTTCCTGCGGGGTCGGCAGGAGTCCGAGCAAATCAAGAGAGAGCCTTCTCAGGAAACGATAATCAGAGATCTCCTCGGGCGGTTGCACCTTGTTCTTCGCGAAATAAGCCTGCGCGATCTGATCAATGGGTTTTCCTCCGAGAGCGCCCGCAGGCAACTCTGGCTTGCGATGCGCCAACGGAGCCTTCCAAGTCTTCTCGCGAAAGGTGAATCCCGGCTCCCAAGCTAAGCCCTCATTCACCCACGTGGTCAGAATGGCGATCTGATCTGCCGAGAGAGGATCAGCATCGTGAGGCATACGGTCATCGGGATCCTCGGCGGTGAGTACTTCGATGAAAATACTCGCGCCCGCCTTCCCCACTTCCACCGTATCGGATGCCAAGAAAGTTTCCCGGGTGTCCAAGGAGAGCCCACCCTTGTGTTTCCCGTTGGTGTGACACTTCGCGCAATTCTCCTTAAGAAGCGGGAGCACTTCGTGGGCGAAGTCAATCTTGGCGGGAGCGACTCCAATCAAGGTAGGAGACAACAAAATGAGCACTCTTCGAAATTTCAAAAACATGGCAAACTGGCAGGGACGGTGTTTCGCCTTCGCATCATTACAGGCGCACTAACGGAACTTAGGGCGAGCATAACCAAGTTGAATCTCCGCATCAAAGAAATGCGGTATTCCTGATAAGGCCACCCCCCTTCGATGACAATGATAAGGCGCAAATAGTCCTTTCCTTACACTTTCTCGCAACTGCTCCGGTCAATCGGCCGATCGTTTGTCAGCAGTCCCTTCAACAGAAGGACCTAGCGCATATTTGTGACAAAAAAATCTCTTTGTGGGATCCCACCTTTTTCGATAGGGCTGGGGTCTCGCACATTCTAGCAGGAGCCCCCCTCCCGACCAATTGCCAGAACTTGATTTCCTATGAAACTCCGACCACACGCCCGGCTCATCTTTCTTGCATTACTTGCTCAGGCCCCTTTCACCTCTGCTGTCACTCTGACCGAAGGTGCCACCGTTCAGGTCTCATCGAACAACGCAAACTTCGACATCACCGTCTTTCCTGGCGCAGCGGGATATAACGACCGTGGAATTGGCGGAAACGAGCCCGGCACCCCCACTTTCACCAATCCCTTCGGTGACGGCACCGTTTTGGATTACAATTTCTTCCACAGCCCCAATGAGACGATCCAAAGCTATGCCAAAGGCATCGCCGGACGGCTCAGCGATGCCACCAGTCCGCCTCAAAATATCGATGGGTTCGGCGAAAATTGGTCGAACGTCTGGATCTCAACCGACCCGGCAGGATTCACCACTCCTAAGGACTTTAGCTCCGGAGCAGTCCCAAACACCTTCGCAAGATCGGCCAACCTCACCGGAACAGTCGATATTTCCGGGCTTTCCTCCGGGCAACTTTATTTCCCCCACGGCACCTACGTGAATAGCTGGAACCTCGCCGTGACGATGACGGGCCCAGGGCAGCCTAATCTTACCGCCAGCGCAAGCGAAGGCAATGGACCGACTACGAATAAGGGGTGGATCACGGACTTCACTTTTACCGATGCCGCAGCGTATAACCTGATCACTTACAGCTACACCAATACCGACACCGATGGCTCGCGAGCGCGCTTTATGGGAGTGATTCTCGGCGGGGCCGTTGAACCCGCCACCCCGCCCACCGTTGCCAATCTTCCGACCAGCAATCTCACCCCCTCATCAGTCACTCTTGGAGGAGAAGTGACGGACACCGGGGGGGGCACTCCCGACGTCACCCTCTATTGGGGTGACAATGATGCCGGAACGGCAGCCGGAAACTGGGACAATTCGGTGACCCTTGGTTCTCAAGCAGGTCCTTTTTCAACCAACTTGAGTGGCTTATCACCCTCGACGACCTACTACTTTCGCTCTTTTGCCAGCAATGGAGCGGGTGACGACTGGGCAAACTCAACGCAATCATTCACCACCGAGGCTCCCCCCAATCCACCAACCGTCACCAATGCCGCGGCCACAGGGGTGGGATTTGTCGAAGCCGATCTCAATGGCTCGGTGACCGATACCGGAGGCGAGGCTCCAAACGTCATTCTCTACTACGGCGATAATGAGGGCGGAACGACCCCGGGAAATTGGGATGACGCCGTCAATATCGGAGCCCAATCAGGGGCCTTCACCACCGATCTTTTTGGTCTCAATCAGAATACCACCTACTATTTTCGCGCCTTTGCCCAAAACTCCGGGGGCTCGTCATGGGCGGCAGCCACCACCAACTTCACCACCGAGGCTTACTCCCTCCCCGCCATCACGACCTCTCCAGCCGCCAGCGTGACCGGCACCGCCGCAGAAGTCGGGGGCGAGGTCAGCTCGACCGGGAACGATCCGCCCAACCTCACCTTGTTCTGGGGAACAACCAACGGCGGCACCAATGCCCTCGCTTGGGCAAACCAAATCGACCTCGGTGACCAGACCGGCAGCTTCACCGCGGTCCTCACCGGCCTAATCTCACTGACGACCTACCACTACCGCGTCTTTGCAGAAAACGAGGCCGGATTCGTTTGGGCTGATTCGTCCGAGACTTTCACCACTCTTGACGTCAGCGAACTCGTCATCACCGAATTCATGGCGTCCAACGACGGCGGTGCCACCAATAACCCAAACAGCTGGTATCCTATCGCCAACCAAGTCCCCGGCACAACCGACGACTGGATTGAAATCCTCAACACCGGAGCTTCCCCGCTCGATCTCAGCGGCTGGCACCTCACCGACAATTTAGCCGATCTCACAAAATGGCCCTTCCCTGCCGCCACCACGCTTTCTTCCGGCGCCTACCTGATCGTCTATGCCTCGGGCACCGGAGTTCCGGATAGCAATGGCAACCTTCACACCAACTTCAAACTCTCGGGCGGGGGCGAAGCCCTCGCACTTGTCCGCCCTGCGGGCACAGTCGCCAGTGAATTCGGCCAAGGTGGCAGCGCCTATCCCAACCAGGATGCCGACATTTCATACGGACTCCAACCCAGCACCGGGAACCCCGTTTATTTTTCCTCGCCCACGCCTGGCTCCGCCAATGGCGACACCGGCATCGCCCGGGTTCGCGACACCAACTTCACTCCCGATCGCGGGTACTACCAACAAGCGATTGAGGTCACCATCACCACCAGCACCCTGGACGCCACCATTTACTACACCACCGATGGCACGAGGCCAGTTGACGCAAATGGCAACCCCACCGCCACCGCCTCCGTCTACTCCGGCCCCGTCCCCATCACGCAAACGACCGCCCTCAAAGCCTCCGCAAGTAAGACCGGATTCGCGCCCACGAACATCGATTGCCAAACCTACATCCTCGTGGACATCGATAATGCCAACCCCGATGGCACCGATGCCGCAGGTCTAAACACGGCCTTCATCCAACAAACCCAGCCAACGGGATGGGGAAACCTTTCCTCAGGCGACTACACCATGGACACCCGGATCTCTCAAGAAACGGCCCTCGCCACCAACTACGCCGAATCAACCGCTCAAACGATGCTCAAAGGATTGCGTGATATCCCCACCATCTCCATCGCGATGAACCGAAATGACTTTAGCGGAGGAAACGGAATCTATACCAACTCCGGAAACGGCGCCCTCGAATACGAGTGCTCCGCCGAATTTATCCCCGCCGCAGTCGACACTCGTAGCGATTGGCAAATCAACTGCGGAATCAAGGTCCAGGGCGGAGCGAGCCGCAACCCCAGCGCCAGCCCCAAGCACTCGATGAACTTCCGCTTCCGGACGGAATATGGCCCCGGAAGACTCCGCGAACCGCTCTTCCCCGGATCAGAGGTTGAGGAGTTCAACTCCATCACGCTGCGGGCCGGCTATAACAATTCATGGATCCACCGCGACGGCGGCCAACGCGGCCGCGGCTCCATGATCCGCGATCAATGGATGCGCGAGTCCATGCTCGAAATGGGGAGCCCTGCCGCCGGCCACGGATTCATGGTTCATGTCTTCGTCAACGGTCTCTACTGGGGTGTCCACAACCTCTGCGAACGTCCGGAAGCCTCGCACTACGCCACCTACAATGGTGGCGATGACAACCGACTCGATGCTCGGAACGGGGCCTCCGTTGTCGATGGCACCGCAACCGCCTGGAATGAAATCCCAGGGGTAGTCGCCACCGGGGATTGGACAAAAATCCAGGAGGTCATCGATATCAACCAATTCATTGATTTCCAAATCATCAACCGATACGGTGGTAACGCTGACCTTAAATCGGGTGGCAATTGGCGTGCGGCCGGCGGTGGCCCCTTCCCGGCAAATCAACCAGAGCAAATGGCACCGTGGCAGCTCTACTCTTGGGACGGCGAGCGCAGTCTCGAAAGCGAAAACGCCACAATTTCGCCCCTTGATCCCATGGGCGTTCGAAGTGCCCTCGAAGGTGTCCCGGAATACCGGGTGCGCTTTGCAGACCGCTTGCAAAGGCATTTCACCCATCGCGGAGCTCTCACCCCCGAGGCCACGAGCGCCCGCTGGATGAAATTTGCCACTGCCCTCGATCGCGCTATCATCGCAGAGTCCGCCCGCTGGGGAGACCATCGCGGCACCCTTTACACCCGCGATAATCAATGGCTCACGGAACAAAACCGCCTCATCAACACCTACTTTCCAGTCCGCAGTTCCAACGTCCTCAACAACTATTCCTCACTGATCCCCTCCGCCGGAGCTCCCGAGTTTCTCGTCAATCGCTCACCTCAAAACGGCGGCGTCATTCCGATCGGCCAATCGCTGCAACTGGGCTCAACCGGTGGCACCATTTATTACACCACCGATGGCAGTGACCCCCGCCTGGAAGGAGGCGGAATCAATCCCATCGCTGTTCCCGTAGGCGGAGGAAGCACCCAGACTTCCTTCCTTCAATTGGAAGAAACAGGCTGGCGATATCTCGACACCGGAGTCGCCCAAAGCAACAGCGAAATCGTCGTCGGAAATCCTTCCTACAACTCCAGCGACTGGAAACATCCTTCGTTCAATGACGGCACTTGGGGAACCGGCCAGGCTCTCCTGGGTTACGGAGATATTGGCGGGCGCACGATGAACACCTCTCTCAATCTCCAAACCCCACGACTTCCGACCATCTACTTCCGTAAGTCGTTTCAGGTCACCGGGGCCAGTGATTTCACCCAACTAAACCTGAGTCTCATCCGGGACGATGGTGCCATCATTTACCTCAATGGTAAGGAAATCGCCCGCTCCAACATGGCCGCTGGAAACCGCCAATATGGGGATTTCGCTCTCAATCCGACAGCAAACGAAGGTGCCTTGGTCAACCTCGGCACCCTCAGTCTTTTTGCCGGCGACCTCTTGGAAGGCACCAATATCCTCGCCGTCGAACTCCACCAAAGTGGGAGCAGTAGCAGCGACACCGGCCTTGATCTCCAGCTTTCCGGAGTCGCTCCAAGCGACGGAGAAGGCTCGACCGTTCCCATCACCGGCGGAGCATTCGTCCGCGCACGCGCCTTCGACAACGGAGAATGGTCCGCACTCTCGGAAGCTGAATTCCTCGTCGCCCCAATTGCCGAAGCCTCCAATATCGTCATCTCAGAGGTCATGTATAACCCTTCCGGAACCTCGGAGGATGCGGAGTGGCTTGAGATCATGAATATCTCATCAGCGACCCTCGATCTCTCAAATCTCACCTTGCTCGGGATCGACTACATTTTCCCGCTTGGCTTCACCTTGGCACCGGATGCCCGGGTCGTCATTGTCAAAAATCAGGCCGCCTTCGCCGCCGCCCACAATACCACCGGCATCACGATTGCACCCGGTGAATTCGCAACCACCAGCCTGAGTAATTCCGGCGAAGAACTGGGCCTGATCGATGCCCTCGGGGTCGATGCCCAACGATTTACCTACAATGACAAAGCTCCCTGGCCCACCGCCTCCGATGGTCTGGGTTACGGCCTCGTCCTGATCGCGCCCGAGACGAACCCAGACCACACCGATCCCGCCAACTGGCGTTCAAGCGTGAACCTCGGCGGCAGCCCCGGCACCACTGATGCCACCACTTTCACCGGCGCCCCGAATGCGGATGGTGATAATGACGGCCTCAATGCCCTCCTCGAGTATGGCTTCGGATCGCTCGTAGGCGATAGCGGACAGAGCCCCGAATCGTATCCCAAGGCCAGCACCGCAATCTTCAATAATGGCGCAGGATCTACCGATGAATATCTCACTCTGAGCTATCGTCAAAACCTCTCCGCCGATGACGTAATCTATCAAGTTCAGGTGGGTTCCAATCTGGAAAGCTGGAGCGAACTTGGAACGGTCCTGGTCTTCAGCACCCCAAATGGAGATGGCACCGAAACGGTCACTTATCGCAGCACCACCCCGATCCCGGAAATGATGCGCGAGTTCATCAGAGTCAAAATGGCGCTCAGGCCCTAGAGAAAGGCTTTTAAATCGACATGGTCAAGCTACCCAATCATGGGCACCTTTAGGGATAACCTATTCATGATTGGCGCTAAGAACTCACCGTATTTCCCTGTAATCTGCGCAGCAAAGCGTCGCGATGGTGACCGTCCGGTCCCGCCGCACCCTGTCAGCAAACCTCTCAAAATGACCCGATTCCAAAAAATAAGGATCTCCCTTCTGCTGGCGTTCGGTGTCCTCACGCCGATCCTCTCACTGCACGGCGCTTCGGATTTCGTCTTGACCGCAGAAGCCACCGACCTTTTGGACACCTACTGCTACTCCTGTCACGAGGATGGCACCACGAAAGGAGACCTTCGCCTCGATAACATCGGCGACCTCACTCTCGACGCCCGCCTCGACCTGCTCAACAAGATGCAGGAACAACTTCACTTCGGGGAAATGCCTCCCAAGAAGAAGGACCAACCCAGCGAACCGGAAAGAGCGTCCTTGCTGGCTTGGGCCTCAAGCGAATTAGGCAAACACAATGCCTCCAAACTCGAAGACAAACTCCGCATGCCCGACTTCGGCAACTACCTCGATCATGAGAAGCTATTCTCCGGGGACTACGCTCACCTTAAACCTTCCACTCCGGACCGCCGCTGGTTGATCAGCGAGTTCATCTTCGATGCCAAGTTCAACACGCTGCTCAAACACACACCCAACAAAACCATCGATGGCAAAAGAGTCTCTGTGATCGGCGACAACAACCGCCGCGTCAATCTCACCAACCCCTTCCTCCTCCCCTCCAACACCGGAGTCCGTTATTACGACACCACCACTCTCGACGGCGGTCATCTCCTCACGATGATCACCAATGCCAAAAACGTAGCCACCGCCATGACGGAAGATCTCGGAAGACGGGATAAAAACTACCTTCCCTCTCTCACCGCCCTCATGGCTGAGGAGGATCGTCACGACGCAATTCTACAATCACGACGCAGCTTCCTCAACACCTTCATCGAACCTGTGCTTCAGGACGTTTACCAAAGCAAGCACACCAACCTCCTCCCGCGCTTCACTCCTCTCCCGATCAAGAAAGCCGTCGCTCAGGGAGAAACCAAGAAAGCCCCCTTCCATGCCGCCAACCCCGGGAAGGACGAATTAGTCATCGTTTTCCGCGCCATGCAACGGCACCAAAAAAAAGGCCAGAACGATGAGCAACTCATCACAAAGTGCGAGCGGGAATGGTTTAACTACGGCCACAACGAACGAAAAATCCAAGCTCGTGTCACCTTCCTCCGTGGCTACATGGAAGAATGGCGCGGCCAGATCGCACAGCACCGCTACCACGAGAAACACAAACCCCTCGTCTACAAACCACGCGACGAAGCCGAAAGGCACATCATCGCGACCACCATTCGCAAGCACCGCAACAAAGGTGACCGCTACCAAACGGTCATCGACAAATGCCTCGCCGATTGGGAACAAGGCTTCTCCCAAGAACGCAAGGAAGCGGGCCCTCCCACTGAGAAGGTTGTCACCAATCTCGTCGATGAAATCTTCCTCAAAATCCACGAACGTCCCCCTTCCCCGGACGAAGCTAAAAAATACCTCACTCTGGCTAAAAGCTACCTCGGCACCCTCGGAAATCTCAAGGCCGTTCAAAAGCTTATCCAAACTCTCATCCTCAAGTCGGACTTCGTTTACCGCAATGAATTCGGCTCCAGTGAACCGGACGAACACGGTCGCAAAATGCTCTCCCCCCGAGATGCCAGCTACGCCATCGCCTACGCCCTCACCGATAGCAGCCCGGACGACGAACTCGTCAAAGCCGCGCAAAGCGGCCGACTCACGACCCGTGAAGACTACGCCCGCGAGGTCACCCGACTCCTGAAAAACCGTGATCAATATTACCTCATTGATGAAGGAGTTCAGCGGATTCAACACACCGCAAGCATCACCAATCTGCCGATCCGTAGCCTTCGTTTCTTCCGCGAATTCTTCGGCTACCCCAATATGCTCCCCATTTTTAAGGACCGCAAACGCTTCGGTGGAGACTACGATGGGGCCAAAGGCCGTCTCGTCGGAGAAGCCGACCGCCTCATCGAACACTTCCTCAAAAAAGACACCAACGTTTTTGAAGAACTCCTCACCACCGACAAATTCTACGTCTACCACTCCGGCGATAACGAGGCCATGACCGAGGCCTCCGAGCGCATCCGCCGCATCCACGACTACTTCAAAGACAAAAACTGGAAGAACTTCGTACAAGAGGATCTCCTCAAACACAAAGACTTCCTCTCCGAAGTTCAAATGCGCGGCATCAATCTCAACGAACTCGAGAAAAAAGGCCGTCGTAATCCCATCCGCGAATTCAAAACTGCCATGACTAGTTTCAGCCTCCGCTTCGATGAAGGCGAAACCGCGGCCGCCCCCTTCGTCTCCTTCCCCGCTCACGGAAAATATAATGCCGATACCCGTACGGGGATGCAGTTGCGCAGCCCGGAAGTGGCCAAGTTCTACAACATCAAGTTGGACAAGTGGAACTACCCGGGCGTGCAACCCGCGAAGGTCGCGCACCGCAAGGGCATGCTCACTCACCCCGCATGGCTCATTGCGCACGCTCAGAACACCGAGACCGATCCGGTCGTCCGCGGCAAATGGATCCGCGAAAAACTTCTTGCCGGAACAATCCCCGAAATCCCCATCACGGTCGAAGCGGTCATTCCTGAAGATCACCATAGCACCCTCCGGGGACGACTCGCCGACGTCACCGAAAAAAAATATTGCTGGAGATGTCACGAACGCATGAACCCCCTCGGCTACACTTTTGAAATGTATGATGACTTCGGCCGCTTCCGCACCGCAGAATCTCTCGAACACCCCGACAACCTCCTCAAGAAGGGTCCCGATAAAGCCGCCAATCACATCGATCTCCGCGACACTTACAAAACCCTCCCAGTCGATTCCCAAGGCCACCTCAAAGGGACTGGCGACCCCACCCTCGATGGCGACGTAAAAGACGCCCTCGACCTCGCCGACCGCCTCGCCAAGTCCACCCGGGTTCGCCAATCCATCCTCCGCCACGCCTTCCGCTACTTCATGGGGCGCAACGAATTCCTCTCCGACTCCAAAACCCTGATTGATGCCGATCGCGCGTATCTCAAAAGCGGTGGTAGCTGTAATGCCGTCATTCTCTCGCTCCTGACCTCCGATTCCTTCATTTACCGTAAGCCCAAACAAACTCTTTAAGACAGACATGACCAGCAGAAGACACTTTCTCAAACAGTCCGCTCTCGGTGCCGGAGCTCTCACGCTCCCCACGTCCTTCGGAGCCTTCGGTAACCCGCTTTCCGAAGCGGACGCTCCCAAGCGCTTCATCTTCATTCGCAAGTCCAATGGCATCCGGCCAAATGAAGTCGCTCTCCCCACTTTCTCCGAAACCGAAAAAGCGGCCGACTCCAAAAAGGAGACTCTCGAGATTGATCTCGATCAGCACGAACTCCCCACATGGATGAGTCCCCTCGCGAGCCACAAGGCCAACCTCACCATCCTCCAGGGACTCTCCTGCAAGATGAGTGAAAACGGCCACTGGTCCTACTCCTCGGTCATGGGGGCCTACAAATCAGGCCGCAATTCCCTCAGCGGAATCAAACGTGCCACCATTGACTTCGAAGTCGCCAAGCTCACCCCCTCACCCTTTGGGCACGTTGAGCTTTCTCTCACCGGAAACTACAGCACCTTTCGGACTGGCATCGTCTCCGGCTACTCCGCCCCGGCCCCCCACCAAAGGAACTACTGCTACGCTGATCCTCAAACTGCTTACAACGAACTCTTCAAGTCGGTGACCAACCCCGACGCTCTCGACTCCGACAATGCCATGCTCGCGTTCCTCGAAGGCGAGGAATCATTCAAAGCCGACGTCCTGCAAGGTTACGAAAAACTCAAGCTCAGCAATCACATCGACTCCATCGACTCCATCCGCGCGCGAAATAAGAAGCTCGCGAAGATGTCGGGAGCGATTGCAAAGCACCTCCCCAAGCTCGATCCCATTCATGACAATGGTGGCCCGAATGCCAGCACTCCGGAAAAGCAGCAAGCGATGACGGACATCCTAGCGGCCGCTCTCATCACCGGACTCACCAACGTCGTCACCTACACCATCGATGAGCTTTCCACTCCGATCAAAGGCATCAAAGGAAACGAAGGCGATCACATCTCCATCCACGAACTCGGACACAATGGCGGCTACAGCGGAATCCCCGCTGAGAAAATCCGCGAGAAAATCCGATACGGTCACATGAAGCAAGTCGCCACAATCGTGGAAAAGTTGAAAGCGACTCCCGAAGGAAAAGGCACGATGTTCGACAACACCGTCATGATGTATTTCCCCGAGAACGGAGAAGGCCATCACAGCCACGGAACCGAAGCTCCCTTTCTCGTGATGTCCGGAGACCGCTGTAATCTCGACATCGCGGGCCGCTACCTCCGCCTCCCTTACCACGCCACCGAAGGGCACAAGACCATCGGAAATTGGTATACCACTCTTTTGAATGCTTACGGAAACCCCATCAAGCACTACGGCGACTTCGACCTCGAAACCGCCCGCAAAAAAATCGACCAAACCGGTAGCATCAAACAACTCATGCGTTCGTAATATGGAGCTTGGACATTCCTGACCGCTCCCCGCCCTCAACCAAGCCTCCGCAACCAATGATTGGCCCAAATGCGGCCCCGACAATCAAGGCAGCGAGGGCGCCACGACTCCTTTCCCACCATGAAACCTATTCTCTTCCTCCTTCTCCTCCTTGGAATCCTCCAAGCCAAGGCCGACCAACCCAACATCGTCCTCATCTATATGGACGACATGGGCTACGGCGACATCGGCTGCTTCGGCTCCACCAAAAACCGAACTCCAACCATCGACAAGATGGCTGCCGAAGGAATGCGCTTCACCGACTTCTACGTCACAAGCGGTGTCTGCACCCCATCCCGCGCCAGCCTCTTAACCGGTTGCTATCCACGCCGCGTGAACATGCACGTCGATCAAAACGATAAATGGGTCCTCTTCCCCAATGCTCGCAAAGGCCTCAACCCTTCTGAAACCACCGTCGCCGAACTCCTCAAGAAGCAAGGCTACGCCACCGCCTGCATCGGCAAGTGGCACCTCGGAGATCAACCGGACTTCCTCCCCACCCGCCAAGGCTTCGACTCCTACTTCGGCATCCCCTACTCGAACGACATGGGCCGCAAGAACATCCCCCTTCCTCTCCTTCGCGATGACAAGGTCATCGAGGCTCCGATCAAACAAGCCCCCATCAC
>JBLIDI010000078.1:0-15038 GCA_047634075.1 Akkermansiaceae bacterium
CTCTTAATTTTTTGTGAAAATTAAAGAAAATGAATAAAATACAAAGATTCTATTGGACACCTTCGTCGATTTTTCGCTAAACCTTCCCCCCATAGAGTTTACGGTATCTGAAGAACCCTTAAGATATTCGGGATCGACCTTTGGGGAAAGCTTACCCGGTTGGAATACAACCAAGGTCAAGTTTTCCACAAAACGATTTATCGGAGGAAGGTTGGCATAAAATGCGCTGATCTTCTGACGAGTCCGAACGAATCGGTTTTTCAGTCGAATCCTGAGACTCTTAATCAACAAAAGCGAAACTAATGAAAAAACATACTCATGCAACCTTAGGAATCCTTGGCCTAGCTCTTTTTGCTGGTGCCTCACAAGCATCTGCGGATGTCGAATCCCTCATCGGGACCGACGTTACCGGAGAAATCTCAGCGGGTTGGGATAGCCGCTATTTCTACCGTGGCCTCTGGTTCGGAGATGAGACGACTTGGACAAACATTGAGTTTTCCAAGGAACTTGCTTCAAACCTCACGGGTAGCGTTAACCTTTTCTACACCGACGTCATGGACGACGCTCTTTCCTACTCCGAAGGCAACCTCGGCGCAGCTCTCTCGTATGACGCTGGTTTCGGAACCTTCGACTTCGGATTCGTCCACTTCCGTTTCTACGATGGTTTTGCAGGAACCTCCAGAGGAGGCACTCGTGCCACCGGAGTGAATGGTAACGACGAAGCCAACGAGTTTAACTTTACCTACTCTCAGGATCTCCTTTGGGGATTCTCCGGTCACTTGCTCGTCGCACGCGATCTTACGATTGACGGCACCTACGGTGAGTTTGGTATCAGCAGGAGCTGGGACCTTTACAGCAACATCGGTCTCGATTTTTCCGCTGCCGCAGGTTACAGCTTGGATAATTATTATTCGGCTAACCTCGGAAATGGCGACGATTCAGAAGGTTGGACTCACACTGTGATCAGCCTCGCTCTCCCGATCGCATTGACCGACACCGCGACGCTGACACCTCACGTCACCGCCAACATCTCACATGAGTCCCGTGACTCCTCCAACACTGGCGCAGATCGTGGCGACACCGAGGTGTTCTATGGTGCTTCCATGTCCGTAAGCTTCTAGGTTGCTTCTGGGAGAGACCCTGATCTCATGCTTTCCCTGAAAGCACTTGATCCTCGTTCTCTCTCGCTAAAAAATCTTCCCGCATCTCGTTTTAAGAACGAGGTGCGGTTTTTTTTTGTTTTTATTCTGGTCCCGGAATTCCTGGAGGGCTTTCTCTGCGGCAGGGTGATGGGACCCTCTGTCACCCATCCGCTTGCGGGTTTCAACGAGTGATCTTTTAAGATCGCCGCCCAAAGTGGTTCGGCCTGGGTCGTTGTTGGTGAGATCGACAAAAGAATCGCACAGGCCCGGTGCCCACTTCGCGCCCGCCTCTTCCTCCCGGCGTCAACTGAGGACCCCATGGGCATCTGAGAAGTGAGTCGATTCATAAAATTAAAAGCAGATTGCTAGTTCCCGCGTGCGCGCTAGCCTCTTTTCAATGACAGTTTCTCTCTTGTTTTTTGGAATGGCCCTCGGGGTCGCCTCGGGTCAGTTGGATGTCTCAGTTGCCGGACTTCAAGTCGTGGGAGAAGGATACACACCAGAAGTCGCGGATAAGGAAATGTTTCAGGAACTACGGGCCTTCAATTGGAAAGCCGGCACCAAGGTCGCACTTCTTGTGAAGAGCAAGGGTAAGACCATTATCGGAATGGATGAGGAGGGTTCCACTGTCACTGTTTTTTCTGATGACAAGGGAACTGATTTCACGAAGGTAAAGCGGCGCTTTTCCAATAAGTCAGTCGGCTTTGGGTTTCCTCGTTTGAGTGAGGATGGGAAAGCTCTGATGGCTGAAGTAGAGACCGCGGGAATCCCCCAGAAAGGTTCTCAAAGTATCATCTTAAAGGGAGAACTTTTAGTGTCGGTGGCCTCTGAAAGTTCGCTTTCAAAGTCGGTGGTCACTGAGGTTAAAAAAGGAGCCAAGCTGACCGTGGGCAAGCAGAGCTTTGAGGTGGCCAAAGCCGGGAAGCCAGATTGGGGCGATGATCCATGGTCAATCGAACTCAAGAGCAACGTCTCTCACAAGGACTTCAAAGCATTCAAATTTTATGACGCCAAGGGAGAGGAGATCAAAGCAGATCAAAATGGCAGCGGTTCGATGGGAATGTTCGGAAAACGCTCCTACACCGTGACTTTTAACCTCGCCAAGAAGGTCGAAAAAATAATCCTTGGTCTCGACGGCTGGACCGACCTTGAAGTCGTGAAGGTTCCATTTGAGGTCACCGTCAACGCCGGCCTCTAGGCTGAAGTTCGTTTACTTCAGCTCTTTGATTCTGAGGTTGCGAAAGCGGTAGGAGTAAAGTGCTCAGGCCATGTTTAACCTTCAACAAAATCGTGGTGCTTCGATAGGCCCTGCCCAGTATTTCGAACAATCTCGATAAGCGCTTTCCAAGCTCTCCTGAAATGAGGCAGTCTCGTCGAAACGCAAATTGATGATCTGCCCTCTTTTCCTTCTCCTCCTTCCCGGCGTGGCTTTTGCCAAAGCAAAACCCAACATCGTCATTTTTCTCGCCGATGACCTGGGGTGGGGGGGACCTCGCATGTTACGGCCACCCTCGCATCAAGACTCCGCACCTCGATAAATTCGCGACCGAAGGCGTCCGCTTCACACAGGCTTACTCCGCGTGCGCCGTTTGCTCGCCCTCCCGTTCCGCCATCCTCATGGGCCGCACTCCCTATCGGAATGGCGTTTGGCGCTGGCTCCCTGTCGGGAACGAAGCCCATCTCCGCGCTTCCGAGCTCACCACCCCCGAGCTCCTTCGCCCCGTCGGCTCCGAATCGATGCACAGCGGGAAATGGCATCTCAACGGCTACTTCAACAGCAACAAGCAGCCCCAGCCGGATGATCACGGCTACGACTGGTGGTTCGCCACTCAGAACAACGCTTCGCCTTCCCACAAAGACCCCCAAAACTTCGTTCGAAATCACAAGGAAGTCGGACCGCTGAAAGGATTCTCCGCTCCTCTCGTCGCCGATGAAGCGACCCATTGGCTCAAGAACGAACGCGATCCCGACAAGCCCTTTTTTATCACCGTCTGGACCCACGAGCCCCACCTTCCCATCGAGAGCGACCCCGAGTTCCAGAAACCCTACGCCGATATCGAGAACCCCGGCGTCCGCCAACACCACGGAAATGTCACCCAGCTTGACCACGCCTTCGGGAGTCTTATGACGACGCTCGACGATCTGGGTCTTTGTGAAAGCACTTTCGTCGTTTTCACCAGCGATAACGGGCCCGAGGGCACCGGCAAAGGGAAGCTCTCTGCGCCCGAGTCCCAGCAGAACCGCACCTGGGGTTCCACCGGTGGGCTCCGTGGCCGTAAGCGCGATAGCCATGAAGGCGGAATCCGCGTTCCCGGCATCATTCGCTGGCCCGGCTAGATCAAGCCCGGCTCGCTCAGTGAAATCCCCATCATCGGCTCTGACCTCTTCGCGACCGCCCTTGCCTTAGCCGGTGTTTCTTTGCCCACCGACCGCACCATCGATGGGGTCGATATTCTCCCGGCGTGCGCGGGCAAGCCCGTCGCGCGTCCCGTGCCACTCTTCTGGCGCACCCACATCGCCCCCGCCAAAAGCCAGGCCGCAATGCGCATCGGCAATTGGAAAATTATCGCCGATAAGGACCTTGAGGAATTCCAGCTTTACCAAATCAAAACCGACTGGAAGGAAATGCACGACCTCGCCGAAAAACACCCCGACAAGCTCGCCGAACTCAAAGCGATATTCCTGGAAGTCTGGGCCGGCGTCGAAACAGAAGGCCCCAGCGAATGGTGGAAGAACCAAGCGGAAGAAGGCCGCGACTTTCAAAGTGATCTACCGCTCCACGGCCGAAGACGTCACCCGCAATGCTTGCTTCTGCTTCGGTTCCGAAGCCACGAACCATTCCCTCTACAAAGTCGGCACCCTCATTGGGATGGGGAAACACGGCATCTTCGATGGTCCCTGGGCCAACCTTTCACGCGGCACTACAAAAGACGCGAGGTTTGAACCCAGCGACACCTTCGAGGCCACCATCACCTTCGATCTCGACCACGGCAAAGCCACTCTCCAAATCGGCGAGACCACCATCGAACAAGTCCTGCCCGCCAGCCTCGAGCAGATCCGCTACCTCGGCATCTACGCCAAAAACACCCGGTCCGAATTCACCAAAATCGAGCGTGTCAAGTAGCTCGGCCTACGGGCCGTCAGGAGCGGTGTTCTTCTCAAAATTCGTTCGGAATTGCCGCTAACGGCTCCCTCTGGTTCACATTCGGGGATTGCGCACGATGCCAGAAGGGTGCTCTCGGAAGCCGACTTGAAGGATTTCCTCGTTTGGCCGCTCAGGGAGTGCCACTCGCTTGTTACCACTGGGCCCCCTTCGGCTTGGCCCCTTTGGCGAGGGTCTTCACGGAATAGAGCCCGGTGCGGGCCGTGATAAAGAGAGTGTCGTAGTTCTCGCCGCCGAAGCAAACATTGGCGGGGTTTTCGGGCGTTGCGATCACGCCGATTTTGCGGCCGTCCCTGTCGAAGACGTGGATGCCCCCACCCGCAGTGGTGTAGAGGTTGCCCTGACTATCGAGACACATTCCGTCGCAGCGGATGTCGATCTCGAAGAGCGGCTCGCCGAGCATTCCCTGCGCCACCACTGCAAAGGCCCGGATCTTCCCGACCTTTCCGGTATCGGAGATGTAGACCCGCTTTTCGTCTGGTGAAAACGCGATGCCATTCGGCATGTCGTGTCCTTTGTAGCGTAGCGAGACGGCCCCGGACTTCGGATCGAGCTTGTAGACCCACTTGCCCCCGACCTCGGCAGGGCGTCCCTTCAGCCCGTAGCTCGGATCAGTGAACCAGATCGTGCCGTCGGCGCGGATCGCGAGGTCGTTGGGCGAATTGAGTTTCTTGCCATCGAAGGACTCGGCGAGGATCGTGATCTTCCCCTCCGCGTCGGTGACAATCACGTTGCGTCCCCCGTGCTGGCAGGAGAGGAGATTGCCCTTCAGATCGAGAAGGTTGCCGTTGGATGACTCCACCTTGCGATACTCTTTTAGTCCGCCGGCCTCGCTCCACTGCATCTGGCGGCTGTTCGGGATATCGCTGAAGACGACCATCTTTTTCGAGGGAATCCAGACCGGTCCCTCCGTAAATTTCATGCCACCGCCCAGTTTGACAACCTCGGTCCCGGGCGCCAAGATCTCCTTAAGGGCCTTGTGGTGCTCCGCCGTAGCGGTAGAAATGAGGGCGGCAGCGAGGAGCGGCAGGGCGAGACTGACTTTCATGATTTGGGATTCTCGCTCCAAAAGGGGCGGGATGGCAAGGATGCAGTGCTTCACTCTGATTTACCTGCCGGGGCTGCGAAAACAAGCGGGACCCTCATGCTACTCCTGGGCGAACCCAAGCCTCTTCTTCTTCCGCCACCTCTGTGGTCAAAATCCCCTCAAGCAAGCTTTTGCTCTATTCTGCTCTTTCAGTGGTCAATCTCTCGCCCATTCCTTTGCCGATGTCGGGTCTTCCGTCACCCTGCCCCGTCTAGAGATTGTTAGAGATTGTGGGTTAACTCCGGTAGCTGTTTGGTGGCAATCCCAATGGGGCGGTCCACCGGAACGCCGACGCACGCCAACAAGGTGGTGAGCAGGTCGCCTTGATTACCCTTGATGTCGGGCAAAAACCGTCCCGTATTGATCGAGCCTCCGCCCCGTCCTGCGACGATGAAGGGCAGGTTTTCGCGGGCATGCTTGTTTCCGTCCTCAAGTCCGGAACCCCACATCATGATGCAGTTGTCCAGCAAAGTGCCGTCGCCTTCGCGCAGGCTCGCCATCTTCTTCACCATGTAGGCAAACTGGTCGATGTTGAACTTTGCAATCGCAGCCACTTTGCGAATTTTCTCGGCGTCTTTGTTGCCGTGATGGGTCGCGGAGTGATGCTGATCGTTGAACCCGAGTTCTGGATAGGAAACTCCGTTTGGCAAGGAGCCGATGTAGGTGCTGACACGGGTCGTATCAGTCTGGAATGCCAAGACGTTGAGGTCGCACATCACCTGCATGTATTCGCTGCGCTTATCACCCTCGGGAATTCTGATCTCGATGGGAGGGGAATCGGAGGCCCCGCGCTTGCTCACACTGACTCCGGCCTTCTCCAGTGCGGCCTCTTTCTGGCGATATTCGATCGCGGCAATGCGGCGTTCAACAGCTCGCACGCTGTCCAGGTATTCGTCCAGTTTGTGCTGATCATTCTGGGGCAACTTTTTCCGAAGGTCCTTGGCGCCCCCGATGACCAAATCCAACATCCGGCGATCAAGAGGATTCGCCTGACCGAGCTCGCCGGACTTGCCGAAGAGGCGTTTGAGGGCGTTGCGCGGATTGGTCTCTGCGGGGACGGGCTGAGTGGACGACCGATAGCTGCAGTGGTTGTAATAGGCCTCGTGCAGTCCCTCCTGGTTTTCCTTGTGCGTTTGAGGCATGGTAGCGAGCTCCAGAGAGGGGAGTGATGTCAGGGCACCAACATAATTGGCCGCGATTTGATCCGCGGAGACTGCGATATTGACGCGGTTCCGGGTGGGCGCATCCGGCAGGGTGGCCGTGAGCCAAGTCGATAATTCAAGCGCGTGAGGGGCGCCATTGAAGGGGGAGATCGGCACTCCCGAGATCCCCTTCATCATCAGGCATTGATCGAGCACGGGACGCAATGACTCCAACGCTGGCGGAGGCGAAGTCAGAAAACTCTCGGCATCCGTAGGCCAAAATTGATCCATGATGACCCCGTGCGGCATATACATGAAACCGAGGCGGATTGGCGGCTTGTAAGGTTTATTCCGGCCTGAATCCGCCCAGCTCATCGTTTCCAAAAGGGGCAAGGCAAGAGAGGCTCCGACCCCTTTCAGGCAGGTGCGACGATTGAGGAGAAGACTATTTTTCATTGGGCGAAGTCGTTGGTTGAGCTTGAATGCGGCGATGATTAAAAGGGTAGCTGGTGACAATCTCGGTGATGAGAGTCTGCATGCGATAATCGTCCTGCGCGATGGTTTCCATCAAATCATCCACCACGATTTCATCATAACCTTCAAGTGGGCGACACAGGGCGTAGGCCAACAGCTTCTCGGTCAGGTTGCGGGCAAATTCGCTCTTTCGCGTGGCAATGATAGCTTTCAATTCCCGGGGTGACGTGAAGTGTTGTCCACTCGGAAACTCACCCGCAGGGTTAATTGCGCCGCCGCTCTCGTCCTGATCGCGCCAGCGCCCGATGGCATCGAAATTCTCAAGGCCAAACCCGATGGGATCGAGAACCTTATGACAATTGGCACAAGTGGGGTTCTTCACGTGCAGTTCGGTGCGCTGACGGAGGGTGAGATTCTCAACCGTCTTCTGATCCTGTTTTTCAAGAGTCGGGACATTGGCCGGGGCCGGCGGCACGTGTTCCCCGAGCACTTGTTCGAGCACCCAAACGCCGCGTTTGACGGGGCTCGTGCGATTCGGAAATGAGGTAGTCGCCAGAATACCTGGCATCCCCAGAATTCCGCCACGATTGGGATCGCTTAACTTCACCTTGCGCATTTCCGGCCCGATGACGGATTCTTCCAGACCGTAAATCGTCGCGAGAGTCTCGTTGAGAAAGGTGTAATCACTTTCAATGAAACTGACGACACTCCGGTTCTCACGCACGATGCTTTCAAAGAAGAGACGAGCCTCGTCATACATCGACAGCCTCATCTCACTCGTCATTTGGGGGAACTTCGTGGCATCGAAGGTCCGACTCTCGAGGTCCCCCAGCCCCAGCCACTGCGCGCCAAAGCCCTCAAACAAGGACCGTGATCGCTCGTCTTTCAAGAGACGCTTTACCTGCAATTTCAGAACCGCTGGTTCGGCGAGGGTCCCATTTTTTGCGAGGGCCAACAACTCGGCATCGGGCATCGTGGCCCATAAGAGATAGGACAAACGAGACGCCAGTTGGTAATCATCGAGCGGAATGATATTGCGATCCGTTTCGATCTCCCCGGCTGGGGTAATAAAGAGGAACTGAGGCGAAACGAGGATCGCTTTGACCACGAGTCCCAGGGACGCGGGATAATCAAGTTGATACTCCTGCGCCAGATCGAAGACCTCCATCAAAACATCCAGTTCCGGCTCGGAAGGAGGTCGGCGATAAGCATTGCGAGCCAGCGAGCGCGCGACTTCTCTGGCCGCCACGCGCAGATCAGTCCCGGGTGCCGGTTCTTCGCCAAAGAGGCGCTGCTGAACCTCCGTCGGCGGAGCATCGCCCGGCGCCAGAATCTCATCCACGACCTCATTGGCAATTCCAAGATACTGCTCTGATTGGAGGGGCGACAACGAATTCAAATACCCCGCTCCGAAGACTTCTTCCGGCAACTCCAGAGCAAGGGCCGGATCCACCTTGAAAAGATCGTGCAAGGTATTCCCATATTCGACCCTGGTAAGGCGGCGAATGACAAAGCGACCGGGATCTTTCGGGCTGAGAAACTTGATCTGCCCAATCCACTTCTGAAAGAGCTCCCGCTCCTCATCGGTCGGCTGCTTTTTTTCGTCGTCCGGCGGCATGTCATGATCCGTCACGTTGGCGACCGCCAGGTTCCAATGTTTGCGGGAAGACGGGGCGCCGGGTTTCCTCAGCGCGGAGATGAAGTCGAGACCGCCCTTCTTTTTCTTGGTCCCGTGGCAGCTCGTGCAGTAATTTTTCACGAAGGGCGCGACACCCTCCTTAAATGATTTCTGGGCTTCCGCTTGAAGCGCGGCAAAATCCGCGTCGTCTCCTTGCTCGGCCCGGCAAGGTAAGCTCAGTGACAGTACGATGCCAACGAGTGCTCTCGCCACCACTCTCCTTTTTAATGCTCCGGCACGTGTCATTTTCTTCTCTGTTCCGGTTGATATCATTGCTGTGATTGCCGGGCAATTGCCTTTTTTCCCGGGGTGCTTGAAGGCCTGGGAGGCAGTTTTGAAAACTTGGATGGATCCTGGGCTCTCGAGAATTTGAAATTCGTTCAGGAACGGTGTCAGACTAAAATGAGACGTTTCCTCCGGCGCATTTTAAGCAAGTCCCGTTCCCCTCAGACTGCACCGCGAGAGAACGGTTGCCGGAAGTGGAACTTTTGGCCGTGCACCGTTCTCAGGTGGCGCAATGACTTGAATTACGATGAACCGGGGTGGAGACGCTTGGCTGCGGAATGATGTCGGTTGCTGCCGCCTATTCACATTTTTCTTCCGCGAAGTTACCCACTCCCGAGACCATTCAGTCACGCGAGCGCCTCGACTTATTTCAAAGTTGCTCCGAAACATCGACCTAAAATGCGAAGAACTTCGTACTTTGCGCAGTGCGGTGACTCATGATCAGGGTCTTAAGTCTTTACAGGCCATCTTCAGATGTCTAAAAAAACTGATTATGATTGTGATGAGGAAAACCGCCGCTATAAGCCTATCGACCCTGTTGTTGGCGACGAGTGCCAACGCAGAGGTGCGCTTCGAATTTGACTACAGCAAAGCGGCTGAGTTTAACGACCCTGATCTAGGTCCCGCACGCCGGGCCTCTTTGGAAGACGCGGCTTTTCGTGTCGGCAGCCAGTTTCACAATGAAGCGACGATCCAGATCGAAGTCACCTCTGAAGACAAACCAGAAAGCGATACTCTGGCGAGCGCTGGAAGTAACGCAATTGATGCTCCTCTCGATTTCTTTGGCTATTTTCCGGCGGTCGTTGAAAAAAAGATCAAAGAAGGCATCGACGATAATGGGGCGGAACCGGACGGCGTCGTTACGGTAAACTTCGGAGTCGACTGGGACTTGGATGATCAGATTTCGGAATCGTTTTTTGATTTTAAGGCGACCATGATTCACGAACTTCTCCACGCGATGGGCTTCTCGTCCGGCATAGGAGTGGATGGCACGGACGTCTATTTTACCGAGCCTGGGAATCCTGGCGTTTGGTCAATTTTTGACGAATTTATCACCGACCGAAATGGGAATTGGCTCATAGACAATGACTTCGCCTTGGATGGAGATCTCTGGGCACTATCCAGCCTCGGTGGTTCATCACCAGCCGCCGGCCTTTTCTTTTCGGGCCCCAACGCCCTTGCTGCCAATGGCGGTAATCCAGTAGGGCTGTTTTCCCCCAATGTTTGGGAAGATGGTAGTAGCGGTAGCCACCTTGACGACAATGATCCTGCTTTAGCGGGATTCCTCATGCTTTCGGCGACCTCCGAAGGGCCCTATACCCGCACCCTTACCGTGATCGAGCGGGCAATCTTGACTGATCTCGGCTATTCCGTGAAAGAAGGTGGCGAGGAAGTTGATCCACCAATTCTTTCTATTACGATCGTTGCGGGCGCAGTGAACCTTATGATGGCTGGAGATCCTGGAAACTACGATATCGAAGGTTCCTCAGACATGGCGGCTTGGGAATACCTTGGAACCGTGACCATCGAACCCGATGAGACCGAAATCACGCTCGAACTCGATTCCGAAGAAGGAGCCCAATTCTTCCGGGCACTCGGATCCGCCGAAGACGGTGAAGAGAGCGATTAAAGCCGCGGGGTGAATCCCTCCTGGCAGGCCGTCGAAGAAGGGAATTCTCATGATAAGCCCAATGTGAGCGGGTCCAAGTAACCGCCGAACCGGTCCGGGGCAAATCCCAACCCTCCAAGATCTTCACCAGTATTGATCTCGCGTTTCGCGTCGCCCGCTCTTCCCCACCGAGCCATTACTCAACTTTATGTGGCAAGCCGGGATTTTCATTCTGCCTTCGTCCACATCCGGTCGATTGTTGCCGGAATTTTCTCGGTCAGTGCCGGCACTTCGGGCAGCAACGGAAGCAGGATGCTCGATGGCGACTCTTGGCTGCGGTGCACCATAACCGTGCTGTCGGGATGCTTGGATTCATACCGAAAAGAGCCGGTTTTAAACGCCATTTTTTGTCCTTCGGGATACGGCACGGGATCGCTCGCTGGCGGACGACTGATCGACAGTGACAATTGATGTCCGTCTCGGAACACATGGCCCACCGGCGGCACCTCAATTTCGAATCGATACGCCTTACCTGGTTCCAGTGGTTCGGGCTTGCCGAGCGAGTGCCACGGCCTGACGAGAACCTGTTCGCCGTCGATGTCGATCCGGCGTGATTGTTGTTCGTCAATCGCTCGCAGGGAAGCCCGCAGCATTCCGCGCTGCAGCGCCCGAACACGGCCATCCGGCGCGATATCCGAAACCACGACAAACAGGTCGGTATCCGCAACGGTGCAATCGGCCCACAGCGTCACTGCGATGGGCCCGCAGATTGCCGTCGGTTCTTCAAAAGAGAGATGATACTCAACTCTATCGATCTCAGCGTCCGCCGCGTCGCGGACGACGTCGTAGGTATCCGCGCCGGGGCCGGTTGCCGGAGAAGCTGACAGGGTGTTTTCCTGACTGAGGTAGTAACGCGTCCACTCTGTCTCTGGCAGTGGAAAGTCACTACTGACGATGGGAGCGTTCTTTTTTCCATGTCGGTTCTCGACCTCAAAAAATGCCTCCACAGGCGACGAAGAATTGGCAGCGTCGCCAATCCAATCGCTCTGCCGCCCGAGGACCCAATGATCGAACCAGGCACGCCGACGTGGGATGAATCGGATGGGCATTCCGTGATGTCCGTTGGAAATCACCAGGCGTTTTGGAATGTCGTCAGGAAGCTGATCAAAGAGCCACGCGCCGGACGGCCCGGTTTGTTCGTCCTGGTACGCGTGAAGCAAAAAGATGGGCGCTCGAATCTGCCCCGCCAATTCCCTGAGCGTCTTGAGGCGAGCCCCGACGTCAGTGCCTGATTGCAATCTGGGAAAAGGTTTCTGCGGCTTGCGAGATGCCTTGAGCCTCTGAGCGTCCGCTTCACCGAGTTTCCGATTGGCGATGGCCGCATCATCTGAATTGAAGACGCCACCGGTATTTCCAAAGTTACCCGTCCACTTGACGGGATGACCGACGTTGGGGATGCCACCAATCTGGGCCAGCCCTCTGCGGGCGTCATCGAAGAGACCGGAAACGACAAGAGCACTCAGGTGAGGCGGATTGGTCGCGGCGACGCGCCACCCGGTCAATCCCGTCCAGGAGTGCCCGCTGATCCCGACTTTCTGGTTGGACCAGGGCTGTTTGACGATCCAATCCTCGATGATTTCATGGCCGTCCTGACTACTGCGATCACTGAAAATCCCGAAGGTCCCTTCCGACGCTCCTGTCCCACGCAGCGAAGCATTCACGGTGATATACAGGCCCTCATAGTATTCATGCCCCGGCACGAGTCCGGTTGCTGACTGGTATCCGCTCATCTCGAAGACTGCTGGCCACTGCTTGGTGTGATTCTCAGGATCAAAGTCCTTTGGATATCCCACAGCCAAAGCGATTTTCACGCTGTCCGACATCGTGGCGTATGTGTATTCAACCCGGTTGCCATCTTCGTCGGTTTCGATCTCCGCGAATGACGACGGGGAAAGTAAACACACTAGGATTGACAGATGGACGCTCACCCGAACGATCGGATGGAGTAAGAATTGACGGGGGCTGGTGTTGTATCTCATTGACTGACGACTAGGAATTTTCTTTTGGTGGGAGGGCTTTGAATCCGCCTCTGGATCGGAGCGGATGGGGGTTGCGGGGGATAAGTGGGGCGGAGACGGTAGTTTGGTGTGGTAGTCGTGGGAATTTTAGAAGGAAAAGTCTCAAGTTGACGGTAGACTTTACGGGCGTCAGGAAAATTTAGCACGATTTTCGATGCATGAGATGGTAAATTCCCAGCCCGCGTTGCCAAGTTGTTTTTTGGCAGCGGTTTTTTTAGGTCAGCAAGATTCTTGCCTCTCAGCGGTCGTCGAGGACGACAGTCCGGCCGTAGCAGAGCGGGATCTCTTTGGGCTGCCCGGCGGGGTTTTGAGGGTGTCAGGAAAAATGGTGTTTAACGCCGCATCTTATTTTCTGACTTCGATGATCAAACGGCGCCGCCAAAGTAATCTAGGAGCAGGTAGGCACGCCCAGCACCGCCTTGTGTGTGCGTAGCATGCACTGAAACCAAAAGGGGTTCAAGTCCCCTGTGAATAGAATGAACCGCGTAAAAGGCTGCGCCCACGCGGTGGCTATCGAAGAACAAAAGAAACTGCTACCGATGAAAATCACTACCAGAGGCCAATTGATTCTGGGGCTCCGCCCGCCCCCTCACCCCTCCGGGGCCCGTTGCCTTCGCTCCTGTCTAAAACACCTGCAAGCCTTCGGCGTTGTTGCGTGACCGCGAGGGAGTGTGGGGAGGCAGGCTATGGGAACCGGAGCGCAGCGGAGTTAGAGCACCCGGAGGGTGGCCCCGAGAGGGGTGAGCGAGAGTGAATCAACAAGAGAGATCCCGTGGAACACAACTGGAAGACATCTTCAGTTCCGAAAACCTGTCGCTCGCCTGGAAACAGGTGCTCGGCAACAAAGGAGCTGCGGGAGTCGTGAAAGTAAAACGCAAAGAGCCTGATCACCACATAGAGCCAAATAACGATGGGCCTGTTCAACAATCGATAGCTTCGGGGCTAAAGCCCAAAGCTATCTTTGGGGTTGGGCTTATTTTGTTAGGGACTCCAGCTTAGACCTAATCCAGCTATTGAGACTTGTTCCCTCCTCAGCACTCAATGCGGAAAGCCTTCTGTGCAGAGCCGGCTCGACCCTGAGAACAAACTTCCCAGAATATGGTTTGTCTGGCTCTTCGCCGCGACTCTCGCAAAACTCAAGGTAATCCTCTATGGAGTCTTCCAATGCGATCTTGAGCTCTTCAACGCTACAACCTTGAAAGGTGATAACATCCTTCAATCCCACCACTTCACCGTGGAAGATCTCGGCTTCGTCATCAAAGCTGACCGTCGCGTAATATCCTTTGTATGTCATCATGGTGTTACTCCTGCTTCTGTTAAAAATCGTCTGACTGACTTGACTGCACCTCGATCCGTAGTCGGTTCAGGATGGGGTCTATGGAAAACCATTCTTACGCCGTTAAGGGCAATTCTCACACGTGATCCACGCCCCTCAGACAATTCTGCACCCAGTGCCCCGAAAAGGGACTCGATGTCAGTCCACTTGATACCAGACCTGACGGGGTCGTCAAAAATGGCAGCCAAGGTTTTGCGCTGACGGCTGTTCACACAGACCAGTATCACAATATGATACTGCGTCAAGCGAATCTTTTATTGCCCAACGTTTGAGGTAATCCGGCAGCTGACCGACTTGCCGATCCGCTTTCCCCTTCAATTCCTTCTATCCAAATATCCTCAACTTTACAAACGGTCAGCTGTCAGATTCACCGCCTTGTGTGTGCGTAGCATGCGTTGAAACCAGAAGGGGTTCAAGTCCCCTGTGAATAGAATGAACCGCGAAAAAGGCTGCGCCCACGCGGTGGCTATCGAAGAACAAAAGAAACTGCTAGCGATGAAAAGAACTACCAGAGGCCAATTGATTCGGGGGCTCCGCCCGCCCCCTCACCCCTCCGGGGCACGTTGCCTTCGCTCCTGTCTAAAACACCTGCAAGCCTTCGGCGTTGTTGCGTGACCGTGAGGGATCGTGGGAAGGAAGGCTATGGGAACCGGAGCGAAGCGGAGTTACAGCACCCGGAGGGTGGCCCCGAGAGGGGTGAACGGAGTGAATCAAAGCTGGCAGCCGATGAACTAGAACCTCATGCGAGGCCGATAGAGTGGGAAGAGCTGGCACAGGCAAGCTCTGAGCGAAGAGCGCGGCGGTTCTAATTTTCCTGTCATTCAACTCTGGAGGTAAATGAGCTGTTTGGGCAGTGGAGGATCGTGTTCGTAACTGGGGAATGGAAGCGGAAACCCAAAAGTGAGTCATGATTTCTGGTCGCCTCCGACGAACTCGTCACAGGCCCATCTACGGCTCCCAACAAGCATCACTCACTTTCTTCCCTTCAGGAATAGGTAACTTCAAAAAAAGATCCCCAAAATAAACTTTCTACTCGTCAACCCT
>JBLIDI010000079.1:0-14875 GCA_047634075.1 Akkermansiaceae bacterium
CATGGTTTCCTGCAAAAACAAGGAGGAAGGAAGAGGCGGAACACCCTCACTGAACGCGCAATGAGAAATCTGGCCTACGGGATTAAGGGGCCCGATCCGAGCTCAGACTTTACGATCGAAAGTCGAGGGGAAGACAAAAAATATGGCACGAACGACGATATGACTGTGAATTTTCTCATTTCACCTTAAGGCGAAGATCGTAAGAGTGCCCCCGTTTGAAAAGGCTGAGACATGATCATACCGCAATGGCAAGGAGGATGAGTCGAGTCGTCCAGGCAATGCTACGGATCCAGTTGGAGCGGACGAGGGCGGGGACATTTTCCGGAGTGAGTTTTGCGTGTTGGGGGACCTGGATGAAGGCAGTCGAGGCCCAGACGAGGGCGAGGAGGATGGTGGGGATTACGAAGTCCTGCCAATTGCCGAAGTAGAGACAGGCGGCACAGGTAGTGGCTTCGAGGAACATGAAGGGCGCAATCACGAAGGTGACTTGGCTCATGTAGCGGGTGTGGTAGTCGTCGAAGGCCTTTCCTTCGAGCCGGGCCAAGAGGGGATAAACGGCAACTTGCACCATCCAGATAATGCCGGTCATGGCGGCGCAGGCGATGAGCTGGATGGTGAGAAAAGGGTGAAGCATTGTCAGGGAAGCTAATCGATTGATTCGATAATGACACCTCCGGTTGACCTCGCGTGGGCTTTGGATGGTGAGGCGTCGGGATGCCAGGGGCCGATGTTCTCGTCCAAGGACAGATCGATGATTGCTTCCGTGGTCTCAGTCGCCCGGGTCATTTCCGGGCCGGTGTAAAGGGCGGCAGGGCTGAGTCGAACCCAGTCGATGAGGCCGGTGAAGTGGGAGTTCGCCTTGCCTTGTCCATTGACGTCTCCCCCGATGATGAGGGGGAGGGGGTTGTCCTTCAATGGCCCCTTGCGACTTGCGGAAGCGACGAGCTTGCCATCGAGGTAAAGGCGGGCTTCCGTGCCGTCGTAGACCCCGGCGATTTCGTGCCAAGTATCGCCTTTGAGAAGAGGTGTATCAGCCGAGGCGTTCAGATACTCCTCTCCGATGTAGATACTGAATTGCGGGCGTCCAGCGGTGATGAAAATTCCGTATCCTGAACCCTCGGTCTTGGTGATAAGGCCGGTGCGGTCGGCAAAGGAGTCGGCTTTGAAGCGACATTCCAAAGTCACTTCCTTGGCAATCTTGAAACGATTTGAAGGAATGGCGAGAGCTTGGTTCATCCCATTGAAGCGAGCTGCTCCTTTTGGGAGGGATTCCTCGCGGGTGAGTTGAAGATCGAGGGGGACGGTGAGGGTGCGTCGTGGGATCTCGTAAGAAAACCCTTTGGCAAGGTATTCCAAATCGAGGTTGAACGCGGGGGTGATGAAGCTGCCTTTGGTCGCAGTCGAATTCCAGGAGAGGGTAAAGGTGAAATCTTGTGACTCTCCGGGTTTGATGGTGGCGTGATGGTGATCGGGCTGACACGTGAAGGCGGAGCCAGGCGTGGCTTGGGAGAGGACGGCAGAGATCGCGCGGTCGCTGGGATTGGTGAGAGTCACCGTCACTACGTGTTGCCCGCCTTGATTGCTTTTGAGTGGGAGGGGCGGGGTGATTTTGACGGCTGAGCTCTTGACCCGATTGACCTGAGCAATGAGGTCTCCGGTGATTTCACGAACGTCCAGAACTTCACCCACGGGAACGGCGGCGAGAGAGATGCGGTCCTTGCGAACGGTCACGATGTCATAGTGATGGAGGTAGCCGGCTTGCGGAATGGCTCCTGACTGGCCGCCGCCGGTGGTCGCAAGGGTGACGTATTCGATGCCATCGCGCGGGCCATCGTAGCGCATGGTGTGGATGTGACCGGCGAAAACGGCAGAAACGTTTCCGGCTGCCTTTAGGCGTTTGTGAACTCGTTCCCAGTCGTCGCCATAACCACGGCCGAGCCAGCGGGGATGGTGGAGGAAGAGGAAGACGTGCTCGGCGTCTTGGGCTTTTGTCAGAGTTTGATCGAGCCAGGTGAATTGCTCGGGGCTGATTTTTTGGGCAGCGGGTTTACTGAAGGTTCTCTCGCCGGTTATGGGATCGCCTTCGTCGGAATAGAGGACGACAAACCAAGAGTTCTTGTGTTGGAAGGCATACCAGAGCGGGCCGAAGTGCATCTCGTAAGCGGCTTCCATTTCACCTTCGGGCTTCTGGGATTTGTCTTTTCCCCGCCAGTAGATGTCGTGGTTTCCCGCGACGGGGAACCAGGGGCAGGCGAGCTCGTTCATGATGGCTTTAAATTCCTTCATTTGCTTCATCCAAACGTCCTCGGTGGAGTAACCATTGATGAGATCGCCGACTGTCATGACGAAGTCAGGCTCGAGAAGATTGGTGTCGCGGACGGCGTCGGCGAGGATGGCAACGCCGCTGTCGGGCCCGCCGGTGCGGTCGCCATAAACGACGAAGGTGAAGGCCTCTTTTTCGTTGGGAAGGGGCAGCTTGACCTTGCTCTTGCGCGAGGTGTCAAAACGGTCGGCCGTTGGCTCTGCGGTTTCGTGTTTGTCACCATGACGATGGTGGTGATGGGTGTGCCCGATGTTGGGATTGATCGGGAGTGGGTCGGCGAGAGCGGATGAAAAGGAAAGCCCGAGAGCGAAGGTGAGAAGCTTCATAAGAAGGACATACGGATCAATCCTCGAAAAACTTCCCTGTCTTTTTCTCAGAAGGGAGAGCCGCTTCCGGAGTTCGGGCCGATTCACTTGCAGACCCATGGCTCGGAGATTCGTTGGCGGGATAGTGTGATCAAAGAGCGGTCGTTTTCCGTGCTTGAGTAGCAAATGATGGGATGGGAGAATGATATCATCATGAAAGGGGTTTTGTTTTCTTCTGCGCTTTGTTTGACGTTGGGTTTTTTCATTGGCAGGACGGTGGCGAAACCAGAGGGGAGCGCAGAGGCGAAGCCGGTGGTGGAGTCGCGGCGTCGGTTGGAGGGTGGCGGTGCTCGAAGTAAGCGGTCGACGGAAGGCGCGCGAGATGGCTCGGAGCTGGCGCGATTGGTTTCGCAGTATGAGGCATTTTCGGGGGAAGGGCTTGGCAAGGCGCGTTTGATGGCGTGGATCTTGCAACGAACATCGAGCGAAATTCCGGGGGCCTTGGAAGTGCTGCTGGAGCGAGAGCGGGGCTATGATAAGGATGGGGTGAATAACCGGGAGATCGGTCAGGAGATGCTGGCTTTGCTAGCGAGGTGGTATGAGGTGGATGGCGAGAGCATGTTGGCTTAGGTGCGCGGGCAGAAGGAGTGGACTGCCGGGGAGACTCTAAAGGCGGAGATCCTGACGATTTGCGATGGCTTCCATCGTGATCCAGTGCGGGGATTTGAACTTTGTCTGGATTGGATTGAGCGAGGGAAGCAGGGTGGAGATGATCCGTTGAAAGGGCGACTTCCAGGTGAGGCCGATTTCCGCGATTTTGTTTTGTATCAAGTGGGGCGGTGGGGAAGCGATCCGAAGGGGATGCTCGAACAGGTGGATTTTGACGGTGAGTTGAGGCCCTATGTTATTGCCGGAAGTCCGATGGAATATCATGGGACGAATCGACTTTTTGACTCGAACTTTCGATGGAACAGGTCTTCGGAAAATTTGGCGATGAGAGCCTTTGCTAAGGGCCTTGCTGATTCTGGGCGATTAGATCTTGTTCGGGAGCTCGTGGAAGAATTGCGAGGTGGTGCGCGCGATGCTTTTCAGAACGTCATTCAGGAAGGCGTGGAAAGTCAGGGGTGGCAGGCTGTGAAACAAGAGATTGATCGTGGGAATCTCGCCTCATCAGGATACCGGGCGAAGGAGGTGTTGACTAAGATGTCGAGGCAGGGTTCGCAGGAAGCAATTGATTGGTATCTTTCGTCGTCGCGAGGTGAGGAGATCTCGCGAGGCAAGGCGATTCGTGAAGCAGTGGTAGAAAGTGGGGTCTTTCGAACCGAAGGTGATGAAGATCCTGATCCATTTGGTAGGGGGTTCGTCCTAGACTATGAACAGGCGCAGTATGCTCTTAATGAGCTCGAGCGAGCAGGAGAGCCGGTGGGTGAGGCTCGGGTGGCGATGGTTGACGAGGTCTATTTCAGGAAGGAGAGATGGCATCGGCGAAACTTCATGCGTGGATTCTGCAGCTTGAGTTGGATGAAATTCCGGAGGTTTTGGAGATTCTTTTGGAAAAGAATCTCCGGGAAGATGACCATTTTCTGTCACGGATGATTTCGCCGGAGATTTTGCTTCTGTTGACGAGGTGGTATGAGTTGGAAGGCGAGGGTGCTTTGGCTTGGATTCGGGGGCGGAAGGAGTGGCGCGCGAGTGAGGTCTTCAAGGCTGAAATTTTGACCGTTCTGGATGGCTTGGAGCGTGATTCTGAGCGTGGCTTCGAATTGCTTTTAGGATTAAAGGAAAGGTCGGAAGATTCGGACGCTGATTCATTTTCACCTGATTATGTTTATATCGGCCATCACGATGAGATGATTCTCTATCAAATCGGACGCTGGGGAGAGAATCCGATTGTGATGCTTGAGCGCTTTGATCCGAATGGGGAATTGCGGGAGATCCTTGCGAGAGGGTTGCTCGATTCTGGAAGAGGGGAATTGGCGCAGCAACTTTTGCCTGATCTGGAAGAAGGGGCGCGGGATGCCTTTGATCAGGTTTTGGGCGAACAGGTCGTTGACAACATCGCTCGACGCAGGAGTTGAAGGGTTTATAGTGTGTTTCTTATGCCGAAGAGCGTTTTTCTTCTAACTCTGATATTCATCTTGCCGATATTTGCGGCTCCGGTGATTTCGGAATTTATGGCCTCGAATGAAACGACCCTTGCCGATGAAGACGGGGATTTCTCGGACTGGATTGAGATCTACAATCCCGACGATGAACCTGTGGATCTGGCGGGGTATTTTTTGAGCGATGATGTGGAGGTTCTTAAGCGGTGGGTCTTTCCCGCGACGACGCTGGAAGCGGGGGCATGGTTGGTGGTTTTTGCTTCGGGTAAGGATCGGGATGTTGGTGAGTTCCATACCGATTTCAAGCTGTCGGCTGGCGGCGAATACTTGGCTTTGGGAGCCCCTGATGGGGCGACGGTGGTGTCGGGTTTTGGGGCACGATATCCACCGCAATTCGAAGACAAGACTTTTGGTGTCGGAGAATTTGGGACGGGTTATTTGGATGAACCCACGCCAGGGACGGCCAATCGTGAGGGTCAACTTCCGGGACCCTTGTTTTTCGATTATCGGACAGGAGGCGAGCGCCCGAGTCCCGCTGAAAGCCTCGTGGTCACCGCGACGGTAACGGGCGCTGACGATGTTACCCTCTTTTTCCGAAGGGGATTCAGTGCTGAAGAAGCGGTTGCGATGACGAGTGAAGATGGCGAGAATTTCAGGGTTACGATTGACGGTGGCATTGCCGGTGAATTGATTCGCTGGCGGTTTGTCGCGCAAGATGTCGATGGACGGGTCACCAAGGAGCCGCCTTTTCGAGATCCCGGGGACTCGCACGAGTATTACGGTGTTCCGGTGGTGGATCCCGGTGTTGCGAGTCTCGCCGAAGTCGCCGAGTGGTTTATCCTGCCATCTGATTACGATCGCCTCGTGGCCTTTCAGCCGGTGCGGGCCGGATTCTTTTATCTTGGCGAATATTACGATAACGTTCGCTTTTCGCTGCGTGGTCAGTCCACCCTATTTTTTAAAAAGAAGGGTTTTAATCTCGATTTTAACAAGAGCCATCGCTTCCGCTGGAGAGAGGGCGAACCTCGGGTCAAAGATATCGATCTCCTGACAAACTGGGGGGACAAGGCAAAGATTCGTAATGAGATGGCTTATGAGATCATGCGGGAGGCCGGGGTCCCGACTCATTTTGCCTTCACAATCAGGCTGCAGAGGAACAGGCGGTTTTTCAGCCTGACCGATATGGTGGAGGATGCCGATGAGGTCTATCTGGAGCGGGCGGGATTGGATCCGGAGGGCACTCTCTACAAAGCCACGAACACCTCCTTAATTCCTGATGATATTGGTAAGCCCGGGGTGATTCGCAAAATGACTCGTGAGGACGACGGCTTGGGAGACTTTCATAATTTCATTCGCGCGCTCAATCGTGATGATCCCGAGAAGTGGAACTACATTTTCGATCAGGTGGATCTTCCGATGACAATCAATACCCTGGCTGGTTTGGTTGTCATCATGCAGACCGATATGGGCGCTAAAAATTACTACCTTTACCACGATACCGAGGGAGACGGGCAGTGGGCCATTCTTCCTTGGGATCTGGATCTCACTTTTGGTCGGAATTTCACCTCTCGTGCGGGATACTTTGACCGAAATATGTTCTTTCAGGGTTACACTGAGTTCGCTGAATCAGGGGAGACCAGTTCGTTGGTTGAGTCTCTCTTGAGGGGGAATCCCCGGACCCGACAAATGTTCTTCAGAAGACTTCGTACTTTGTCGGATCAGTTTATTGCTTCGGAGTATATTCCGGAAAGAAGTGAGCAGCAACTTGCGCGCTTGTCGCCGAATTTGATTTTCCCGGCGGATGCCCTCCGCGATTCTTTCGAATGGGGGACCTGGTATGATGGCAATAGTGTTCCCCAGGCGTGGAATACGACCCACCCTGATGCCGAGACGATAGAGCGGGCCAACAACCGGATTACGGGGGAATGGCTTCCTTTACGAAGGGTTGAAATCTACAATGATCTTCCCGATCTCCCGGATGCCCTCGAGAGTCCCGCGATTACGATTGGGGCTCTTGATTTCGATCCGATTTCTGATGACCAGAGTCAGGAGTTTGTGGAACTCATCAATCAATCTCCGTCTGCGGCAGATGTTTCCGGGTGGAGTATCGATGGCGCGATCCGAATCACTTTGCCACCGGGGACGGTGATTCCTTCGGGTGGGAGTCTTTTTCTGAGTCCGGATAAAGCGGCTTTTTGTCGGCGGGAATTTAGCCCGACCGGGAAAGAGCAACGATTTTTGATCGGGCCTTATTCGGGGAATTTGGCAGCCGAGGGGGAGACCCTTGAACTCTTCGATGCCGAGGGGATCATTCGGGATCGTCATACCTTCAGCGGTCGTGATCCGGGGTTCAATGGTGACAGTCGGGAGGATCGTGACCGCGATGGCATCAATGCGATTTTCGAGTGGGCGCTCGGGAGTTCAGATCGTGTCTACAACGTTTTGAGCCTTCCTGTGCATGGAACCTTTTCCTATTCGGTGCGCACGAACTTGAATGGTTCTTCAGTCGTTGTGGAATCGAGTCAGGATTTGATCTCGTGGAGTGAAGGAGAGGTCACCGAGATCAGCCGGATCTCTCAAGATGATGGACTTGATGCGGTGACGGTCGGGCTTCCGGGAGCGTCCGGGCGTTCTTTTATTCGTATTAGGTTTGTGAGATGAGGCTTTGTTTGCGAACGAAGTCTGCTGTTTTTCGTGGCTCAGCGAGCTTGCTTGTGAAACCCTACGGGCCTTATGCTACGTCTCATTTCTTTTTTTCTTGTTCTTCAAAGTGCAGGGTTCGCTGAACGGGTTTCCGGGAAACCCAATATCATCTACATTCTGGCCGACGATCTGGGTTACGGCGACCTCGGTTGCTACGGTCAGAAGGTGATCAAGACTCCTCATCTTGACCGCATGGCGGCCGAGGGGATTCGTTTCACCCAGCATTATTCGGGGAGCACGGTTTGTGCGCCCTCACGCAGCGCTCTTCTTCAGGGGAGGCATACCGGCCACATCTATGTTCGTGGAAATGGCTCGATCCAGATGCGCCGCGATCCTTTAGATCCTATTTTCCCCGCAGCTCTTCAGCAGGTGGGCTATCACACGGCCCTGATTGGGAAGTCGGGTTTGGGGTGCAACACTGATGATTCGGCCCTCGTCCTTGATAAGGGGTTCGACTACTTCTTCGGTTACACTTCCCACACCGCCGCTCATTTTTATTATCCCAATTATCTTTGGAGAAATACTGAGAAGGTGAGGTATCCCAAGAATACCCTTCATGGTGGGGATCACTACTCATCGACTGTGGTTGCGGAGGAAGCCTTCAAGTATATTGAACAGCAAAAGGATGGTCCTTTCTTTCTCCATCTCGCGCTTCAGATTCCACATGCCAGTCTGCGGGCAAAAGAGGAGTGGAAGGAAAAATACCGCCCGATTTTAAGAGAGAAATTGCGTCCGGAATCGAAAAAGCACCCTCACTATTCCTACGAACGGGAACCGCGGACGACCTTCGCGGCGATGATCTCTTATATGGATCACAATGTCGGACTCCTCCTTCGCAAGCTTGAGGACCTTGGGATTGCCGAGAAGACGCTCGTGATGTTTGCGAGCGACAATGGCGCGATGCGTGAAGGTGGGCATAAGATGGAGAGCTTCAACTCGAGCGGTCCTTTGCGGGGTGGAAAACGAGATCTCTATGAGGGTGGCGTCAGGGTCCCCATGATTGCGTGGTGGCCGGGTGCGATCGAGGGTGGCCGAACTACGGATCATCCTTCTGCTTTCTGGGATATTTCTCCAACGGTTCGTGAGTTGTCTGGTGCCCGGCCACAGGCCAATACCGATGGGATCTCACTTGTGCCAACTCTGCTTGGCAAAGGAGAGCAGAAGAAGCACGACCATCTCTACTGGGAGTTTTTTGAAGGCGGGGGAAAGCGCGCCATCCGGAAGGGCAAGTGGAAGTTGATTCTGTATCACACCAATAACGATGCCAACCCACGGGCCGAGCTTTACAACATCGAGAAAGATCTCGCTGAGAAAACAAATCTCACGGAGAAAAATTCGGGAAAGGTTGCCGAGTTGACGACCCTCATGGACCAAGTTCGCACGTCCTCCGAACATCCGGCTTTCAAATTTAAGTCAGAGAAGTAGCGGGGGGATCCTGTTGGTGATTGGGCTCAAAAAATACGCACACCTTTTCCCTATGACCTTTTTGACATCAATGGTTACGACGATCTCGCGATTGGGATTTTTTGGGGCCCTGGTGATTGCTTCCGAGGCTGCCGACCTCCTAGTTTATTACGATTTTAATGACCAGTTGACGGATCAATCCGGGGGTGGCGCGAATGCCGTTCTCGCGGGTGGGGCTCAAATCAGCGCCGATGCCGAGAGCTTCAGGGGGACGGCAGGCGACCGGAGTCTCGATCTGGGTACTTCTGGAAATTCGGCTAGGGCAGAGGCTACCGTCGATTTCTCATCAGCGACTCCTGCCAATGCCATGGCTGTGAGCTTTTGGCAATACAACCTTGGGGATGGTGTCGGTGGAAACGCCTCCACGACTCTCTTTGGAATTCCCAGCTCCTTCGGCGGGGGGAAGCGCGGCTTTCAGGCCCATGTTCCTTGGGGAGATGGCAACCTTTACTTTGACCATGGTGGCACGTGTTGCGATGGCGCGGCCCGGAGAAATATCCCGCTCGGAATCTCCACTTTGAACCAGTGGAAGCACTTTGTTCTTCAAGTCGCGAATGGTCGCAAAGAGATCTGGATTGACGGAGCGATGGTCGATGCGCAGGCGTCAGGAGCCGCGGCCATTCCGATATTCACGGGGCAGTTGATGGTCGGGGCCGAACCGGCGGGAACCAATAATGGTTTTGGAGGCCGGATCGATGAGTTTGCGGTTTGGGCCGATTTTCTGACCCCGGTGGAGATTGCCAGGCTCGCTGGCGGGGAATCTGCGACCGATCTGGGCCGTCAAAATCCCGACCTTGCCGAGTTCAAGATCTCTCCGCCAAGCATGGTGACCTCGACAGGTGCAACTCTGAATGGCGTGGTGACCAATGTCGGAGTTGGGGCGCCCTCAATCACCTTTTTTTATGGTGACGAAGACGGGGGCCAAAATGAAGCGTCTTGGGACAATTCCGTAATTTTGCGAGGGAGCCAGTCCTGAGATTTTTCCTCAGTGATTTCCTCACTGCGGCCAGCAAGCCCCTATTACTACGGAGCACGTGCAGGCAATGCCGGAGGGACGAGTTGGTCTGCGGAAACTGAACGCTTTACGACTTTACCACTCGCTCCTCAAATCGATAGTTTGGCCGCCGTGGCGATCGAGGCCAACTCCGTGACTCTCGGCGCACAGGTCGTTATGACCGGTGGAGAAGATCCCGGGGTGACCCTTTACTTTGGAATCACAGACGGTGGCAGTGACGCCGGCTCCTGGCAAAGCAATGTCACGCTTGGCATTATCGGGCAGAGTCAAAGCGCAGTGGTGAGTGGGTTGAATGAGGGGGTGACTTACTCCTTCCGTGCCCGTGCCGTGAACCGTGCCGGCGAATCGTGGGCGCCTGCTTCAGGCTCCTTTACCACGCTGGCGGCCACGGGGCCGGGTGTCGTGATCAATGAAGTCCACTATGATGCCGATCCCAAAACCGAGGCTGCCGAGTTCGTCGAACTGCACAATGCCGGGGACCTTTCCGTCGATCTTTCTGACTGGACCTTGGCTGGACTAGGGGGCTTTGTCTTTCCCGCCGGGACTTCGATTGACCCGGGTGGTTATCTGGTGGTCGCTGAAGAGGCCTCGACGATGCCGTCGAAATTTGGAGTCCTGACCTCGCTCGAATACTCTGGCAACCTGAGGGCGGACGGCGATGACCTCCGCCTCTTGGATGAATTGGGGACTGAGATGGATCGCGTAAATTATCAGGCGGGTTTTCCCTGGCCGGTCGCGGCCCGTGGGCAAGGGGCTTCGATGGAGTTGCTGCATCCGGAGCTCGATAATGATCTGGGCGGTTCCTGGCGGAGTTCGGGTGCCGGGCCGGCACTCCCTCCGGTGACCTACCTGCCATCTGGTTCATCGGCGATCCTTGGACATACGAGATTGAAAATGTTTGGTCGGCGACCAGCGAGGTTACGACTTCCATTCCGGTCAGCGCTCTTCGTCCGGGGAGAACGTATCGGGTGCGTGTGAAGCACTTCGATCAAACCGGTCGCACCAGCCACTGGTCCGAACCCATCGAGTTTATGGCGGGAGATCCCGACCCTGTTCCCTATCGTGATGGCCTCGTCGTGAGTGAAATTATGTATCATCCAGCGGGGGATGAACTTTTAGAATTTATCGAGATCCAAAATGTCGGCGATCAAACTCTCGATCTCACTGGAGTTCGTTTCACCAAGGGAATCGATTTTGATTTTCCCGCGAACACAACCATTGCCCCGGGAGGGTATCTTTTGGTCGTTGCGGATATCAGCGCTTTTTAATCCCGGTATGGCCCCGGTCTACCCGTCGCGGGAGAATGGGAAGCGGGGGATCGACTCAGCAATGGTGGCGAGAATCTCAAGCTTTCGCTCGGGCAGGGGACCGCCATTCATGACTTTGATTATGACGATTTTTTTCCATGGCCGGTCGCTTCGGATGGGAGCGGATATTCCCTGACTCTGGCTTCTCCGAAAAGCGGAGTCGACCATGCCTTGCCGGAGAATTGGCGCGCCAGTGTCTCGGTGACAGGTTCACCCGGAGCGGATGATACCGTTTCCTTGCATGAATGGCTTGTTATCAATGGCATGGCCGAGGGAGAGGAATCGAGTGATCTAGATCAAGATGGCATCCCCGCTTTGATCGAGTATACCACCGGGGCCGACCCGAATTCCTTCAACGCAAATGCGGTGGATGTCACGCTTATCGGCAGAGCCTTTGAGTTCAGCTCTAAAAAATCCCGCGCCGCTTCCGGTGTCGATATCGTCCTCGAGTATTCTACCGATCTGAATCTGTGGGCTCCGGGTGTTCCTATCGGGACAATCGATCTGGGCGGGGGGATTGATCGTATTGTCAGTCGCCCGATCAATCCGACGGCTGGACGGCAATTCGCACGTTTGAGAGTGACAACTGCCCCCTAATTCCGCCATAGCTTCTTGATCATGGTCAAGTCGCTGCTCCTTTTCTTCGTTTGCTTTTCAGGACCCGCGCTCGCGGTCGCTCCTAATATTGTTCTGATCATTGCCGATGACATGAACTGGGATGACTCGGGGGCTTATGGACATCCCTCGATCGAAACTCCTCATATCGATGCCCTCGCCAAGTCAGGTCTCTCCTTCGAGCACGCCTATTTGACCGCCAATTCCTGTAGTCCAAGTCGGGCCAGCATCATTACGGGCCGTTATCCTCATAACACAGGAGCGGAGCAGCTCCACTGGCCCCTCCCGGCTGAATCGCTGACCTTTGTCGAGCAGCTCAAAGGTGCTGGCTATTACACCGCGGCGGCCGGAAAATGGCATCTTGGTGATGCCGTAAAGGATCGCTTCGATGATGTCTTCGAGGCTTCCACTGCGGGGTTCATTCTCCCCACTGGCCCCGGGCAAGAGCCGGGAAAAATGGTTGCAAAATCTCCAAGCGGCTGCGAAGGCTGGCTTTCCGCTCTTCAAAACCGCCCGAAAGATAAGCCCTTTTTCCTGTGGTTGGCCGCTCTTGATCCTCATCGCGCTTACGAGGACGGTGCCCTCGATCCTCCTCACAAAGTGTCGCAAGTACGAATTCCTCCTTACATTCCGGATACCCTCGAAGTTCGCGAAGATTTTCGTCTCTACTACGATGAGATCGGGCGCCTTGATCAATATGTCGGAAAGGTGGTCGCTGAACTCGATCGCCAGGGAGTCAGTAACAATACGCTCGTCCTTTTCATCAGTGACAATGGTCGCCCCTTTCCCGGAGATAAAACAACTCTCTATGATGGTGGGATCCGAACTCCGTGGATCGTGAAGTGGCCTGCCACCATCGAAGCGAATCAGCGAACACGCAGTCTGGTCTCATCTATCGATATCGCGCCGACTTTCATTGCGCTTGCCGGTCTCACCCCGAGAAAACTTTTTGAGGGCACCTCTTTCTTTGCCACCCTTCAGGATCCCACGGCCACGACGCGCGAGTATGTCTTCGCTGAGGATCACTGGCATGACTACGAAGATCATGGCCGCGCTGTCGCTACCCAAGATTGGAAGTTGATCCACAACACTTACCCGGATCTCCCCAATACTCCCTCTGCAGATGCCGGCCGCAGCCCGACATGGACGGCAATACAAGCTCTCGCCCGGAAAGGTCAATTGACTCCCGCCCAGCGTCGATGCCTCGTCACCCCACGTGCCGAGTTTGAACTTTATGACCTCAAGAATGATCCCTTTGAGCTCAAGAACCTTGCGGCAGAGCAGAAGCATCAAGAGATGCTCGAGGATCTAAAAGGAGTGCTCAAGGCGCAGTTTCTGAAGACGAAAGATTATCTTCCTTCCAAGAGGACTCCCGACGAGTTCAACCGAATCACCGGAGCCCCCGATCACTCCGTGAGAAAGCGCCCACGCCCTTCCAAGAAGGAGATGTTCAAGAGTAACGGTCGATATTAATCCGGAGCGACTCATAGAAACGGGCGAAAGAAGCAGGAGCTGGGGAGGGTGATTTAAGACAATTCTCTTCATGTCCTTCCACACCCACTCAACGACCCGTCGCTCTTTCCTGCGTCTTGGTGGATCCGTCTTGGCCCTGCCATTTCTCGAAACCTTTGCGGCACCCAAGGCGGCCTCCTCCGTTCCTTCCAAACGCATGATCTTCCTGGGTGGAGGGTTTGGATTCACCAAAGATACTTTTTATCCCAAGAAAGCGGGCCGCTTCACCGAAATCGGGATGACCGAAGGACTCTCTCCTCTGGCTCGGCACAAAGACGATATCACCATGGTGACCAACCTCACCAATGTCGGCGCGAGTGACCCCCATGGCGGCTCGACCTCCTACCTCACCGGAGCCAATGTCGCGGGCACTCCCGGCAAACGCTTTCACAACTCGATTTCTTGCGACCAGATTGCCGCAGAGCATCTCGGGAAAAAGACCCGCTTTTCGTCCCTCATCCTTTTCGCGCACGAACCTGATGGCGGTTCGAATTCCGGCCATGGAAAGGGGCTTTCGCTTTCGTGGGATGACTCCGGAAATCCTATCCCCGGCATCAAGCGTCCTCTCGATCTTTTTCACCAACTCTTCGCCCACTCTGGCGATTCGCGTGAAGAATTGGACGCCCGCCTTAAGAAGAGTCAGAGCATCCTCGACCCCGTCCGTATCGATGGCGGCGGCATGAAGCGCACCTTGAGCAAAGGCGATCAGGAAAAGCTCGACGAATATTTCACGGGCGTTCGGCAGGTCGAGAAAGGCCTCGAGCGCCAGGCCAAATGGGCTGATATCCCAAAACCCCAGGCTCCGTTCCAAGCTCCTGCGGAAGGACTCACCGGAGAGGAAGCGATCCATCTCATGTATGACATGATCATCGTGGCCCTACAAACCGGCATGACCAACATCGTCGGAGATGGCAACCGTCCTCGACTCTCTCACCGGCTCGGTCAATGCCGCTCGCAAGCGCCTCACCGACCACGGTGGCGAGATCAAAATGCGCCGTCTCAACAAGCGCGAATATGCCGCGACCATCCGTGACCTCTTCGGCTTCGATGTCTTCCTTCACGACATCTCGGACGATGGCGAAATCGCCACCTTCGACACCGTCGGTGAAGAGCAATTTTTCACTTCCGCTCACTTCAGCTCACTTCGAAAATACCTGGAGCTCGGCCGCGAAGTCGCCACCGTCGCGCGTCGCTACAATACCGCCCCCCGTAAAAAAAGGAAGTAAGGAGTGTGACTTTTCCTCAATCAAGCTCTCCTCGCAGACGATGGGCAACAGTAGCCGATAGTTGCACTTTTGGTTTCATCGCGAGGACGAGAACATCCCTTCTAATATCCTGTCGTCCGTGTCAAAAGTGTAGTTTTGGACTCCCGTTGAATTAGAGGAGCTTTCGGCAAAAGATAAATTGGTCGTAACGACTCAGGACCCTTGAGCGAGTGAGAGGCCGAGGGTGGTGGGCTGGCCGATGAGTTCGCTCAAGGTTGTGAGCCTGGCGCGGCTTTGTTTGCGGGCACTGGAGATGATGCTGCG
>JBLIDI010000080.1:0-14849 GCA_047634075.1 Akkermansiaceae bacterium
GGGAGTTGGGCTTCGCGGAAGAGGCTCATGCCAACCATCTGGAGTCCGGAGATCGCGGCGTAGGGTTTCCGCCCGGTGACGCGGAGATTGATCTGTGAACGGTGGGTGTAGATGCCATCGCCGTTGTGGCAGCCCTGCGGCATCGCTTCGGCGAGGGATTCCATCGCGGGCTTCAATTTGCGGTCTTGGGTGAGAAGGTAGTATTCTCCCATGACGATGGCATCGAAGCCCCATCCCCACATCGCGAAGCCGCCGCCAGCCGCGTTATAGGTTTTCCCGTAGTATCTCGACATGTTCTCTTTCACCAATTTATCGTACTTGGGAATGCCACTGCCCATGAGGCCGAGAAGTTGGTGAGCGTGGCCGTGAGGACCACCGTGGAATGTGTTGGCCTTCTTCCAGTTCGAGGACTTGTAGTCCATGACCATGAAGTCGCAGAGTTCTTCGAGCATCTGGTCGGAACGCTCGCAACGGTAAGGGAAGGTTGGTGCGAATCGGCCCACTTGGCGAAGCTCCAGAGTGACGGTTTCCTGGGTTGTTCTGGAGCCACCGGGATGGATGATGAGTTCAAGTTTACCATCCTTGCCCTGGCTGTCTTCGAGGTGCCCGGCGAGTTCCAACATGGGGCCGTCCCAGCCACCACCACCGCGGAGATTGCGTCCAAAGCGGTGGGAGGTCTTGAACTTCTTCCCATTGGCACCGATGATGATGTCTCCCGAATTGATGAGGCCCTTGGCTGGGGAATTGGCATCCTGGAAGACGAATTTTACCGCGAGTTCGTCAGGCTTGTCGGGATAGATGCGGGCACGGATTCCGGTTGGTCCTAAATTGAGGAGCCATCGGACATCTCCCAGTTCTTCGGTCATCTCCTGATCATAGAAACTACGAAGCGAGGTGCCCCATGGATAATCTCCTCGCTCCATGATCGCGGAAGAGGATCCTCCTAAAAAAAGAGAAAGTAGCAAAGTGATGTAGGTGTGATTTTTCATATCCTTTGTTCTTGGGTGATGTCGGTGTGAAAGGGGTGGTTCGGAGCGAAAGCGCTTATCAATGAACTCAGAGATCGTTCCGCGGAGACTTTCCCCATGACGGATTCCTTGAGTGATTTCAATTCAAGAAAACACGAGAACCTACGTCAAAGCGGGTAACAGTCGGGCGCGTGGCATTGAATTTTTAGTGTCCCCCACGGCTGTTGCTACCTGAAATCCGAAATTTTCACTCTCGTTTGCGAAACTTCGTGGGGCTCTCGATAAGGGAGTCGCCGTAGATGTGGGGGTAGATAATTTCCTCAAATGTTTCGCCGGATTCGCGGACCTCGGGCACTAACCCCCGAAATACCGGAAGCTCAGTGACTCTGGCGAGGTCGAAGTTAAAGCGAAAGATCCACTCGTCATTGACTCCAGGCTTCATCACTCCTCCGAATATTGCGGAAATCCAACTATTCATCGAGAAAAGATAAGAGAGAGGGCTTCTCAAATCGAGGAATCTTATATTTGAGGAGTTGAAGGAATTGAATTTTCCACGGTATTCGGGCAAGGTCCTCGCTATGGGCGCCAAGGATGATCTGAAGACAATGTTGCTGGAGAAGTCGGTTCGCACCGGGGATTTTACTCTGGCATCCGGGAAGAAGAGTGATCTTTACGTGGATTGCCGTGTCACGGCGATGGACAATCGGGGATCAAAGTGGGTCGGCGAAGCTGGTTGGGACCTTGTCAGAGAGAAGATTGAGGCAGAAGGGCTGGAGGTTGATGCCATCGGCGGAATGACGATGGGAGCGGATCCGATTTCACTGGTGGTGGGGATGGCGAGCGCGGAGCACGAAAAGGCGCTTCAGGTTTTCACGGTGCGCAAGGAGCCGAAGGGTCACGGGCGCGGGAAGCAGATTGAGGGAAATTTCAAAGAAGGCGACAAGGTGGTGGTGGTCGATGATGTCATCACAACCGGTGGGTCGACGCTGAAGGCGATCGAAGCGATCCGCGCGGCGGGCGGTGAGGTTGTCTTTTGTCTGGTCCTGGTGGACCGGGAAGAGGGAGGTCGCCCGGCGATAGAGGCCGACGGAGTGCCGGTGGTGAGCATTTTCACGCGGACCGAGCTGCTGGGATAGAGGGGCGGCGGAGAGATGCTGCCAAGCCTTGATTTTTCGTTACCATTGAGGAACCGAATGACTCTTAAGAAATTCTTTCTCCGCGCGCTATTACTTGGAATTATTCTGTTTTTGGTCTTCGTTGCGTGGTTGCTTTATTTTTTCAACTTCGTGGTCACCGGGCCGAGATTTGGAACTCCTTTTGCGGAGGCTCATCAGAGAGCGGTGACAACCTTTGTCGATGGTAAGGGATTTGGAATCCATCGTTTTCGAAAGGTCGAATATTTTCATGAACGATCCTTCCAGATTGCTGGTGAGGTGTGGAATTTTGATGGTTTTGATGGTTTGTATTTGATCGGGGCGTCACAAGAGTATGGCGAGAGGTATTTTGAAAGCGGCCATAGCGGGCCTCCTCTTAAGAGCACGCTTGGCGAAGCGGTGCATCGACCCCTCGAGGAAGAGGAGGCGGAAGCGATCAAGAGTTTACGGAAGTTGAAGAACGATTTTGTGATTTTGAAGGAGGACCGCAAGGCGCCAAACTCCAGGCAGTTCACGATGCAGATCGTCGCGCCTATTCTTGCGGAGGTAAGCTGTCTCAAGTGTCACGAAGCCCAAGAAGGAGATCTTTTGGGAGCTTTTGAGTATCACCTGACGAGGGCCAATCAAGAGAAGCAAGACGGTTCGGATTGAACATCGGGGCGATTGTGGCGGATGGCGTGCCCGTGGTGAGTATTTTCACGCGGACGGAGGTGCTGGGGTAGGGGAGAATGGAACGCGGTTGAGGTTCTCTCGATGACAGGGGGAGCTTGGTCAGCTTGGCCAAAACTCAGCACTTCAGTCTAGGGAATCGTGATTCCTCACGAGAGCATCCTGAAGGGATGCCGGAAAATGGACAGGACGCTTGCCTTTCGCGAGTGTCGTTGTGGAGTTCGTCACGCAAATTGCCCCGGGTCTCCCAGTGTCCCTTCAGGACACCGCCCTTTCCCGAACCGTTCCCCCCAGACTGAAGTCTGGGGTTCTGGACCATTGTCCCTTCAGGACCTTATTTCCCGACCTTCGTTTGTGTGGAAAAGTCAGCGCGATACGAGTGGAATCGGCGGCGGCGGGATTTTTCGTCTTTCAGGAATGCTCGTGGGGGCGTTCTATCTCGGGCATGACCAAATTACTGATCACGGGGTTGTTGGTGGGGGCGGCGGCCGGGCTCGTGGGGGCGCTTTGTGGCGTGGGCGGTGGCATCATCATGGTGCCGGCCTTTGTGATCGCATTGGGGATGACGCAGAAGACGGCGGTGGCGACTTCGTTGGCAGTGGTGGTGGTTTCGGGTCTTTCGGGGACGATTAATAATGCCGTAAACTCGGATTTGATCAATTGGAAGGTGGTGGCGGTGACGGCAGTGGGGGCGGCGGTGGCGGCGTGGTTTGGGGCGGATTTGATGCGGAGTTTATCGAGCCCGCAGTTGCAGAAGGGGTTTGCGATCTTGCTGATTGTAGTGGGGGTAAGGATGCTCTTGATGAAAGGGTAATTGGGCGTAGCTTCAGCGCGTGGACTCGATCACACAAGCTGCCCTTGGAGGCGTGGTAGGCGAGCTGGTGCTCGGTCGCAAAATTGGCTGGAAGGGGATGGCATGGGGCCTTCTCTTCGGGACGATCCCGGATTTAGATCTCCTGTTCATGCCGTTTCTCGATCAGGCGGAGCGATTGCGGTGGCATCGTGGAATTTCCCATTCAATTGTTATGATGGTTGTGGCCGCCTTGGTTTGTGCGAAGCCGCTGGCGTGGGTGCATCAAGAAAAAGGGGTGAGTGCGAGGCGGGCCGGGTGGTTTGTCTTCCTGGCGTGGAGCACGCATGTTTTGATCGATGTCTTCACGAGTTACGGGACGCAGGTGTTTGAGCCCTTCTCGGATCGGCGGGTGGCTTGGAGTAACGTCTTTATCATCGATCTCTTTTTCACGCTGCCCTTGCTGCTGTCTCTTTTCTATTGGCCGTGGAAGGTAGTGGCGCATGCTTGGGCGGGGCGCAGCTGGCGTAAGGAGGGTGGCGATCCGGATGAGAAGCCCGAGTTCCCCGAGTTCACGCGGAGGAGCGCGACGGGGGCGATCGCGGTGAGTTCTTTGTATGTCGTTTTTACACTGGTGATGAAGCTTTGGGCGGTCGATCAGATGAAGACCCAGATGGCGGAGGCGGTGCCGGACGGGGTCTTGGTGACGGTCTCGCCAACCGTTTCAAATGCCTTTCTTTGGCGAGGGTTGATCGAGACGAAGGAAGGGTATTTTCTGACGTATTGGTCGCCCTTTGACGACGGGACGGCGTGGTATGACTATATCCCGAAGCAGCGGGAGTTGGCGGAGAAGTTCGAGGGAGAGAAGATGTTTGAGGCTCTCAAGTGGTTCACGCAGGGGCACTGGGTGGCCCGTGAGTTGCCGGATGGGAAGGTGGTGATGATCGATATGCGCCTGGGCGAGGTGCGGGATCTTGAGGGGAAGCAAATGCTCCCGATATTTCAGTGGCGTATGAGGTATGACGAGGATGGCAGGTCGGAGGTGCGGAAGTATCGTCCGCAGGATTTTGAGATTAAGAAGGCGCTTGGTTTGATCCTTGAGCGAATCGGGGGAAAGCGGACAGAGTGGGAGGCGATGGACTCGTTTTAGGGATTGAGTCCGCTAAAATGTTGCTTCATGGTCTCAGAATAATTTTGGGTCGAAAACTTGCCATCGGAGATGTTCATGGATGTCTCAAGTCTCTGAAACTCTTGTTGGAGACAATCTCGCCGAAAGCGGATGACAAAGTCATCATGCTGGGCGATTACGTGGACCGTGGTCCGGACAGCAAGGGCGTGATTGACTATCTCATGAACTGGCCATGGGAGGCGGAGCTCATTCTGCTCAAGGGGAATCATGAGATCATCATGGCGGAGGCTGGGTTCTCCAACGACCATTTGACCTACTGGTGTAATGTGGGCGGCTTGGAAACTCTGGCTTCCTATGATGCCAAGTTTGTCAACATTCCGGAGAGCCATTGGGAGTTTATCAATGATGCCCTGCCATACTATGAGACCAAGAAGGTGATTTACGTGCACGGCGGCGTTTCGCGCAAGAAACCGCTCGAGGAACAAGATCCGGTGGATTTGGCGTGGCGACGTTTTCCTGATGCACGGAAACATCGTTCCGGGAAGTTGGTCGTCTGTGGTCATACCATTCAGCGGAAGGGAGTCCCGAGCGATGCAGGGCACACCGTGTGTCTCGATACGGCGGCTTGCCGAGGCGGGTGGTTGACGTGTTTCGAGGCCAAAACGCGGTGCTATTGGCAGGCCAATGAGAAAGGCAAGACTCGTGAGAGAGTCTTAAAGCCGCGAAAGAAGTCCAAGAAATTGCAGGGATCGAAGCAAGCTAAGACTTCTTTCGCGCCAGAAAGTTGATCGACTGACAGATTTGTCCCCAGCAGATCAAGGTGACGAGGAGGGTGGTGGCCCAGATCGTAATTGAGGTGAGATGTTTCTCATCCCGGAGATCGGTGGGCCACTCTTTGATGAGGAAATGCATCACGAGGAGGGCTTGGCTGAGGAGAAAGAGAATGGGAAAGAGGAAAAAGAAGGGCCGCAGGACCTTGTGTGCGGGCTTGAGTCCGGGGTGGCTGCTGACGCTTGAGTTCCAAAGCTGGGACCATCCAAAGACGGCGACGAAGGACCAGAGGGCATTGAAGAAAGGGAGGAAGAGGAAGCGCACCGCTTTCCCGCCGGTGAGGGAGGCTCCAAACATCCGCATCATTTCCCAGGCCCGATGGAGATAGATCACGGAGAGGCTGAGCCAGCAGAGGAGGCTGAAGCCAGCAAGGGCGGCGAGTAAGGTCCGCGGATTCGTGCCGACAACCCGTTCTGAAAGAAACAGGATGGCGAGAGGGATGGCAAGGGTAGCGAGGTAGAGAGAGAAATTGGTGGGGTGGAGGTGGGGCAGATAGAGCCCGCCGGGTGGACCATCGGCGATGGTGCGGACCTTGGGCGTGGCGTATGGGTCGGCATCGCTAAGGTCCGACGGTGGTGGCGAAGGCGCTTCCCTCTTGGGTCGCGGAATGAGTCCCAAGACGGTGGAGGCGGCTTGTCGATCCTCGCTCCCGGCTTGCCAGACGAGGTGGTGCGCGAGGAGTTTTCGATCAAGGGCGAGATCGCGAAGGGCTCGAAAATCGATGGGGCCGTGGCTCTCGTCTTCGATTTCATAAAGCCATCCCGCAGCCTGTGAAGATCTGCGGGATGGTCGATGATTGGAATTTGTGGAACGCCCGGTCACGGGGTTGGTGATATCTAGAAGTGAATGGCATGGCCATCAGCATCAAGAGTCGCCTCGTGAATCGCTTCGGCCAGGGTGGGGTGCGCGTGGATGGTGGCGTGGATATCGTCGATGGTGGCCTCGAGGGAGAGGGCCAGACCCATTTCTGAGATCAGGTCGGTGGCATTCTCGCCGATGATGTGGGCACCGAGAACTTCTCCGTGTTCTTTGCCGAAGAGGAGTTTGACAAAGCCCTCGGTCTCGCCGCTGGCCTGCGCCTTGCCGAGTGCCTGGTAGGGGAACTTGCCGACCTTGTATTCGATGCCTGTTTCCTTGAGCGCGCGCTCGGTCTTACCGACGGAGGCCACTTCAGGATAGCAGTAGGTGCAGCCGGGGAAGTCACCGACGCGTTTCACCGTTGCACCTTCGACAAACATACCCTCGACACACTGCATCGCTTCGAAGCTGGCGGTGTGAGCGAGCCAAGGAGGACCCGAGATATCGCCGAGGGCGTAGACGCTGGGGATGGAAGTTTGGTAGCGCTCGTCAATCTCGACCCAGCCGCGGTCGGTGAGCTTGGGCTGCATGCCGCCCGGGAGGACGGGGGAGACGCCGATGGCGATGAGGCAGCAGTCGGCCGTGATTTCCTTGGTGCCGCTGGAATTTTCCACCGTGATGGTAACAGAGGTCCCGTTGTCCTTGGTCGCGGTGACTTTGGTGTCGGTGAGGCAGGTGATGCCGGCCTTGCGGTAGCTTTTGGTGATGGCATCGCTGACGTCGTCATCCTCAACTGGGAGGAGGGTGGGCATCATTTCTACGAGGGTGACCTCGGTGCCGAAGGCATTGTAAACGTAGCCGAATTCTACTCCGATGGCGCCGGCTCCGATGATGATCATCGATTTGGGCTGCTTTTCGAGGATCATGGCCTCTTTGGAGGAAATAACAGAGGTTCCGCTGTAGGGGAGGCCGGGCAGTTCGCGGGACTTGGCACCGGTCGCGATGATGACGTTCTTGGCGTCGAGAATCTCGGTGGAGCCGTCGGTCTTCTTGACCTCGACCTTACCGGGTGACTGAACGGAGCCGAAGCCCTTCACGTAATCGACCTTGTTCTTCTTAAAGAGGAATTCGATGCCGCCAGCAAGATTGCTGGAAACTTTACGGGAGCGGCCGATAACCTTGGACCAATCGTAGCTCAGATTATCGAAGCTCAGGCCAAAGGTGCCGGCATCGTGCTTGAGTTGGTGATAGAGGTGGGCGTTTTTGAGGAGGGCTTTGGTAGGAATACAGCCCCAGTTGAGACAGGTTCCGCCGGCGCGTTCCATTTCAACACAGGCTACTTTTTTACCAAGCTGACCGGCCCGGATGGCCGCGACATATCCGCCAGGGCCACCACCGATAACGACGAGATCGTAAGACATGGGCAGACGGTGGATAGGGATACGGAAAAATCAAGAGCGAACGACTTTCGGAAGTGACATCGTTGAGAAGAAGAATCGTCCTCTGAAGGCCATCAAGCCGTTTCATAAAACATCTTTGGAGAGATTCGACCGCAAAATTGGGGGGAAAGAGTCCGGGCACAAATCCGGAATTCGCCTTTTGGGTGGACTGCTTGGGGACGTCGTTGCAGGGATCGGGAAGGGAGGAAAGGGGAATGCTGAAGGTCTCTCAATCCTCGAACCGCTGGATCTCCACTCGGAAATCGAGCCCGTAAAGGAGAACTGGTCAGGCTCCCCTAATTCGTTGGGATGAAACGAGTGTTTCTTTTTCAGTGGAATGACGCATGGGAAAACCGGGACCGTGTTTCGAACTTGGGTAAGTCACAGCATGGCGCACTCGCTGAAAACAGCGCAAAGCCAAATTACCTCAGCACCCGCGGATTGAACAAGAGAGGGTTTACTCTCCGGTGGGTGGTGGCGAAAGGCGGTAGAAGCCCCTGCCGTTGCCGAGCGGGCGGGTAAAAGTGGCGGGATTCCCGGAGCCGGTAAGGGCGTCGACTTCGGTGAAGGGATTGGCGAGGTCAGGCGCAAAGAGGAGGCGGTAGGTGGTATTGACCTCGGTTGGAAAAGTGAGGATGAGTTCGTCTCCGCTTTCGGCGAGTTGGATTTCCAGACCCCGGGTGAGGCTGCAGACTTCGGTGGTCGTCAGGGGATATGAAGTGAGGGGAATGGTGGTGTCGGCGATGGCGGTGGTGAGGTCGGTTGCGGTAACGGAAGCGGGGGCGATGGTGACAGTAAGGCGAGAAAGAGTGACGGGGACGGTGCCCAGGGTGGGAGTAAAGGAAGTGAAAAGGTGGCAGTCTGAGACGGGTTCGAGGTTGCCGTCCAGAGTGAAGGCGCGGATTTCGCGATCGGCGTTTTGAGACTGACTGAAAATGAAACGGGTGTCGTTCTGGAGGGGGCGGTCTACTGAGAGCAAGGAGATCTGATCATCGCCGAGGGATCGCTTGGCGACGGGGTTCTTGAGGTTGAGGTCCATCTTCACAAGGGTTGAGGTGGCGCTGCGGGAGGGTGTTTCGGGATCGAAACCCGACGCCCTGCTGTTGATGGTGATGAAGGTGTGATTGCCGTCGGCAATGAGTCCCTGAACAAAATCAAGGTCCGCGATGTTGGCGAAGGCGGCTTGGTTGAGGAGCGCACCGGTGGCGGGGTCGAGTTGGATGACGAGGGCGTCGGTTTGGCCGGGGGCATTGCCATTTGGTGTGCGTTGTGATCCGGTGAGATAGAGGGCATCGGGGGTGGAGAAGACGCCTTGGAGGAGGCTGGAGTAGATGGTGTGGGCCCAAGCGAGACTTCTGTCCGCGTTGATTTTAATGAGGTGAGTGACGGGGAGGGGAGTTCCGCCGACGGTGATCCCGTTAAAATTTCCTACAAAGCGGTAGAGGATTCCGCCGTCTGCGAGACTGGATGGGAGGGGAAAGGCTCCGATAATTTCAGGGGAAAATTGCAAGGAACTGCTGGAGGTGACCTCGCCTGCAAGGTCGGTGAAGAAGGAGATGAGAGTGATCTGGTTGGGAAAGTCGGATTTGTTGCTGACGGAGGTGAGGTAGGCATCGCGACCGGGGAGAAAGTCGCGAACAAAGGACTGGGTGTTCGATCTTGTGGACGCTGAAAAACCCGGGGAGGAGTAGCGTTTGTGGAAGATGATGTCGCCGAATTGATCAAAAACGACGGAGTCGAGAGTGGGTCCCCGGTCGATGGTGGCGCCGATGCGGGCGTCATCAAAGAACTCGACGGCGTGCGGTTCGGTGATGCTGGTTTCGAAGCGTTTGGCAAGAATAGTGGAGTTCTCGCTGCCGCTGAAAAGGCCGAGGCGGAAGGCTTTGGTCGTGGCCTTCGGCGCTTCGTGGTAGGTGGCGAAGAGCAGGTCCGGCGCGCTGGCAAGGGGAACGAGGTCGAGCTCACGGGCGGCCCCACCGGGTTCCAGAGCAAAGTTCCAGAGGTTTTGGCCGGAGTGGTCGAAGCGGGAGAGGAATTGGATTTCGTTGGGTTCGTCGGGAGCGTTTGGGTTGGGTCGCGAGGCGAATCCATTGAGGGCGTATCCGGGTTCGTCGGTCTCTAAGTTGAAGGCTCGCAGGGGGGAAAGGACGCCGCCCTCGAAGAAGGGAATCGGGCCGTCGGCGACCTTGAAAGAATGGCTCCACCTTGTTTGTGCCACGAGGGGTGTGCTGGCCACTGCGGTTACGAGGGCGAGAGCTTGGAGAAGTTGTTTCACGATTGGATGGAGGAGGAGATTTTCAGAAGGGATTGAGTCCTTGCTTGGCCGCAGTTGTGAAGATTCGATGGGGGAATGAAAGGCGCAAGATGAGATTCGAATCATCTTTTTCGGAGTGACGGCGTGATTCGTAAAAAATTGGTGTTGAATCGAAGGCGCGGAGGAAAAGCGAGCCCCTTGAATCTGTGATGATAGCGTGTTTGCGCTCAGGAAGATGGATCCTCGTCAATCAAACCTATCTTGATCATGCCCATTACCCTTCCTCCTTTTACCCGCCGCGGATTCATCGCCAACACTCTTGGCATCGCGGGCGGCACTCTCCTATGCCCCCGGCTGTCCCTCGCGGAAAGCGATGACTCGCAGCGTCCACTCGACCCGGACCCGATTGCCTTGCGGGCCGACACCCACATCGATGCTGACCTAAAGCGGTTCATCTACGGAACCAAGTGGCCGGGATCACCGATCAAGCAGGACGAGCATGAGGGCGTCAACATGGCCGAATGGCTTACCCGCGTGGTGCGAGACATCCTCAACCTGAACCCACGGCCCGCTCACGCGATTGTTAATGGCGATTGCGCCCGCAGGAGTGGCACCGCTGATGAATACCAGGAGTTTCTCGGCCTCCTCAAGCCACTACGCGAAGCGGGGATTACGGTGCATGTCACCATCGGAAACCACGACAACCGCAAGCTGCTCTGGCAGGTGATTCCCGATTTAAAAGTGGAGCAAGCGGCCCGCCATGTCGGTGCCTTGACGCTTTCCAAAGGAGAGCTCATCTTCCTGGATTCCGACCGGGGCACGTTGGGCGACGACCAGCTGGAGTGCTTGGGCAAGCAACTCGCTGACCAAGAACAGGGAGCGTTGCCGGTATTGGGATTCATCCACTACAATCCCTATCCTCGCCCGGGTGTTCGGCCCAGCAAGGGATTGAGTCAAAGCGAGAGCGAATCACTTCTGAAGGTCCTGACCAAGCACAAGCGTGCCAAGGCCTGTTTCTTCGGCCACACCCACGATTGGGCGGTGGAGGAATGGATCGGGGTTGACATGATCAATCAACCACCGGTCGGCTATTATTTCGGGAAGGGGAAGCCCTACGGCTGGATCGATATGAAACTCAGCGACGGGGGCGCCGCCCTCGAACTCCGGTGTGTCGATCCAAAACATCCCCGACACGGGGAAGATCATGAGCTGCGGTGGCGGTAGGCCGCCCTCACGTAATGCGGCCTGGCGGTGCTTCTCGGCTTGAGACCCGCCTGCCGCAATGAGACCTTCCCCTATGAATCGATTCGCGGGCGAAGGTCGGGACGACGCTTGAGAATTTCTACGTGTGCGCGGTTTGCGCTCCCACCCGAGCTGAGTTTCTGACGGGGCGTTCCTATTTCCGCACGGGAGTTCGTGGTGTGAGCGCGGGGACGGGCCGACTCAACCCAGACGAAACCACGCTGCCCGACCTTTTTCAGACGAGCGGCTATGCCACAGGTGCGTTTTGGAGGTGCCACAATGGCACACAAGCGCCCTATCATCCGCTTGATCGCGGTTTTGATGAATTCTACGGTTTCACCTCGGGGCATTGGGGTCACTACCTCAGCCCGCCCTGGGACAAAACCGGAAGCAGGTGAAGGGATATCTCACCGACGATCTCACCGATCACGCCCTCCGTTTTATCGAGGAACACCACAAAAAGCCCTTCTTGTGCTACGTCCCCTTCAACACCCCGCACTCCCCCTTTTACGATGACGATAGGTTTTATGAGAAGTTCGATGGTCTCGATCCGGCGATGCGAAATCGTGATCCCAAAAAGGAAGACCTTCCCGCGACCCGCGCCGCCTTGGCGATGTGTGAGAACATCGATTGGAACGTCGGTCGCATTCTGAAGAAATTGGACGCCCTCGGACTGCGCGATCAAACGATCGTACTCTACTTTTCCGACAACGGGCCCAACAGCTTCCGCTGGAATGGTGGGATGAAAGGCAAAAAAGGGAGCACCGATGAAGGGGGGCTGCGTTCTCCGTTTCTGATCCGTTGGCCCAGCAAAATTCCCGCTGGCGGGACGATCACCGAAGTTGCTGGCGCGATCGACTTGCTTCCCACCCTGACCGAGCTGGCCCAAGTGCCTGTCAAAACGGCGAAGCCGATCGAAGGCCGCAGCTTCGCAGGCCTGCTGCAGGGGCATCCCAAAGCCGAATGGCCTGATCGCCCGCTCTTCAGTGTCTGGGGGAAAAAGCGGATAACCGTTCGCACCGCGAGATTCCGCATGGATGAAAAAGGCGCTCTTTTCGATATTCTAAACGACCGGGGACAGCACCACGATGTTGCCGAGAACCATCCTAAGATTGCGGCAGAACTTCGGAAGGCCTCGGCCGCCTACCGCCCCGAAGCCAAGCAACACTTTGCCGCCAATGCCGAGCGACCGTTCACCGTCGGCTATGCGGAATCGACGACGCTGCCCGCCCGGGACGGAATCCCTCACGGCACCATTCAGCGGAGCTCAAAGGCCCCGAACAATTCCTTCTTCACACACTGGACACACCGGGACGACGCCATCACTTGGGATATCAAAGTCGGCAAGGCAGGAAAGTATCGCGCGACCGTCCACTACACCTGCCCTGCACCAAACATCGGCGCCAGGATCCGGCTTGCGTGGGGTCAGTCGACGACAGAAGCTACCGCCACCGAGGCCTTCGATCCGCCCTTCTGGGACAAATCAAAAGAACGCGTCGCCATGTCTCATTACTTTGTGAAAGACTTCAAGCCCCTTGATCTTGGCATCCTTACTCTGGAGTCGGGGCGGGACCAACTGACTCTCACGGCAAGAAGCATCGTCGGCGACCGGGGAATCGACGTTTACGCTCTTGTTCTCGAGCGGGTTGGCAAGAAGGCCGAAGCCGACCTCCAATAGCCTCTTTTCTGCCCCCCAGGCTCCCTCTCGCCAAAACCCGTCAAATGAGCCCCCAAAGGGAATCATGCCTCGCTCGCTGGACAAGTCATTCCCGCTTCTCTAGCTTCGGCTAATGAAGTTTCTCCTTCTCCTCCTCCTCCTTCCTCTCGTCGCTATCAGCCACGCGAAGAAACCCAATATCGTCTTTTTCTTCACCGATGACCATGCGCCCCACGCCATCGGGGCCTACAACGGTTGGCTCAAATTCGTCAATCCCACCCCGGAAATCGATAAGCTCGCCGCCGCCGGTATGCTCTTCGAAAACTCCTTCTGCACCAACTCGATCTGCGGCCCCTCCCGCGCCGTCATCATGAGTGGTAAGCACAGCCACCTCAATGGCTTCATGAACAACGGGAATAGCTTCGATTGGAACCAACAAATCTTCCCCAAGATTCTCCGCGCGGCCGGCTATCACACCGCCCTCTACGGTAAATCCCACCTCAAAGGGAAACCCCAGGGATTCGACTCCTGGGCCGTCCTCCCTGGACAAGGCGACTACTATAACCCTGCCATGATCACCCCCGAAGGTCGTAAGATTGTCCCGGGATACTGCACCGACATCGTCACCGACATGGCCATCGCGTTTGTCAAAGAATCAAAGGCTCTCGGTAAGCCCTTCATGCTCATGTGTCAGCACAAGGCCCCGCACCGGACCTGGATGCCCGCGTTGCGCCACCTCCATCTTTACGACGATATCGAAATCCCCGAGCCGTCCACCCTTTTCGACCAATACGAAGGCCGCATTCCCGCGCAACACCAAGAGATGGAAATCGAGCGCCACATGTATCTCGACCACGATCTCTTCACCGACCTGACCCCCGATCTCGTAATCCCGAAACAACGTCGACCCAGCGAAGACCGCTCCGCTTACCTGAACATGAAACGCATGACTCCGGAGCAACTCAAGGTTTGGCGCGCCGCATACGGCCCCAAGGATAAGGCCTTTCGCGAAGCCAAGCTCACCGGCCGCGACCTCGTCCGCTGGAAGTTCCAACGCTACGCCAAGAACTACCTCCGTAGTATTAAAGGGGTTGATGAAAACCTCGCGCGCCTCCGCAAGACCCTCGATGATGAAGGCCTCGCTGACAACACCATCTTTGTCTACTCCTCCGATCAAGGCTTCTACATTGGCGACCACGGTTGGTATGACAAACGCTGGATGTATGAGGAATCTTTGAAGATGCCCCTCATCGTCTCCTGGCCCGGCGTCATCAAGCCCGGATCACGCAACACCGACCTTGTCCAGAATCTCGACTACGCCCAGACCTTCCTCGAAATGGCCGGAGCGGAAATCCCCGCAGACATGCAGGGCCAATCGCTCGTCCCACTGATGAAGGGAAACAAGCCCGCCGACTGGAGAAAATCCATCTACTATCACTACTACGAGTATCCCTCCTACCACCAAGTTCCCCGCCACAATGGCATCCGCACCGAGCGCTACAAACTCATTAACTTCTATGAATTCGGCGAGTGGGAATTCTACGATCTCAAAACGGACCCCGACGAGCTCAAGAACCTCTACGGGAATCCCGAAAAAAAGGAACTCATCGAAGACATTCGCAAGCAGCTCTTTGAGTTACAAAAAGGCTACCGAGACGAGACCGTTCTCCCCACAAAGCCCAAGGAATGGCAAACCAAAATGCGCACCACCACGAGCGTGAAAACAAAGGCCGCCTTCACTCCTCGCACAAAGTAGTCCCATCCAAGTGTTCGGCCCCAAGGAAAGGGAGCCTCAGAGCCCACCTCCCATTATTAGGCACTACAAACGATAATAAAAATAACTTCAGCTGATTACCAACGGGTTACGAGAAACACCACCGCAAATCCCTCGGCCCGCTCCCTTCCTCCGCCGTCGCCG
>JBLIDI010000081.1:0-14794 GCA_047634075.1 Akkermansiaceae bacterium
TCAAATAAATCTTCGTCTCAAAAGCAAACTCCGGCCCCAAAACCTGCAACGCCGTCGCCGTCGTAATCACCTTCATCGTCGATGCCGGAATCAAGGCCTTATCCGCCCGCCACACTATCACCGGTTCCTCACCCTCCAACGGCACCACAAACACCCCAATCGAAGCCGGTTTCATCACCGAAGACTCCACCAAAGCCTTCAGTGACGGCGGCACAACCCGCCCGACCACCATCGGAACGAAAACCAAAAACAATCCCACAGAAATCTTCATGCCGTCATCCTGCAAATCCACCCTTCCTTGCCGACTCTTTTTCCGAAATCTGAACATTAAACCATCTCGTATGTCTGAATCCCTCCCCTCCCAATATGAAAACAATCCCCTCACTCGCAGTCCTTTGTCTCGCCCTCCCCTCCTGTGATTCCCCCGCCGGAGACGCCCCAAAAATCTCTGGCGACCCTCAAAGCACCGCCATCATCCAAATCCTCACCACCCATCACGACCGCCAATCTGAAAATTTCATCGCCAATGAAATCGCCAGCCTCTCAATGGGAGAAGTCGCAAAGGTTGCCTCATTAGGCATCCCGAACATCAGCGCCAACACCATCCAGAGATCAATCAAGGTCGAACGCATCGCCGGAACCGACATGGCCCGCATCAGCGCCAACTCAGATCGCGCCGACATCCTTCCCGACTTCGAAACCGACCCAAAAGACCTTCCAAAAGACCTCGTAATTCTGACCCGCCAAGTCGAGCAGATGAAACAAATCACCGAAGACCGAAGAAACGACACCATCGAACTTTCGCTGAAACAGGATCGCTACATGCAGGCGGTCCGCACTTATGAACAGTCCCGCACCATGTTCCAAGACATGAAGGATCAGCAACAAAGAGCCCGCCTCGCCCTAAAAATGCCCCACCCCCAGTCATCAGTCGTCAAAGCACCGAATAAAAAAAGGCTCTCCGGGATTCCCAACTCCCCCTCAGCGAACCATGATCTCGTCATGTTTCGCAATCTTCTCCCCCTCGTCTTCCTCCTCCTCCCGCTGCAAGCCTCCGAATGGGTCACCCTCTTCAATGGCAAAGACCTCACCGGCTGGACGCCCAAAATCGCCCAGCATCCCCTCGGCGAAAACACTTTCGAGACCTTCCGTGTCGAAGACGGCATCCTGAAATGCCACTACGATAAATACCCGAAGTTCGATAAGAAATTCGGCCACCTTTATACCAATCTCTCCTACTCGCACTACATCCTTCGCATGGAATACAAGTTCGCCGGGGAAATGATGCCGGATGCCCCCAACTACGTGAACCTCAACAGCGGCATCATGGTCCACTCCCAACCACCCCAATCCATGACCCTCGACCAAGGCTTCCCCGTCAGCCTCGAGTTCCAGTTCCTCGCCGATGAAGGGAAAGGAAAACGCCCCACCGGCAACGTCTGCACCCCCGGCACCAACCTCGAAATGGATGGCAAGCTCATCACCCAACACATCGTCCAATCCTCTGCCCCCACTCTCTCTGCCGACCAATGGGTCAAAATTGAAATCGAAGTACGAGGAAATACTGAGATCATCCACCGCGTCAACGGCGAGGAAGTCCTCCGCTACCAAAAACCCCAACTCGACCCGCAGGGCGCCGTCGTCCCCACCAAGGCCCTCTTCGAAGCCGGAGCTCCCATCCAACTCTCCCACGGCCACATCGCTCTCCAGGCCGAAGGGCAACCCGTCTGGTTCCGCAACATCCAACTCAAGCAACTCGAAGAGTAAAAGCGAGCCCCCTCAACCCCGCTCCGTTCAAATTTCAACGTTCACACTTCGTGCTCAAATCTCAAATCTCACTCCGCGCCCCCACCAAAAGCGACATCTCCGCGCTCGCCCGCCTCGGCCGCGACACCTTTATCGAAACCTTCGGCCCACTCTACAAACCGGCCGACCTCCAAACCTTCCTCACCGAAGCCTACTCCGACCAAGTCGTCACCGCAGAACTCGCCGACCCGCGCCTCATTCACCAAGTCATCGAGCATAAAAACGACCTCATCGCCTTCATTAAAATTGGCCCCGTTCACGTCCCAGCCGTAAACCCACTCCCCGACGCCATGGAGATCTGGCAGCTCTACCTCCGCCAAACTTTTCTCGGCCACGGCCTCGGTGACCTTCTTATGAACTGGGCCTTTGAGCAATTCGCGGTTCGCCAAGCCCCCGAGATCTACCTCAGCGTCTTCAGCGAGAACAAACGCGCCATCGCCTTCTATCAAAAATACGGATTTGAAAAGCACCGTGATTATGACTTCCCAGTCGGTGAGCAAATCGATCTCGAATGGATCATGAAAAAAAGTTCACCTTCGTGGGAATAAAAAAGATTTAGGAGAACCCCCAACTTTGTGATTCACTGCCTAGTGAGAGTAAAGAGCAATCAAGCTCCCAATCTCATTCTAAGATTATGAAAACTAAAATCACCATGATTGCTGCCTTCGCAGTTCTCTCCGCTGGTGCCATCGCTGCTCCGGCAGTAATTGGCGTCGCGCCGGGATTCGAAGCCATCGCCGCTGACGAAAAGACCGTCACTCTCGAAGTGTCGGGCCTTAAATGAGCATCCGGTTGTCCAAAAATAGTGCAGGCTGCACTAAAAAGCGTCAAAGGAGTCTCGAAAGCAAAATGCGGTCCAAAAACCGGAGATAAAGCAGAAACCGTCGTCACCGCGAAGGATTCCGTGAAAGTCGCCGACCTTATCAAAGCCCTCAAGAAAAAGGGCTACACCGCGACCGAAAAAGCTGCTGAGAAAAAGGACGCCTAATACGCCCATCCCAATTTTCAAAACCCGAAAACCCCGCATCGCCCTCCGGCCTTGCGGGGTTTTCACGTCCCAGAAGGTGAGATTTTCAAATTTAGAGTTTAGCAAACCATCTCCTCAACCTAGGAACTGTCTATGAATCACACCATCACAGTTCTCCCCGGCGACGGAATCGGCCCCGAAGTCATGCTCGTCGCCCTCGAAGTCCTCGACGCAGTGGCCTCGAAATTCGACTTTCAAATCTCCCGCTCCACCCACCTCGTCGGCGGAGCCGCCCTCGATGCCACCAACAACGAAACCCCTCTTCCCCAGGAAACCATCGCAGCATGCGAAAAAGCAGACGCCATCCTCTTCGGCTCCGTCGGCGGACCCAAGTGGGAAAACCTTCCGCCTGACATCCAGCCCGAGCGCGGTGCCCTTCTCCCCCTCCGCAAACACTTCGGCCTCTTCGCCAACCTCCGCCCCGGCTCCTGCCATCCCTCCCTCACCCACGCCTCTCCCATTAAAAACGAACTCATCCCGAATGGTTTCGACGTCCTCTGCGTCCGCGAACTCACCGGCGGCATCTACTTTGGCGAGCCCAAGGGCCGCGAGATGCGCGATGGCGAACCCGTCGCCTTCGACACCATGGTCTACCAAAAGTCCGAGATCGAAAAAATCCTCCACGTCGCTTTCAAGGCCGCGATGGGCCGCGATAAACGGCTTACCTCCGTTGACAAAGCCAACGTCCTCGCTACCTCCGTCCTCTGGCGCGAAACCGCCAACGAAGTTGCCCTACACTACCCCGAGGTCGCTCTGGATCACCTTTACGTCGACAACGCCGCAATGCAAATGGTCAAGCGCCCCGATTCCTTCGACGTCCTCGTCACCGAGAACCTCTTCGGCGACATCCTCTCCGATGAAATGGCCATGATCTCCGGTTCCCTCGGCATGCTCCCGTCAGCCTCCCTCGGAAACGTCAAGGAGAACGGCCTCTACTTCGGCATGTTTGAACCCTCCGGCGGCTCCGCACCCGATATCGCCGGCCAAGGTATTGCCAACCCCATCGCCCAGATCCTCTCCGTCGCCATGATGCTCCGCTACTCCCTCGGCGAGTCCGCAGCCGCCGACGCCATCGATGCCGCCGTGCAAGCCGCTATCGATGCCGGCCTTCGCACCGGCGACCTCTTCACTGGAGCCGAGGGCGAGACCCAGGTTAACACCGCCGAAATGGGAGCGGCCATCCTCACAAACCTCGCCTAAAACCCCACCTTGGATCACCGTCATCAACAGAAGGAAATAAGAAATGATCGCAAATGTCGCGCTCCCCTCGTTCTTACCCCACAGCTTCGCGACGCTGATGGGCATCTTCGTGATCGCGGGAATCGAAGGATGGTTCGTCATGCGCGTCCTCCGGTTGAGCTATGCCGATTCATACCGGCACGCCTTGAACGCAAATTGGAAGTCGACCATCGCGGGGATCCCCTTCGCTTGGCTTCTCTGGACGATAGGAACGATCCCAATCTCGATGGGACTGTCTGCGATCGGCCTAGAAGCACATCCATTCGTTTCTACAGGAGCCATCCAGACCGTATTTTTTGGCGGTCTCATGCCCACTGAAACTTTCTATATCAGTAATGCGGCCGCCTCGATTGTCATGCTGATTCCGTTCTGGATGGGTTCGGTCTGGATCGAGCGACGCACCTTGGCAAAGCGTCTCCCCGACTACGATTTTAAGCAAATTTCAAAAGCCGTGGTGCGCGGCAACTTCGCAAGTTACAGCATCTTCTTGATACTCGGCACAATGTCCCTTGCGACCGCAATCGCCGATCTTCCCAATCAGAAGGAACTTTTTGAAAAGCTTCGGGAACGCCTAGAGAGCGCCAAACAAAAACTAGACGAAGACGACCCAGACCAAGCCGCGCCCAAGTCAAGGTAGCTCATGATCCCGGAAACTTACATTCCCCTCGTTGCCTTCATCGTCCTCGGAGTCTTGCTTGCAAAGTATTGGATCGTCACTCCGCTCCCCTAGGTCACGCGACTCCGCCCCGGCTACAGGATTCATCTTTTCATTCTCGCCTGCTGGCTTGGCACCTTTGTCGTTTCTGGAATTGCCGCTTTCTTTTGGAAATCGAAACTGGCGTAAGACCTCTCATTTCACTCCAAGATTTTTCGAATTTCCTGCAACTGGGGATTTGCTTCCCCCTCGGCATCAGGATGGATATTCCCTTGATTCACGCTAAACCGCCGTGAAACCATCAGCCTCGAAGAACTCTTTGTGACGGGTAAAAGTAAAGAAGAGGTTTCCACCCATTCCACTATCGGGTCGTAAATCCCTCACCCTCGGATTCCCCCCTGGGAGAAACTCACCGGGTAATTTTTCGGTATAGAAATAGTCGGGGAAATCCTGAGTGAGCGGTTTACGCGGATTCCAGTCGAAGACATTCACGCCCCATTCATGCACGTCGATCGTGTGGGCCGACCAATTCGCAAAAGAACTCAGCGCAAAGGACCAAAAAAGAGAGAACACGATCACCGCAAAGCTTCCAGAAGCCCTTGTTTCTAGCATTCTGTCGCTAAGGTCGGCAGTTAGGATTTGGATCGCCATGACAGCGCGTCTCTTTCTCGCCACCCTCGCCCTCCTCCCAGCCTGCTCGGAAAAGAAAGCCCCCTCTTGCTCCCCACCTCGGGAATACCACACCCTTCATCGTGCGTAATTTAACGGAGCCATTTTGCAATTCGAACACGCGGGCAACCCCGACCTTCGCCGGCTCAATCAACCAAGGAAATACCTTTTCCGGCATCAAGGTCTTCCGCAAAAGTGAATCTGAGCCCGTCGTATTCCGCAAACGCCTTCACTCCCCAAAGGATCTTCACGTCTGGACCTCCTCGCAAAAGTCCCGCAAGCCCAACCACGTTCTCACTTACCGGCCCAACCCCGAGGTCAAAATCGATGACCGTGTCTACTTCCTCAACAAAGGCCAAAAAATCGGACGCCTTTTTAGAGACAAATCCATCCTTTCTGTGTCTTTCCTGCAGGGGAGAATTGTCTTTGGATTTCTTGCGTAATCCCGACTTCGCCCCATCCTTAGCACTAACCCTAATGTTCTCTGACATGCGTCTTTCCCTTTTCCTCGCTTCCCTCACTCTCCCAACCCTCGCCACCGATTTGGTCTTCGACACTTTCGAGTCAGATGGCTTTGGCGAGTGGGCCATCGAAGGCACCGCTTTCGGCAAAGCCCCCTCTGCCATCAGCCCGGAAGGAATGAACGGCAAGGTGACAGCCTACTCCGATCAATACTTCGTAAGCTCCGCCCATGGAGGTGATCAAGCGACCGGAACCCTCACCTCTCCGGAGTTTAAAATCAACCTCACTTACCTCGGCTTCCAAATTGCGGGCGGAAACCACAAATCAAAAACTGCCGTCCAACTCCTCATCGACGGTAAGGTCGTCATCGAAGCCACCGGTCAAAACGACCTCGCGATGCGCCAAGTCGTCTGGGCCCTTCCCGACCACCTCGGCAAGACCGCCCGTCTCCGCATCATCGATGCCGAACCCGGCGGATGGGGCATTATCAATGCCGACCACATCGTCTTCTCAGACAAGGAGACGCCTTTCTTCCCCCCACCGAAATACCGCGAGGCCAAGACAAACCAAGACGGACTCGTCGCCACCGATGTCCTCCCCGGCCTGACTGTTCCGCAGGGGTCCAAGGTGCAACTCTTCGCCGAAAACAAAACCCTCGGCGTCTACTCCCCCACCGCTCTCACCGTCGATGAAAAGGGCCATGTCTACCTCGCCGAAACCCACCGCTTCCGCTTCGGGGTCGAGGACAATCGCAACCACCTCTACTGGCTCATGGATGACATCTCGTCCCAAACCACCGCCGACCGGGCCGCGATGCACGAGAAGTGGCAAGAAAAACTCCCACTCAAAAAGCTCACCGAGGTTTCTGAAAAAATTCGCGTCCTCATCGATACCGATGGCGATGGCATCGCCGATAAATCGGAAATTTTCGCCGAGAAATTCAATGACCTCCTTGATGGCACCGCCGCCGGCATCATGGCCTTCGAAGGCAAGATCTACTTCGCCTGCATCCCCAATATCTGGAGCCTCCAGGACGACGATGGCGATCTCAAAGCAGATCAACGCCAGGTCGTGCAAGATGGCTTTGGCGTGCGCGTTTCCTTCTCCGGTCACGACCTCAACGGCTTCGCCTTAGGACCCGATGGCCGACTCTACACCACCATCGGCGACCGCGGTTTCTCTTTCACCACGAAGGAAGGGCGTGAATACAAATACCCCAACCAAGGCGCCATCCTCCGCTTCGAACCGGATGGCTCCAACATGGAAGTCGTCCACACCGGACTCCGTAATCCCAAGGAAATCGCCTTCGATAAATTTGGCACCGGAATCACCGTCGACAACAACTCCGACCAAGGCGACCGCGCCCGCGTCGTCTTCATGCTCGAAGGTGCCGACTCCGGTTGGCGCATGGGCCACCAGGTTCTCCATTCCTTTCACACCACCGCCGGGATCAAAAACCGCCCGATCAATCAGTGGATGCAGGAAAAAATGTGGTCGCCCAAGAACGACGCCCAGCCCGGACACATCGTCCCACCCATCCTCAACCTGACCTCCGGTCCCTCCGGACTGGCCTACTATCCCGGCAGCGGCTACAGTCTCGGCTGCAAGGATCAATTCCTCATCTGCGACTACCGTGGCGGAGCCGCCGCCTCCGGCATCTGGAATTTCAGCATCAAGGATGAAGGTGCCGGATTCGCCGTTGATCAATCCGGCAAGTTCAACTGGGGCGTCGCCGCCACCGACCTCGAATGGGGATACGATGGTAAACTCTACGTTTCGGACTTCGTCACCGGCTGGGAATCACACGACGCCGGCCGGATCTATACCCTCGCCGAAAAGAACCCCGGGAAAGGCGTCGATGAACTCCTGAACTCGACCGACTTCAAAACCACCTCCGCCCGCACCCTCGGAGATCTCCTCGCCCACCCCGACATGCGTGTCCGCCTTCGCGCCCAGATGCATCTCGCTTCCCGCCCCGAAGGCCTCGCTCTTTTCACCGGCTCCGCCAACCAGCAGATCAACCCTCTCGAGCGCCTCCACGGAATCTGGGGACTCGGCATCATGGCCCGTAAGGGCAATGCAATGGCGACGAACTTCCTCGTGCAACTTCTCCCAAAAAACGATCCACGGGTGCGCGCCCAAGTCGCAAAAATGCTCGGAGAATCCACCCTCAAATCAGCGGAATTCCTCACCCCACTTCTGACCGATGGCGACGCCCGTGTTCGCACCCTCTCGGCCATCTCTATCGGCCGCATTGGCGACCCCACAGCCCTGCCCGCTGTCCTTGAAATGATCGCGTTCAATGGCAACAAGGATCCCGTCTTGCGCCACGCCGGAGTGATGGCCCTCCTTGGAACCGCGACCGAAGAGCAACTTGCCGGCCTCGTTCGCCATGACTCCGAAGCAGTCCGCCATGCCGCCGTCATTACTCTGCGCCGCATGGGTAGCCTAAAGGTCATCTCTTTCTTGGGCGACACCAATCTCAAGATCGCCAATGACGCCATCCGCGCCATCCATGACACCCCCATCGAGCAAGCTCGTCCCGTCGTCACCGCCCTTCTCGACGACCCATCGCTCGGGACTCAGCAGCGTCCGCTTACCCGCATGATCTTGCGCCGCCTCATCCACAGCGCCTACCGTATCCCGAACGAGCAAAACCTCACCCGCCTCCTCAAAGCAGCTGCCAATCCCGTCTTTCCGATCGAAGAACGCAAGGAAGCGATGCGCCTTCTCACGATGTGGGAGAACCCGCACGAAGTCGACCAATCACTGGGCAACCACTCTCCACTCCCTCCCCGCCATCCCGCAATCATGGCAAAGGTCCTCCGCGACAATATCGGCCTCCTCCTCAGCGGCGGCCCTGCCATCTTCAGCGACGCCATGAAGCTCGCTCTTAAATACGGCATCGAGCACGAAGGTCTCGATTCTGGGAGCCTCACCCGCATCATCCGCGACGCCAAAACTGATGGCGAAACCCGCGCCAGTGCACTCGACCTCTTCCTAAAAGGCACCCCCGAAAATGGCAACGACATTTTAACCGAAGCAGCCCGCTCGGACAACGACACCCTCGCGGCCAAGGCGCTCGAGATTGCCTCAAAACGTGATCCCGCTTCCACCGTCGCCGCGCTTCAAGGCGCGCTCAAATCCGACAACACGAGCCGCCGCCAAACTGCCTGGAGAATCATCGGCGACCTCCCCGCCGAGCACGCCATCCCCTTTCTCAGAGACGGTCTTGCCACCCTCGCTGAAGGCAAAAGCGACCGCGCCACGAAGCTCGACCTCCTCATCGCCGCCCGGAAACGCGAAGAACCCGTCATTCAAGAAGCCCTCTCCAACTATGAAAAATCCCTCTCGCCGGATGATCCTCTTGCGAAATGGGAGCCCACCCTCGCAGGTGGCGACGCCATCCGCGGCTTCAAAGCATTCCAAACCCACGCCGCAGCTCAGTGCATGAGGTGCCACCGCCACGAAACTGGCCACACCGAGGGAGGAGAAGCAGGCCCCAACCTTATGGGAGTCGCCCAGCGCCATAGTGCCGCCGGACTCCTCGAGTCCCTCATGCTCCCTCACGCCAAGATCGCCGCGGGCTTCGGCCTTGCCAGCCTGCAACTCAAGAATGGTTCTTCGAAAAGTGGCACCATCGTAGACCGCACCGCGGAACACATCGACCTCAAGGAAAGCGAAAACCTCATCTGGCGGATAAAGACCAGTGATTTGAGCGAAGAACCAAATCCGTTGTCCTCAATGCTCTCGATGGATACGATTCTCTCCCCTTACGAAACCCGCGACCTCATCGCCTGGCTTCTGACCCTCACCAAGGCCAACCCCCAAAACGCGCCCCCCTATAAAGTGCAGGAACTTTCACTTGCCGAACCCAAAAAGATGGACGAAGTCGCCAAAGCAACGGAGACTTCCGCCCGTTCGAAATCCGAATCTGATAAAACCGTGAGCGAAGAAAATACAATCGACCCCGCCGTGATGGAACTTGGCAAAGCGCAATACACCGCAACCGCTTGTTTTGCCTGTCACGGCATGAACGGCGAGGGTGTCACCAACCTTGGTCCTCCTCTTGCCCAATCGGAATGGGTCACTGGGCCCGTTGAAAATATCATTGGCATTCAACTTCGCGGGCTCAAAGGTGCCATTACCGTAAATGGCACGGAATACCAATTTGCCGCCGGGATGATGGCCGTTGGAGCGACCAAAACAGACGAAGAAACTGCGGCAGTTCTGACCTACATCCGTAATTCTTTCGGAAACAGTGCTGCCACCGTCACGCCAGAGATGGTCGCTAATTATAAGGAGGTGAATCAAGAGGTTTTAGCGAATGTCGATATCATGGCTAAGATGCTTGACGTTCAAGACCTCATCGTCCCGCCACCGATCGCCATCGTGGGTGAGGCCCCGACACTTCCTGTCATCCCATCTGCTGGAATCGGCGCTTCCGGAATGGGCATTGCCGTCTTCCTGATCATCGGCGGACTCAGCGTAATAGGCGCTCTTCGAATGAAAGCCGCTGGTTCGTAGATCGGGAGAGATTCCCTCCACCCTTCACTTTTCAGAAACGCTCCGTGAAAACGGGGCGTTTTTCTTGAGCCCGCCCAATCCCTAGTAATTCTGCAAATGAATCTCGTCCGCCTCATCGGTCATCTGGTGAAGGAAGACAAACTTGCACGCCCCCGACAGCAAGCAGATCAAAACGATTCCCAGCACAGGTTCATCACCAATCCCAAAAACAACTTTGCCTCACCACGATTCCACTCCCGCCACACCCGGTTTGTGCGACAGTCCAGTGAACGGACCACCGCGTTTGCATCGGTGAGGAACTGGGAAGGCCCCTCGCTATCATCATTCCCAAAGGTCTTTCCCAAGACACACTGCTCCCCGACCTCAAAAGTCCTGATCCAGTATCGCAGTGACCCACATCCTCTGATCACGAAAAACCACGCAAAAAAAACCTGATCCGATCAACAAAAGGATCCACGAAATAAAAATGATCACCTGAAGACCTAACAGTCTCCCGGTCCCGCGAAAAGACCCATCCCGTTCCACTTCTCGACAATCACCCTCGAGATGTTACCAACAGGTCCATGAAAATACTCATCCCCATTCTAACCTTAACAGCTTTGCTTTCCCCCCTCATGCAGGCCCAGGAAAGAGAACGCGCTGGTCGCCCACAACTCAAAGACGACAGAAAAGTCAAAACAGAGCAGCTAGACTGGGATTCCATCAAGAAACGGATCGAGGGAGCAGTCGCACGTGGAGACATGACCCGCGCACAGGCCGACCAAAAATACCTTGAGACCAAAAAGAAACTCGCTCCCCCCGCCCGCCAACGCGAGACCCGCCCATCACCTCGACGTCCCATCGCGAACCAAAACCAGTCCAATGCTCTGAAAAAGGTCCTTTCCGAACTCCTCGCTCAAAATAGAATAAACCGCGACGATGCCCGACGTATCGCACAAGCTGCCTATGCCTCTTTTCCTCGCGTTCAAAATCGACCACTTCGTGACCCGCAACACAGAGCGACCGAAGAATTACGCGATACTCTCAAGGCCGCCAAAAGAGAACTGGCGATGCTCCGCGAAGCACGTGAACAACTCAGCGATCAGCACCACGATCAGAAACATCACGACGTGGAACATCAGGAAAGACGCGAACACATGGAACGCGACCAAGCAGCACGTCACGAAGAAATGAATCGGGAGCGCGCTCGCGCCGGATTGGAAAAAGATCGGACAAGGGCTCAAGCGGAAGTCGCAGAACAAGTGCGAGAACAACGCGAGAAAGCCGAAAAGATGCGTCAAGAAGCCGAACGTCGTTTGCGCGAAATTTCCGAGCAAAGTAAAAAGTTGGAAGAGCGCCGCAAGGAACTCCAAGACAAAAAGAAAAGAGACTAGGAAAAGTAACAGTCCCTTCCACGCGCTCTTAGACCCGATACTCCCGCGCAAAGCGGGCGTATCCTTCCTTGCCCATGTATTTCTTCAAGAGGAGCGCCGGAGCTTCCCGTAAATCGACCAGAACTAGCGCATCTAAGCTGTCCCCAAATTTAGGGTCGTAGGCAAAATCAAGGAGCGTCGCATTCAGTTTAAGATAGTGTCGCAGGATGACCGGAACCCCTTTCCCATCCAGCTCGTTCTTGGCAACATTCGCCGAGACCTCCTCGATGCTTGCGAGACCCGGGCTCAAACTCTCGGGCCGATCCATAAACGGAATGAAGGCCCTCATGGCCTGTCCCCATTTGCGATCGGTCCTGGTCCGCCGAAGAAATCGAACGATCAAATTTTGCGAAATGGCACTGTAGTCATCGCTGATCGTAACTGCCCCGAAAAGTTTATGATAACGCGGGTAACGTGCCACGAACTGACCGATCCCCTTCCACAATCCAAAGAGAGCGTGCAATGATCCTTGGTATTCCGGAAGAACCCAGGAACGTCCCAATTCAAGGGCAGGATTGAGATAATCAAGGAGAGGCTGGTCACACTCGCAAAGCGTTCCGGTATACAACCCCTCAAATCCACACTCCGCAAAAATTAGATCAGTTCGAGCAATACGGTAGCCCCCAGCTACGGCCTTTTTCTCACGATCCCAGAGAAATAGATGACTGTAATATTCGTCACGATGATCAAGGTCCCGGGACTTTCCGGTCCCCGCTCCCACCGACCGAAAAGTCACCTCGCGCAGGCGCCCAACCTCCAACAAAATATTGGGAATCGCACCAGCCGGAACGAAATAAACATCAAAAGGACCCTGCTTGGCCAGCAGCCCGGATTCGCCCATTTTTGCAATATCTTCCGCAAGTGCCTCCACCGGAATTGAATCGGCAATCTCTTGTAAGGGACTTTTCATTCTCGTGACCTTATCCATGAGACTATCAGTTATCAAAAAATGTCGGTTTAGTCATATCGAAAGCAAGTGAGATAAGATCGACTCAGTCAATGTTCATTAACTCCCGATGACGAATCGTGGAAGGGGCGAGGCCAAAACCCTCTTCCATTTCCAGACCCCGATGAGAACACATTCCGTTGATCATCGCAAAATGATGCACGGTATGACTCACCAAAAATTGCAGCTCCCGTCCCAAGGTGGAAGCATGCCACTGACCTTCTCCCTCACCGCAATCCATCTTAACCCGAACCTTGGTCGTCATTTCCAACATCTGGGTATCCTCAAGGTCACCCCGAAGCCGCTTGATCTGATCAACCGCACATTCAGTAGAGCATTCCAACGCCTCAACCCGGGCGCGATAGTCATAGTCGATTGCCGATTCAGGAAGCCCCTTCAGGAAGGACGTGTAATGGTCAAGACAATGCCGGAGGTGCTGTCCCAGGCTCGAACCATAAAGCGTTCTATCACGCGCGGCGTAGTCCGCATCAGCAATCGCCGTAATAAGCCGCTCAGCTTGCTTGAGAAGATGAATATTCGCTTGTACCAGGCTCATCATTTTTATTGACTCTGTCGTGAGAGAACCAACGGGTCGAACTAATTCCCTAAATCTGATAGCGATTCCAACTTTTTCCGAAGCCATGGTCCGCCCTTCTCCCCTAACTCCCGAAGAGACCCACTTGCAATCGGCGCCCCTGCTCGTGCCACGATCTCCCGCCCCCGCATCTTAGCGAGACCGGTGGGGATCAAAGCGGTCCGCACAAGCCTCGAAAATCGAGAGAGCAAATTGATGGCCGCCGGAGGATTCCCGTAGAACCAGAGAGGAACGATCGTGGCATCCATTCGCTGAAGCAGCTTCACGACATGCTCGTTCCAAACGGGTTCCGCCATTCGATCTTCCTTCCATAAAGCGACCCGTCCCGCCGGGAACACCCCTAGGGCCCCGCCTTTCCGGACATGCTGCAAGGTCGCTCGGAGGCTCGAAACGTTTTCTCTCGCACTTGTTGGATTCAACAAAGTGACCGGGAAAACGTGAGGCGAAACTCCTTCTAGCAAAGTGACCTCCCGGTTAGCGAGAACGCGGAACCCCGGTCGCAGATCGCACATCACCGCCAATAAAGCGAGAGCATCGGCTCCACCAAAGCCATGATTTGCGACAACAATAAGCGGACCGCTTTTAGGAATGAGCTCGACCAGGCCCTCTACTCGAATTCCTAACCCAAGCCGCCGGGCCACCCCTCGAAAGGGATTCTCTTCGTGCGCGGAATCTGCAAAAGCTTTCCGAATTTCCGGATAACACAGAAGTCCCTCCAGCAAACGGGCCAGTCCTTCGTGATTTGCAAAAAACGGCAGGTGCTTTCGGACATCTGCAAATTGCTCAGGGTTACCAATCGAATTCATCAATCTTCCGATCGCCCTTCTCGCAGTGTCATCTCATGAAATCAAGCAAATCTCGCTGCTCCGACAGCTTCGTGCCCTTTTCCTCCCGCGCCAAACCAATCTCAACCGTGTGTTTAAAATGCTCGCAGAGATCGGCAACCGCTTTCCTCCATCGCTCGCCCGGTCGATACATGTGGGCAGGTTCCCCCATCACACCATTAAGCTCCAACACCACCCGCTTATGCTCGGCCGACAAATCTAAGAACGATCGAACCTCGACCTAATCACCCGCTTCGCATCATCCGAAAACTTCGCCCAATCCTTCCCAAACTCCAAGCCCTCGACCAGTTCCTGCACCAGAAAACCCTCTTCACAGTGAGCCCACCATCGCCTTGCCGCGACCTCGTCTTTGACAATGCCAACCCCCTGCCCACGCTGCCCGCAATCAGGTTTTAAAACGACGGGATCATGCGAACCCGGGTCGCCATGAAATTCTTAACGTGCTCAAAAGCGTGTTCAACTTCCGCTGAAATACGATGATAGCGAGCCATCCGAATCCGTCTCTCCGGGTCTTCGCATGAATCTCAAATTCCTCCTTCTTCTAAGGGCAAACCACTGGCTTCCATCGCCGGATTACAGTCCGTCCACGAGGTCAGCCCCCGAAAACACAA
>JBLIDI010000082.1:0-14781 GCA_047634075.1 Akkermansiaceae bacterium
TGAGGTCGATAGTAAAGGCGACCGTATTCGGGGTGTAATATTGAATGGCGGCGAAGGAGAAACGGCCGGTGCCATCCTTATTGAGGGTGGCATTGAGGGTGTAGTCGGCGAGGGTCGCTTCGGGGGTGGAGGTCAGATAGACGTCGCGGAAGATGCCGGAGAGGCGCCAAAAGTCCTGGCACTCGAGGTATGCCCCATCGGAGTATCGATAGACTTGGACGGCGAGGGTGTTGGGGCCTTCTTTCAGGAAGGGCGTGAGGTCGAACTCGGCGGGAGTTCGGGAGTCCTGCGAGTAGCCGATTTTTTGGCCGTTGCACCAGAGGTAAAAGGCGGAGGAGACGCCATTGAAGGAGACGGTGGTTTGGCGATCCTGCCAATCGATGGGGAGAGTGAAAGTCTTGCGATAGGAGGAGACGGGGTTGCGTTCTTTGAAGGTTGTGAAGTAGTCTTCGGGCTCGCCCATGACGCGGGGTGGGTCTTTTTTGAAGGGGTAAGCTTGGTTGAGGTAGATGGGGGTTCCGTAGCCTTGGAGTTCGACGTTGGAGGGCACGGGGATGGTTTTCCAGGCGGAGTCGTCGAAGTCTGACTTGAAGAAGTCGAGGGGGCGCTTGTCGGGGTGATCGACCCAGGAAAACTTCCAGTCGCCATTGAGAAGAAGGCACTGGGGGGAATCGAGGCGTCGCTTGGTCATGGCGCTTTCCTTGGTGGGGAAGGGCATCTTGACGGAGTGGGCGGGGAGTTTGTTGAGGCGGAAGACGGCCTGATTTTCCCAGTCCGGAGCGGCCAGAATCTGGAGGGTGGTGAGGAATAGGACTAAGAGAAAATGGGCCTTCATAAGTGTCACTATCGAGGAATGCCAAATTTGAGCAAAAGAAAACCAGTTCTGAAGTGAGACAATTTGGTCTCTTCAGGACGGTTCATCATGGAGTGAAGCGAAAATTAAAGTGGTTCTTGGTGGGTGTTTTGGTCCTTGGTTTGGGCGGGTTTTGCGGGCTCTGGATGATGGCGGGAGCGGTGGCGAGTCCGGACAGGAGGGAGCTCCAAGACTATCATCGCTCATACTTGAGTGGGGTGGAAAATTACGGGGTGGTGGTGACCGCACGGACGCTGCTTGATGGCAGCGTGCCCTGTTTGACGGTGCGTCCGGACGCGGCCGGGGGAATAGCGACGCGAGGGGTGATGCTGCGGAGACAGCTGGCAGAGGCGGGCGTCAAGGTGCCAAAATTCGGGGGAGAAGCGGGTTTGCTGGTCTTGCTCCATGGCCGGAACGGCCGGAAAGAAGATCTCCTGCCGGTGGCGGAGCGGTTTTGTGCGGTGGGCTTCGTGTGTGTCATTCCGGATCTCCCGGCGCATGGCGAGAGCCCGGTCGCGACGGTGGGATTTGGGAGCAGGAAATTTGAGGCTGACTTGCCGGGGAAGGTCGCAGACGAGGTGAGGTCGGAATTGGGACTGGAGGCGATGCCGGAGTTTATTTGGGGGATATCGATGGGAGGATCGTTTGCGATTCATGCGGCTTCGCTGGAACCGAAGAGATGGCAGGGAATGGTGATCGTTTCGTCCTTTGATCGGCTGGGAGGAGTGGTGGGGGATTCGCTGGGGATTTTTTCGGGAGCACTGCAATCGTGGGCTGAGGATTTCATTACGATGCGAGGTGGGCCGGAGGTGAGTGCGGTCAACCCGGTGGAGTTGGCGGCTGAACTCGAGGTGCCGTCCTTAGTGGTGCACGGCGATGCTGATGAGCTGATTTCGCATGAGCGGGGCGCGGCCTTGTACAAGGCGTTCGCGGGGCCTAAGGAATTCATGACGATTCCCGGGGGGACGCACGACACTCTTCTCATCACCGATGCGCCGGCTTATGCGGCGATGGCGATATGGTTTTTGAGTCAAAAGACGATCTGAGCGATTAGTAGTGGAAGGGTTCCACTTTCTCCTCTTGTTTTTTCTCAACGACAGGACGTTCCCCTTTGCGAAGTGCCGGGAGATCGCGGTACATAAGAGTAAGACGGACGTCGTTCTTGAAAACTCGATTGATAGTGATTTCCCGGACATCGACTTGATATTCCTCGGCGAGTTTTTTGCGGAGGTATTCCTGGTCGAGCATGAGTCCCCTATCCGCGATGCGGTAATCGACTTCGATTTTTTGGAAGGAGTCCCGCCATACGGTGGGGCGGTCTGCGACGAGCGCGGTGAGAAGGATGGAGGAAGCCGAGAGGATATCGATGAAAGTCGGCATCATGGTATTGACGAAGGTGAGTGAAATCGCCCCGAGGAGATAGGCGATTTCGGCCTTGTCGAAGGCCTCGCTGCGGAGGCGGACGAGGGCCAGGAGGGCGAAAATGGTGAAACCAAAACCAGCGGTGACGAGTGAACTGGAGAGGAAGATGGGGAAGAGGAAGAGATTAAAGGCGAGCAGGAGGAAGAGCATCTTATGGTCGTGGTGCCTGCGGTAGTAGATGACGTAGGCGAAGAGGAAGATGGTCAGGAGGTTGAAAAGGGTCTTGTAAACAAGGGTCCAATCGGTGCGGAGGAGGGCACTGTCTTCTGAGGCCGCGCTCATCCAGTAATTTAAAAACCCCTTCTCCGTTGAGGGGACGGTGGGATCGAGAATTTTCCCTTCTCCGTTATACATGATGTCGAATTTTTTGCCACTTTTGAAAAACTCGACATCGTAGTAGATCCCGTGGATTGCGCTCTCGACCGCTTCAATATCACGAATATTTTCGACGGCGTATTTGATCTCGATGGCGGCGCGGACGCTCGCGGGAAGCTCCTCGAAGTTCAGGCTATTTTCGGTTTCGATCCAATTGCCATTGGCATTAAAGTCGGAGCGGTATTTGACTCCGTTTTTTTCAAAATGAGCTTCCCATGAGCCATTGGTGTCGAGTTCCCAGGCGGGAGCGGCAATGTCAGGGTATTTTTCACGAAATGCTTCCTCGACCTTTTCGGGTACTCCGAAAACTGAAAGACAGAGTAGAAAAGCCAAGAAAAGCTGAAAAGAAAGGGATTTCATGGGAGTTTTGGGCCGCTGCGATTTTCGGAACGGTGGGGCATGCTGGCAGGTTGCCACAAGTGAGAGAAGGTTCTTTGGCGAAAATTTGTCTGAATATTTTGCACCGGAGTGGATTTAGGATGATTAGAAAAGGATTGAATCCCGGATGAAACTTGGGTGTTCTATCTTCATGAACAGAAGTTATTTTGTTGTTGCGTCGCTCACTTTTTTCCTCGCGACCTGTTCGGGTGTGCTTGCGCAAGAGAAGGAGGCCAAGGACGCGGTGTTTGCGCTTACCTCCAAACAGGGAGACCCTGATCCCTTCGCGAGCGATGGCGATGATCCTTTTGAAGCGGCAAGGCGCGGTGAGGGGAACGTCGATAAGAAGACCGCGTCTGCGTATCTTCGTTTTGAAATCTTTGAGATGCCGGCTCTGACTTCGATGACTCTTCTTGACGCGGAATTTGAAGGGAAAATACTCCGAGCAAGAGTTTTGGAACTCGCCAAGAAAAAGGAGGCGACGGTTGTTTCGATGCATGCGGTCCGGTTTGAAGTGGGAACGAGTGTGAATGTCGAGAGTCTGACCGAGCAGATTTATCCGACCGAATACGAACCGCCGGAAGCCTTGCCGAGGGACTCACCATTACATCAATCTGAGGAACTGCTTAGTCCGACGCAGAAACAGCAGAAGGTGGCTCTGACCTTTGCGAGTCCGAGTGCTTTCGATACTAAGAACACCGGAATCACCTTGAAGGCCGATGTCGCGACGGTGACGGCGGAAAAGGATTACTGGGATGTTGCGCTTTCTTACACCGAGGTTTCCCACCTCAAAGATAGGGAATGGGTGTAAGGGACGGTCACAATGCCGCTTTTTCAAGTCGATAGTTTCAAGGGCTTTAGCCGTGTGACTGATGGTCAGTGGAACTTATGGGCCTGCGGACCGAGGGTGAATGAGCGGGGAGTGGCCGATTCAGAAAAGGTGCGAATGTCGTTTCTGCAAGTGACCGAAGTGAGGGTCAAATAACGAGACTTTCTCCGAATCAAACTTCCTGCACTTGGCGGTCCCAGACGTAGCGGCGGAAGAGGACCTTGACCGCGGCGGTGAGGGGGACGGCGAGGAGGGCTCCGAGGAAACCTCCGAGGAGGAGTGACCAGAAGAGCATGGAGAAGATCACGGTCATGGGATGGAGCCCCACGGAGTCGCCGACGATCTTGGGCGCGGTGAGGAGGGAGTTGATCTGCTGGACGACGATGAAGATGGCAAGAACGCCGATGACGTAGCTCCATTCGTTGAGTCCGAATGGTTCGTTAAAGCCGTGGAAGTAAGCAATGATGCAGGCTGGGATCAGACAGATGATGTTACCGATGTAGGGAATAATTCCGAGAAATGCCATGAAGACGCCAATGAGGAGTCCGTATGGGAGTTGGAAAATGGTGAGGGTGATGCCGACGAGGATACCGTCGATGAAGGCCACGAGGACTTGCCCGCGAAAGAATGAGATGAGGTATCCGTTGACCTCGCGGAGGGTTTCCACGACTTCATCCTTAAATTGCGAGGCCTTGAGCGGGACGTAGTTGGTCCAGCTTTCTTTGATGGCCTCGCTTTCTTTGAGGAAGTAATAGAGATAAATGGGCACCATGGCAAAGCCGAGAATGATGCCAAAAAAGCCAAGGATCTTTCCCGAGCTATTCGAGAGCCAACTGAGGGCGGAGCGCCCTAGGCCTGAGAGCCATTGTCCGCCCTTTGTGAGATCCCAGTTGTAGAGAGCGACGAGTTCCTCGGGGTGACCCACGCTCTGAATGTCGATTTGAGAGCTCCAGTCTGATTCGAGAAGATTCTCTATTTCTTCGGGTGGCGCGGATTCGCCATTCGTGAGTTTTGCGGTGTCGGGATCAAGTCGCCATTTCTGCTTGTATGGACCGACGAGCGAGCCTCCATTCTCAAGATAGGCTGCGGTTGCCGACGCATCTTTTTGAAAAGAAGACCTCATGATCCATCCGTAAAAGCCATTCTCCTTCGCACGTTCCAGCGTGGAAGCCTCCATGTAGAGACTCGAGGTGCCACCTTCCTTGGAGAGGAGATCTTTGAGTTGACCTGAGAGTTTGTTGCCGACGAAATAGAAGAGGATGCCGAAGAAGACCATGAAGCCGGTAAAGACCGTGATGATTCCCTTCATGCGGGAGAACCCCTTGTTTTGGAGGTATTGTACGACGGGATCCAGGAGGTAGGCAACGATGCCGGCGACGGCGAGAGGGACAAGAACGGGTTGGAGATATCCCAGGACCGAGCTAGTCAGCCAAATCAAACCGACGAGAAGCGACCCCAAAACAAGGATGGCGAGACCGGTGACGGCCTTCCACATCGTGCGCTTTTGAAAGCCGTTGGGGGATGTTAACTTCTCTTCCATGTGTCCGAAGCTGAGGAAGTCTGCCCAGCGGGGGAAGTGTAAATTTAGGGGCTCTTTGTATTTGCTCCTAGTTTTTTGCGATTTTGTCGAGAACGCCGTTTACGTAGGATGCGGAATCCTCGCCAGAAAATGAGCGGGCCAGATCGATGGCCTCATTGATGGAGACGGCGGCATCGAGATCGGGAAGTTTCAGGATTTCCCAGGTGGCGAGGCGCAAAATAGCAAGGTCGACCTTGGAGAGACGATTGATATCGAAGTTTTCGGAGGCCTTGTCGATGGTCTCGTCAATCTCCGGGATAGCGGCTTCGACTTGATCGGCTTGCTCGCTTGCTTGTTCCTCAAGAGCCTTCATATCATTCTTGAGGCGATGAAGATGGTCAAGGTCGCGCTGTTCAGGATATTTCTCGGGGAAACGAACCATGCGGGCTCGTTCGTCGTAATTATCGAGTTTCTCGAAGGAATCTTTGAGCGCCTCGTGTTGCAGCGGAGGGAAAGGTTCGGTTTGAGGGAGAAGGAGGGCGCGTTTTTTGCGCAATTCGTCGGACTCCGGGAGGAGCTTGTGGAGGTCGCGTTGCCAGCCACCAGTGTCGGCCTTGGTGAGGCGGACGAGGTTGCCACATTTCTCGGCCCATTTGAGTTCGGCGACGCAGAGGCCTTTGATCTCTTTGGCGAACTTCTCGGACGGATCTGCGGCGAGAATGGCAGCGGAACTGTCGGTCAAGACCTTGAGCAGTTTTGTGGCGGCAGCTTCGCGACCTTGTTGAAGGTGTGCGAGGATTTTGACGCGAGCGCGGTCGTAGGTCAGACCGGCCTTGTCATTAACGAGATCCCAAAATTCCGGACCACCCTGATCTCCTGGAGAGGCGAAGCGAGCGTAGAGAACTTGGACCGCCGCCTGGCGGACGTGGCGGCGACTAGCCATTGCTTGGGTGGAGACGCAAGGATTGGGTTTCACGGCGGACTTCGCTCATGATTTCGATAATGTCAAGGGCGCTACGTGCGGCTTCGCGGCCGCGGTTGAGTTTTTTGCCGATGCAGCGTGCATACGCTTGCTTCTCATCTTCAACAAGAAGGACCTCGTGAATGATGGGAATGGTTTTATCGAGAGCAAGTTGCATGAGGGCTGTCGTTACGGAGGTGGCGACAAGGTCGGCATGGCTGGTGCGTCCACGGATAATGCAGCCCAGTGCGATCACGCAATCGGGCCTCTCTTCTTCAATCAGGGCCTTACAAACAACCGGTATTTCGAACGCTCCCGGAACGCGCACGAGGTCGATCCGGGCATTTGCGGCGAAGGTATCGATTTCTTGGACGGCATTCTCGACGAGTGCGTCGGCGTATTCCTGGTTAAATTTAGCAGCAACGATTGCGATACGCACCTTCCCCCCGGTGGGGACGCGTGGTTTGGGTGGAATGATTGCCGACATGTGATTGGGGATATAGTTTGAAAGTCTCGTTTGTCAATCAGAGGTGGTGCCCCATGCGGGTTCGCTTCGTTTCGAGATACTTTTCGTTGTGAGGATTCGAGGGAAGTCTGATGGGAACCTGCTCCACAATTTCAAGTCCGTAGCCCTCAAGTCCGATCACTTTTTTGGGGTTATTAGTCAGAAGGCGGATCTTGCGAACGCCAAGGTCGTAGAGCATCTGGGCGCCCATGCCGTAGTCACGGAGGTCGGAACCGTAGCCGAGTTTTTCGTTCGCTTCGATGGTGTCGAACCCTTGCTCCTGCAGCTTGTAGGCATGGATCTTGGCGGCGAGGCCGATGCCGCGACCTTCCTGGCGAAGGTAGAGGAGAACGCCGCCGTTTTTGGCAATCTCTGCCATGGCAGTGTGGAGTTGTCCTCCGCAGTCGCAGCGGCGTGAGCCAAAAACATCTCCGGTGAGGCACTCGGAATGGACGCGCACGCTGATCGGGACATCGGGGTCAATCTCTCCGCGAACGAGGGCGAGGTGCTCGGAGTTATCGGTGTTGACTCGATAGAGATAGCAATCGAAGTCCCCAAAATCGGTCGGCATTGAGACGACCTCTTCGCGGGAGATAAGGCGCTCGGAGCGGCGGCGGTATTCGATGAGTTGGGCAATGGTGCAGGACTTGATGCCATGTTTTTCCTGATACTCGCCCAAGTCGCCAACACGGCCCATCGTGCCGTCCTCGTGCATGATCTCGCAGATGACTCCGGCCGGTGGGAGCCCGGCGAGGCGGGCCAGATCGACTGCGGCTTCGGTGTGGCCGGCTCGGCGAAGAACTCCGGCCTCCATCGCGGCGAGGGGGAAAACGTGACCCGGTTGCACGAATGCGCTGGCGTCGGTGTCAGGATCGGCGAGGAGCCTGATGGTGCGGGCGCGGTCGATTGCCGAGATCCCGGTGGTGATACCCTCGGCGGCATCGATCGTGATGGTGAAGGCTGTTTTGTGAGATTCCCGGTTCTTGGGAGTCATCGGGGGGAGATCGAGGGCCTTGGCACGCTCGGGGAGAATGGGGGTGCAGATGAGGCCACGGCCATGGTTTGCCATGAAGGCGATGGACTCGGGCGTGATGAGCGAGGCTGCGCCGATCAGGTCGGCTTCATTCTCGCGTCCCGGATCGTCGGCAACGATGACTAGGCGGCCGGCTTTAAGCTCGGCAACGATCTCGGGGATGGGGGAAAACTTGAGTTCGCTCATGGGTCGCTTAAGATGGCAGCAAATCTCCGCCATGCAAGATCAGTGCATAATATCGGCGAGAGGATCCGGCTCGAGGATCCCCAAATTAACAAGGAATTGATCGGAGGACCTGAGGGTGATCTCGTAATTCTTTTCGTCGGAATTGTAATTGAAGAAGGTATGACCGGCATTTCCAAACTCCATGAGTTCACATTTGTTACGCCGTTTACGATACCTTTTTGCAAAACGCTCGGATTGCTCGAAGGGGACGACGCGGTCGGCCTTGCCATGGAAGATCAGGCAGGGCGGCAGCGCTTTTTGCGGGAGGTGATAGGCGGGACTGTGAAACTTGCCGTCCTTGGATGAGGCAAAAAGGTCATTACCGACTCCGCGGGTCGAGGTGTCGCTGATGGGGCCAAAGAGGATCATGGCGCATGGTTGGGGCGAGGGTCCCAAGGTTTCATCGTGGGGATGAAGGGCCGCAGAGAGGACGGCATTGGCACCGGCACTGGCTCCAACTGCGACCATCCTGGTTGGGTCCATGCCCATGCTGTCGGCGTGGCGTTTGAAGAAAACAAGAGCCTCCTTGGCGTCGGAGATAGCTTCCTCCGGAGTGCCCTCGAAAAGAGCCTTGGTGCGATACTCCACTGTGACGGCCACCATTCCGCGCGAGGCGAAGTGATGGCAGTGGGGGACAAACTGGGTGGGGGCGGAAATATCCCAAAGCCCGCCATGGAAGAAGATGATCGAGGGCGCTTTAGCCTCCAGGTAGTTAAATCCGGGAGGGAAGAAAAAGTGCGCGTGCAGGTCACCAGAAGGCGTCTCGCGGTAGACGTAGGTGGTGGCGGAGGAAAGGAGTTCCTTGTTCCGGGCTGCACCAATCATGGGTGACTTTGGGAGGTTGTTCATGGACGTCTGGGCCGCAAACTCATGTTGGCGTAGAAAAGCTTTTCCAAATGTGGGTGCACTTGTCCATAGTTTCTCCATGAAACGACTGATTTTGGTTCTCGGACTGCTTGCAATGGTTGCTCCCGCGCACTCCCAAGAAATCGGTGCAGCCCAGTTGGTAGGGCATCTCCGCACGGTTTACGACAGCTGGCGCACTGCCATGGTGCGGAAGGATGCCGCGAGCTGGAAGCGCTTCACCTCCCAGACCAAGCAGACCGATGTCCGCAATCGGCTCTGGAGCGAGCGTCGCCCTTTCCCAGATGCCGTCTTTGCTTCGCCGGTGGCACCACCAGATATCGCAACTTTAAAGGTGATGGCCATGCGGGTGCTGGGCCAAACGGCCAAGGCGGTCTACTTTGGCAAGGTCGACTTCGGTGTCGGAGGTGATCCGACGGATAACCTTTTCGTCATCTCCTTCGTGCAGGAAGGACAGGGTTGGAAATACCACGGCGGGGAATTTGTCAATCTGGGTGCTCTTCCCGATGTCAGAAAGCAGCTCCAAGCAGATGATAAGACCTTTTTGGATTCCGAGGACTATCAACCCGACGGAGTGGTCGAGCCTGCGCCGATTGCCATCCGCGGGCCGGTCAAGTATATCGCCAAAGCTTACGTCTACTGTCCCGGGCGGGAAGTGAAGTTATTGGTGAACAATACTTCAACCCACCTTTTCCAGAACACCAAGCGCGCTGATATCGTCATTGGAGGGGCCAAGGACGGCCTCAATGAGATGCAGTTTGCCATCGAGGACATCCCGGGCGGCGATCCACAAGCTCCGATCACCTTACGAATTTACTTGATGTCCGAGGTCGATGGCACGAAGCCGCTTAAATCGTTGGAATATCAAATTGAAGACGGTGCCAAGCCCAAGGCGTCGGGAACGCTGCGTTTCACGGTGACTCCGGAAATGGCTACGCAGTTAAAAGGCCGCTAAGCCATTTCTCCCCCATTTTAGTGTGAATCTGATCGAGTTCTTTAACGCAAACTGGCGCGCCGGGGTTGAGATCCTGGTGCTCTGGATCCTCATCTATCAGATTTACCGCGTCTTTAAGGCAACCCGCGGTGCCCGGATTTTAGTGGGCCTGACGGTCGTTGTGATTCTCCTCACGCTGACCTCACAGATTCTTGAACTCAAGGTGATCGAGTGGATTATCAAGAGCGCAGCGGCGATCCTGACCTTCGCGCTCCTCATCGTTTTCCAGCCCGAGCTTCGAAACGGCTTAGCCCGACTCGGAAGCGCCAGTCTCTTTTCTTTCTCAACCACGCAGCAAAAAGTCTTCCTAGAAACTCTGACCGAGGCGGTCGTGAAGCTCTCCAAAAAAAGGTTCGGGGCACTTTTCGCGATCGAGCGTGGCATTGATCTGAGGGAGTATGAAAGCACCGGAGTGACGATCGATAGCGCCTTCTCGGTCGAGTTGGTGGCCACGATCTTCCACCCCAAAACGGCCCTCCATGACGGTGGCCTCATCTTAAAAAAAGAAAGGATCGCCTCTGCGTCCTGCATCTTCCCGGTGAGCCAAAAAGAACTGTCGGATCGCTCGCTCGGACTGAGGCATCGCGCGGGCTTCGGAATCAGTGAGGATACTGATGCCGTCGCCATTATCGTGAGCGAGGAAACGGGCGCGATTTCAATCGTGGTCGAAGGCAAAATTTTCCGTAATCTTTCCGAAGACGAATTCCGCGAAAAACTAGACGATATTTTTCTGACCCATGGTGAAACAAATGAAGAAATGGCTCCTGAGGAACTGGACGGTGAAGATCGCCGCTCTGGCTCTGGCAATCGCGATTAGGTATCTGATCAATCTCCACCTCGAGGGAGATCCGGATAGGTTTGCCGAAGTGGTGACCGAACAGCTGCAGCCATGAAGCTCGATCAGCTGAATGGCCTCCTCGTGACGGGGACTGATACCGGAATCGGCAAGACCTGGGTCTCGGCTCTCATCATTGAGGAGTTACGAAAAAAGGGCGTTTCCGCAGTGGGCCTGAAACCGGTGCTGAGCGGGACCCGCGAGGATGCCGAAAAACTCTGGGAGGCCAATGGCGGCACACTCGCTCTCGATCTCGTGAATCCTTGGTGGTATCGCACCCCGGTGGCACCGGTGGTGGCGTCACGGATCGAGGGCAATCCCCTCGATCTCGATGCGATGGTGAAGCATATACACGAAATACGGGATGCCCATGATTTCACGCTTGTCGAGGGGGTGGGCGGCTGGGAAGTCCCCATGGGCGAGGATTTCGCCTTTCCGGAATTTGCCAAGGCGCTCGGCTTCCCCATTTTGGTCGTTGCCGCCAATTGGCTCGGAACACTCAATCACACGCTCCTCACCGTGAAGGCGATTCAGGCGGCAGGCCTCGAGTGTGCCGGAGTCGTTCTCAATCATCTCGAAGCGGAGCGCGATGTCGCGGCCACAACCAACCGGATGATGCTCGACGAGCTTTGCCCGGTTCCCATTGTCGGAGAAGTTCTCACCGATGCCGATTGGATCGATTGGACGGACACCTAGAATCACTCTTTCTCCTTTGGCTCGACCGTAATGATCGAATCAAAAGCCTCTGCCCGGATCCAACGAATCGTTTCCGGATGCTGGGTCGGGAAGAAGTTGTCCAGCACCCCAACCAGCTCAACCTCATCAATGAGAGCCCAGCCCACCGCGGCCACCTCGTGTCCCCAAGAGAGGTGAGGCTTATGGGGAACCCGAACCCGACATGAGACAAGGGCGGGTCTTGAGGCTTCGATTTCCTTCTTGAATGCTGCCAGCGAGAATCGCCCGAACTCACAACGAATCGCGACATGATGTGCTGCCGCATCAGCCTTGATGGCGCTAGCGAGAGTCACCGGGGATGCCCCAGCTAAAGCCATCGTGTTCACCGTGAAGCCGTCGATGTCAGGATAGGGCGTCATCTTGAGCCGGGCCCGCAAACGCTTCGTGATCGCTTTGAGGTCATCATTCCCATTTGTCCAATCGGGAAATTTTTTACCGGACCAATAAGAGACCAGACTGGCCGCCGAAGTGGGGACACATCCCGAGGCCATCAATTTTTCGTCCCCAATCTTGATTGGGAATTGTTGGAAGGCCGGGACGTCGGGAATCACGGCAACCGCGTCACCCTTGAATGTCAGATCGAGATCAAGGGCAAATTCAACAAGCCGTCCCTCGCCCGTGCTGTCCCACATCACGTGACCAATTGCTTTGCCTCCGTGCTCGATTTGGGCATACCAAACAGGAGGGAGACCATAGCGAATGGCGAGATCGGGTTTCTCTTCCACAAGCCTGGTTTCGCCCAGAGATGCGCCCCCTAATTTCCGAGCCCATTTCTTGGAGATGACTTCAGAAAGGATTTTAAGACCGCGGTCCTCGAAAGGGGGGGCCGCTTTTAAATCCCAAGCGAAACTCAGAAAAAGCAAGAGAACTGTCACCGTCTTCATCGTTCAAACGGTATCAGGGCGGCGCCCGGATGCGAAGTCTTGAACCAGAAGATCGCATCGTGGTTCTTGGCTGAAGGTGAGCTGGTTCGGGAGTCTGCCTTAGAAGTGAACCGTAGCGCTCTCTTTCTCATTTCACAAAATGGCGAGCGATGAATTCATCGGCCTTCTTGCGATGACCTGCGCGCTTTTCGTCAGCCATTTTATCGAGAAGACGGGGCATCATCGCTAGGCGATATTGCGCGGCGAAGAAATCGCGGTGGTCCTCAATGAAAGTCCAGTAAAGCCCGTCCCAAACTTCGCACCAATCGCCCTTGGGGAAGTCCGACATTTTGCGGATGTAATTCGAGCCCGAAATATAGGGCTTGGTCGAGAAGACCCCGCCGTCCGCGAATTGCGACATGCCATAGACATTGGGAACCATGACCCAGTCGTAGGCATCAATGAAGAGTTCCATGAACCAGCGATAGACCGCGTCCGGGTGGATGCGGCAGAGGAGCATGAAATTGCCAAGAACCATGAGGCGCTCGATGTGGTGGGTGTAGCCGTCCTCCAAAAGGGCGTGAATGGTGTGGTCAACGGGCGCGATCCCGGTGGTGCCATCGTAGAAGGCAGCAGGCATCTCACGGGTGAATTTCCAAAAATTCTCCTTCCGCTCCATTACCCCGTGGCGGAGATAGATGATGCGCATGAACTCGCGCCATCCGATGATTTGGCGGATGAAGCCCTCGAGTGAATTGAGCGGGATCTTGGCGTTTTTCTCCGCCGCGTCCATGGCCGCCTCCACGATCTCCTCGGGCGTGATGAGCCCAATATTCAGAGGCGGGGTCAGGACAGAATGAAACATCACACGGACGCGCGTCGAGATGGCATCCTCGAAGTCGCCAAAAAGCTCGAAGCGTTCCTCGAAGAAGAGCGACATCGCGCAGAGCGCTTCACGCCGACTGGAAGGGAAGGTGAAATTCTCGCGCGAGCCCGGGGCGTCGGGGAACCGCTCCGCAACCCACTCGCGGGCCGCTTTGACCTCATCATGGCAGCCGGGTGAGTATGGTTCGGGCACCGGCTCTTTCTTGGGGAGTTTTTTCCGGTTCTCGGCATCATAAGACCACTTCCCGCCGAGAGGTGAGCCATCGGCTTCCAGAAGGAGGTTCAGGCGTTTCCGTTGGGCCTCGTAGAAGGTCTTCATGAAGGGTTTCTTCATGCCGTCCATCAGATCAGTCATCCAATCATCCGGCGTAAGGAACATGGGGGAGGGCAGTTTCCTCAACTCAAGCCCACGCTTGCTGGCGAAACGTTCCAGCCGACGCTCGATGAGGAAATCGACCGTATCAACATAAACGAGGGTCTCAACATCCTTCGGGACGTGGTCTTCAAGGAGAAGATCCGTTCGGGTGGGACTCTCAGGAAGTTCAAGATAGGTGAGGTTTTCCCGGCCATCAGCCCAACGTTTCATGCTGGCACGATGAAGGATCAGCTTCTTAGCATGAAAGGCCAGAGGTTGCTCCGGGTCCGTGCCGAAAAAAAGCGGGTCCTCGACCAGGAGAACGGGGCAGCCATCCGCGAGAGCAGGGTGGGACGGGAAGAGCTGATGCGGAAAGACAAGGGCGAGAGATCGCGGCATCTCGAAGCTTGGAGTTGATGTCAGAAATCGCAAGTGTCTCGTCAGGATTTCAGCGGGGCGAGTGACAGCACCAGCGACTCGTTGAAGCCGAGAGAATCGCCATCGTGACACACTCAAATGAAAGCCTCGGCAAAAGCGACCCCGAGCCGAGAGCCGGAATCGTCCCTAAGTGACTGGGTTTTCCAAAACGCTGCTCCGTCTTAAATCGTCTTTAACTTTGCCAGAATTACCTAAAGTGATAGAAAAAGGTTCTCAAATCACCGTAACAAAATTCGAAAATTCGAAAGTTCGTAAACATAAAAACTCCTTCAATCATCCTGACCTGGGATTCCCAATCGCTCCGTCCAAGGCGAAGTGCCCCAGAGTGGGAGTTTGTTGACTCTCGGTTGACTTTCGCCTCCCACTACGCTGACGTATACCTTTTGCGATCTTCCCGACAAGTCCCTTCCGATACGCCTATCTTTCCCTCCTCCACCGTAGATCGTATCAATGCCCGCAAGTATCATCATGCGCCACAACCTCGTAAGCATGGATCGCCAGCGCTATCACTACGTCCACCAACCGGAACATCTCGTCTAAAAAGGCAGAATCCCTCCCTAACCTACCTTTATAACGTCCCGCCCGTGCGTTATTACGGCTATCGGTATTGTGCGCCAAGCGAAGCTTGGCATCTCTTGCGGGGTGAAAGTCCCCGTCGAAAGTTCCTGAAAGGCGAAAGCTGGGAAGGACAAGGACTAGCCACCCGATTCGT
>JBLIDI010000083.1:0-14741 GCA_047634075.1 Akkermansiaceae bacterium
TGGAGGTGCGGAGTCAGTCCCGGGATGGGCCCTTTGGTCCCGGCTTGGGCCAACTCCTCAATGACAATACGGTGACGCCATTCGTCGCCAAAATCGTAAAGGTAGAGGAACTCCGTCACGTTCTCGTTGAAGAGATCCACGATGCGATTCTCGATCTCGCAACAGTCGTTTTCAGCTTCCTCATCGGAGCTGAAGACGAGCTCGCAGTGGCCCTCCTCCCAGACTTCGAAGCGATGCCGGTGCACGTCCTGCCATCCCAAGGAATCTTGAATGGCGCAATGAAGATGGAAGTAGGCACAATCGGTGGGGAGACTGAATCGCCGCCATACCAGCGGCTTGGTGCCGAGGAGCTCGATTCGGAAGATGAAGCGGGCGGGACTTTTCAGCGCGAATTCATCGAGCTTGGCTTCCTCCTCCTTGATCATGGAATCGAGGGCCCCTCCTTCCGTGATTTGACCGGCAAAGCCGCGGATGAGGTCGGCTCCGCCCGGTGTCGCCATCACAATTTCCATGAAGGCTTCGATCTCGGCTTCCGTGGCATCATCACCGGGCATGTTCTGGAGGAGGTCGTCGAGCGCTTCGGTCATGCCGGGGAAGGTAGAGGAAGGGAACGCCGAACGTCGAACATCCAGTTTTGAATTCTGAATGCTGGCTTGATTGGGAGTTCGGGCGTCCCCGCCCTGAGTTTGCTTTGCTGGGGGCCTTCACGTAGGTCGAGACGCCCACGCTCCCTATTGGTTGCAAGTTGAGCGTTGAACGTTCGTGGAGTCCGACTATCTCTCCGGGGTGCCGGGACATTTAAAGGAAGTGGTACGCCTGGGATGGGGCGGGGCGAAATCGAACCTGCTTCCCGGAGCGGTGCTTTGGGTGGCCGGGCTGGCGCTCGTAATTTGCTATTATCAGGTCACCGCGGTGGCGGAAGTGCTCAATCGGCTCGGGGAATTCAAGCTGGCTCATTCTCCGTGGTTCGGGATCATTTCGACCGCGCTTTTTGGGAGTCTCATTCCGTGGGTGGTCCAGGCCGTCTTTCTAAGAGGAAATGACAAACAATCCTTTCGTCAGGTGCCGTGGCTCCTTCTCTTTTGGGGCTTTCACGGGTGGCAGGTCGACTGGCTCTATCGCATCCAGGCGGGACTTTTTGGGAATGGCATCGACTTCATGACGATTCTCAAAAAGACGTTGGTGGATGAGTTTGTCTGGGTCCCGTTTCTTGCGGTGTGGCAGCTCGTGCTGGGATATCTCCTGATCGAGAAAAATGGTTCGTGGGCGGAATTTCGGACGGCCTTAAAAAGGAAGCCCTTTCTGGATCGGGTCATTCCCCTAATGATTGCGAACTGGGTCGTTTGGATTCCGGCAGTCTCCCTAATTTACCTCTTCCCCCTATCCTTACAGCTCCCGCTCATGAATATTATCTTAGCGCTCTGGTGCTTGATTCTGACGTTTTTTGCGAAAAATGCCTGAGGGGGAGACTGCAGAGAGAACTGAGGCTTGGGACCTCTATGCTCATTTGACCCTAATCCTCTTAAATCCGTGGTTTATTCTTTGATCAAAATCGGGGAACACGCGGAACGCCCGTGCTATCTTCGGAGATTCTTTTAAAATGCAATTTAATGTAATTTTTTTGTATCTCGGGGCGTTCCCCCTAATGACCTTCCTCTTATTTTATGAAAATCCTCCTCGCACTCCTTCCCCTTCCTCTCCTTGGACAAATCGCGCTCAAGCCCGAGCCCGCCGCAATTCTGACCTTCCCGACAAAGGCCGGTGAGTTCTATCAGGTGGAAACCCAGACGGGTGAGACTTGGAAAGCCGTAGGCAAGCCGTTGAAAGGAACGGGCGCAAAGGTATCGCAGACCGTGCCGATGGCAGCGGACGGGGAATTTCGACTCACCCCGCTCAAGCAGCAGTGGGTTTCGGTTTGGAGCGATGAATTCAGCGGCACCGAAATTGATCGCAGTAAGTGGTCCAATGAAGTGAACGGCTACGGCGGAGGGAACAACGAGCAGCAGTATTACTCGGACTCGCCCAAGTATTCCTTCGTGAAGGATGGCAATCTGAACATGAGCGTTTATCGGGATACCCACACCACTTCGGACGGTAAAACCCAGCCCTATTCCTCCTCTCGCTTGCGCTCGATTTATCGTGGCGAATGGACTTATGGCCGTATTGAGATCCGCGCCAAGCTCCCCTCGGGGCAGGGAATCTGGCCGGCTCTCTGGATGTTGCCCACCAATTCTCCCTATGGCGGTTGGGCTGCCGGCGGGGAGATCGACATCGTAGAATCCCGCGGATCAGAGGTCGATAAGACCATCGGAACACTTCATTTTGGTGACAATTGGCACAAGATTGCCTACACGGGTAGCGAGACCAAGTTTACCGGAGAAAACGCCGCCGAGAACTTCCACACCTACATGGTCGAGTGGAAAAAAGATGAGATCAGCTGGTATCTCGACGGAAAAAAGTGGCAGACGATTGAAAAAAAAGACTGGTTCAGCGCATCGGCCAAAAAGAGCGCGACCGCACCCTTTGACTCACCGTTCCACCTGATTTTCAACGTTGCAGTGGGAGGCCACTTTTTCGGGGGCACCAAGCAGGATGCTCAAAACCTGAAGAACTCGGAATTTCCGCAAACCTTGCTGATAGACTACGTTCGCGTGTCGCAGTGGGCTGAGTAAAACGGGGGAGAACGCTGAATGCTGAATGCCCCATTTTAAATTTTTGAATGCTTGCTTGAGGGCGAAGATTGGGAACTTCAAAATTCAAAATTCCCCGTGAGCTACCTTGGAGTGAACTTACGCTCCTTGAAGAGGCGGGAGTTGCGGACGTATTTCTCGGCCCACTTCTTAATGTCCTGTTGATCTTTGAGGTCGAGGGTTTTCACGACTTTCGCCGGACTCCCGAGGACGAGGGAGCCCTCCGGAATGATGGTTCCGCCGGTGACGAGGGCATTGGCTCCGATGATTGAGCGGGCTCCAATAATACATCCATCAAGAACGCAGGCCCCCATCCCGACGAGGACTTCATCTTCGACGGTGCAGGCGTGGAGGATTGCGCTGTGTCCCACCGTCACCAATTCACCGAGGTGACAGCCGTAGTCATCGGCGAGGTGAATCACGACGTTGTCCTGAACATTACTGCGCGGGCCGATCGTGATCTCGTTGATATCACCTCTCAAAGTGGCATGATGCCAAATGCTTGATTCTTCCCCGAGGGTGACCCGACCGATGACATCTGCGCTCGCCGCAACGAAGACGGATTCAGGAATTGCGGGCCAAATATCGTCAAAGGGTTCGATTGCCATACCGAAATTATAGAAACCCCCCGGGTTTCCGCAAGAGAAGGGAGAAAACAACTGGTATTCTTCAAAAACTACCGGAGAATTAAGGACTAAATCGAAAGCGCTCCTTCGCTTTTTTTTCAATCTTCAAAAAAAATGCGCGAATTCCTGATCGTTCTGGCCTGTATCATCATAGCGATCGCCTTGCGCTCATGCCGCACCTTGATTTTGCGAAAAATCGGAGCTCTGACCTTCCTCGTGGCTTCCTTCGTGACGCTCTACTTTGCTTTAGAAAGCGTGTGTGCCGGCTCCATCGGAGTGGCACTCTGGTTTTTCCTGCCGTGGTTTGACTTGCTGACCCGGATTCGCCACCTGCGCATTCCGTTTGATAATCGTCTCGAACTTCGGGCGCCCCCCTCTGAGGATCATTTTCCCAATGCCTCGCGCCTGATCCGTGAGATCGAGGATGCCGAGTTCGATCACGTCACCGACAGCGGCTGGGACTGGGTGGGCATGCACCAATATTTCCGCTTCTTCTGGAATCCGGAGGCCAGGGCCGTCGCGGCGGTTTGTCTTTGCGAACACGAGCAGGTCGCCTTCGCCTTTGTGACGGTCTCGGCCCGCTCACCGGATGGGAGAACCATCCACACCACAAATTATCCTTTCTCCCCCACCCTCAAGCACCCTCCCGAGGCCCACTGGGACCACCTGCCCTGCGAACGAAATCGCTTCGACGCGATTTTTAAGGACCACCTCCGACACCTCCAAAAAATGAAGATCGACCCCAAGGATCTCCTCATGCCGGATCCCGATGAGATGTTGGAAGAGTTCGAAAGTGAGATGAAAAAGCAGATTACTCACAATCTTGAGTGCGGTATCATCAGGATGACTGATGACGACTATTTCCAGTATTCCACGAAGGGACTTTTTTTCCTTTGGTTCCAATCAGTGAAGGACATGATCCGCCTCTGTTGAGACATGTCAATTAGTGAACTTCTAGCCACCACCAGTGAAACTCCTCTGGAGGTTTCTTATTCCGCGCAACTGCAACAGGTCCGCCAGCGCGAGACCAAAGGCGGAAAACCCTTCCTTGAATGGGCCATCGCCGATGCCACCGGGTCGATCACGCTAAAGGTCTGGAATAATCATCCTCAGTTTGACTCGGCCGCCGTAACCGCGCCCGAGACCCTGCTGCGCCTCTCAGGCCAGTGGACCCAAAATCAATATGGAATCGACGGCAAGGGGTGGAAATTCCGCCTCCTCACTGAGGAAGAAAAAAGCGCGTTTCTTGCGGGTGATCCCGCCACTCGCGAAAAGCAGAATCACGACTGGGCGGACATCGTCGCTTTCCTCTCAGGGCTCAGCGACCCTCGCTTGAAGGCCGTTTGTGATATTTTCGTCGAGCAATTCGAAGAGCGCTTCCGCCGCACCGCCGCTGCGCGCCGAAATCACCACGCCCGCCGCGGTGGACTCGTGGAACACGTCGCCCAGATGATGCGCTCGGCATCGGCGATATGCGGCGTTTATCCCTATCTCAATTACGATCTTATGATCGCCGGAGTCCTGTTCCATGACTGCGGCAAGCTCTGGGAAAACACCTATCCGGAGGCTGGTTTCAATCAACTCCATCTCCTCCATGGAGAAATGCTCGGGCATATCCCGCTCGGTCTTGAGTTGCTCAACAAACTCTGGCGCGAGCTTCCGCTTGAAGCGTGGCGCACACTCGAACCTGCGAGCGAAGAGGTCCGCTTACACCTCCTCCACCTCATTGCCTCGCACCACGGACAGTATGACTTTGGCTCCCCCACTCTCCCGCGAACCCCCGAAGCCCACGCCCTTCATTACATCGACAACCTCGACGCCAAACTGGAAATGATCAAGGACGCCTATGCCACCGCAAACGAGATTGTGCCCGGAATTTTCGAGCGCCAGTTTCCGCTACCAACCCCGCTCGTGGCGCCTCTTCCTCCGGTCGCGGCCAAGGAAGATCCGGAAATTGGAGAAACCCCTCCGCCTCCCTCAAACGAACTCTTTTAGGAGGATCTCCCGGTCAGAGTGAATCAGCAGGCGCGCTCATCAGACAAACGGAGAGTTCTCTCAAGAAGACCGGCAAGAGCCGTTGTCATTCCCTGAGAATAATCGTAGCCTCCTCCGCGATGACAATATGGCTGACAGGTTGCACCTCGGGACTCGGGCGGGCATTGGTCCCGGAATTTCTGAAGAAAGGGCACACCGTAGTGGGATGCGGAAGAAATGAAATCGCGTTGGAACACCTCAAGAAGGAATTTCCGGAGGGACACTTCATCCCCTGCGATGTCGCCCTCGACCCAGTCGTTGCGAGCTTTTGCGAGGCGGCTCTCAAGGCCGCCGGAACCCCCGATTTGGTCATCAATAACGCCGCCATGATCAACGAACCGGCACCCCTTTGGGAAGTTCCCGCCGAGGAATTCGACCAACTCACGGCCGTCAATATCAACGGCACCGCCAACGTCATCCGCCATGCCCTTCCCTCCATGCTCGCCCGCGGCACCGGCATTATCGTCAATCTCTCCTCTGGCTGGGGCCGCTCCACCTCACCCGAGGTTGCGCCCTACTGCGCCAGTAAATGGGCCATCGAGGGACTCACGCAGTCGCTCTCTGGCGAACTCCCTCCCGGGATGGCCGCCGTCGCCCTGAACCCCGGAATCATCGCCACTGACATGCTGCGGAAGTGCATGGGAGACGAAGCCAAAAATTTTCCAAGCGCCGAGACCTGGGCCATCACCGCGGCCCCTTTCCTGACCTCTCTCACTCCGGCCGCAAACGGACAAGCCCTGACCGCGCCATGATTTTGAGAACCCCCACCCGGAAGGTCGTTTTCCCCCGACGCCCCCTCCTGATGGGCATCGTGAATATCAACGACGATTCCTTCTCAGGTGATGGCACCCTCGATCCCGTTGAAGCCATCGCGCAGGCCCGGGAACACATCCGGGAGGGAGCAGACATCATCGATATCGGAGCGGAATCGGCCCGCACCAATCGTGAGGCTATCTCGGTGACGGAAGAAGTCAGGAGACTCAGGTCATTTCTTGACCGCTGGCCCAAGCTCCGGGCGGAAGCCGGTCGTGCCGACGAAGAGCAAATTTCCCCGGCCCTTCTTTCGATCAATACCTGGCGACCGGAAGTCGTCGCGCAGATTCTGGGACCAGAGGTCGACCTTCTCAACGACATCTCGGCCCTCCCCGACGACCGCAACGCCCGCCTCTGTGCCAAACACGGAGTTCCCCTCCTTATCATGCACTCGGTCGGTCCCCCCAAGGTCTCCCACACCCATCAAAAGTGGGAAGATCTCATGGGAGAAATGACAGTATTCTTTGAAGAAAAAATCGCGATGGCGAAAGAGGCTGGTTTGGAAATAGACCAGATCGTTCTCGATCCTGGCTTAGACTTTGCGAAGCAGAAGGACGATAACCTTTTGGTCCTTCGTGAACTCGAAAAAATCATTTCGTTCGGCTGCCCGGTCCTTCTTCCCATCTCGCGCAAAACCGTCATCGGTGACGTTCTGAGTTTGCCAAATCCTCTCGACCGGGATCCCGGCACCATCGCGCTCCTGACTCACGGGATTCTAAAAGGAGCTCACCTTTTTCGCGTTCACAATGTCCGAGCCTGCTGGGAGGCGCTCCGGGTCATCGAGCCCTTTCGACCAAAGCTCCGCGTGATCATTAATCTCGCCCTGACTGCCGACGGCAAGATCTCTACCACCGGAAAATCTCCGGCCCACTTTACCTCCAAAAAAGACTTCGAACGCCTCCTCGAAATCCGAAAAAGAGCCGATGCCATTTTGGTAGGACGAGGCACCCTCGAAGCGGATCAAATGACAATGAAGGTCGAGGACCACTCGCCATGGCGATGCGTCATTTCAGAGTCCGGAAAGCTCGAGCCCGACCATCCTCTCTTCCATTCCGAAGGCGGACCGCGACATCTCATTGTCGGAAAAGATGCCCAAGTCTCCAATCTCCCGGCAACGATTCACCGGACCAACCTCGCGGGATTTCTTGAGAAGCTCTGTCATACGCCCGAAGTCAACACGCTCCTCTGCGAAGGGGGAGGTTCCTTGGTCAAAGAGCTCTTCGAATTGGATGTCGTTGACGAAATCAATCTCACCTGGGCGCCACATACCCTTTTCGGAGGACACACCGCGCCGACCTTGACCGGACTCCCCGGTGATTTTCTGCCAGCCTCTCGTCACTACGAACTTGTAGAAATGATCAAACACCGTGAGGACGAAGTCTTTTTAACTTATCATAAATCATCGCTTGCTTCCGGCCGCTCGCCGAGGACCCTTTAGTCCAGCCACGTTTCCGCCTTCCTTTCCCAATGTCCCGCCGACGACGACGCTTTATCCGCTATGGCCTCCTGCTTTTGCTGGTCTACGTAGGCGGACAGCTTTGGGACATCCATCGTGTCGGTTATCTGGACCGGGATCGCGATGCTGATTGCGCCATCGTGCTGGGAGCAGCCGCGTGGCATGACAAACCCTCGCCCGTTTTGAAGGAGCGCCTCAATCATGCCATTACCCTCTACAAGGATGGAAAAGTAAAATCGCTGGTCCTCACCGGTGGATACGGAAAAGGAGCGGACTACGCCGAGTCACAAGTCGGGGTCAAATACTGTGTCGATCATGGCGTCCTAAGAGCAGACATTCACGAGGAAAGAAAATCCGTCAATACCGTTGAAAATATCCGCGAAGCCCAACACATCATGTCTGAAGAAGGTTGGGAAACGGCTCTTCTCGTCAGTGATCCCTGGCACCTCAAACGGGCCCGCCGCATGGCGAACGATCTCAATCTCAAGGTCTATGTTTCGGCCACTCCGTCATCACGATTCCAATCGATCGGAGCCAAGACTAAATTTCTCTTCGGAGAGTTTGCCCTCTATCACTGCTATCTGGTCACTGGAAAATAGGACCTAGGAAAGACGGCGATGCAGCCACGCAAAAGGCAATACCCCCGAGACTGCGGCCGCCGACAAAGTGGCCCTTCCCACGGAACTGGTCAGACATCGATGCAGCCCCAGAGCGAGACGGACCCGCGCTTGAAAACGATCATTCAGTGAAATCCGTACTTTGCCAAGAGCCTCTGACCACGATAAATCGCCACGACAATATCCGAGGAGATGAGGCTGGGCGCAATCGGCAGACTCGAAGGCCATCGACATCCCGTTTCCGGTGAAGGGAGGGATCATGCGCTCGGCATCCCCAAGAGTGCACAGCTCGCTTTTAGCCCCCTGCTGTCCAAGGTTGAAGCCACTGATACCGGTCAGCGAAAAGGAATCCATTTGCGCCCGTTCGACTCGCTCCGCCAAAGCCGGGAGGCCTGACCGACGTAAGGCATCAACGATGGGATTCACCCCCTTGGTGCGCGCTCCTTTTCGGAAGAGCCCGCAGACATTCACCCGCGAGCCATCAGCCGTGATCGGTGTGAGCCCGATGTAGGTTCCCTCGCCGATGTGCATTTCCAGAAACCCCTCCAGCTCCAGACCTTCGAAATGAGCCTTGAGCCCGAGGAGAGTGCTTGCTTTTTCGAGGTGACGACCCGCCGCCCACACGAACCCTTCACGTGGCTCCGGCTTGGCGCGATCGTTGGTGATGAGCACACCACCAGACTTCTCGAATTCAATCCGTAACCGCTCATCCATTTCCCACCGGGACATCCCGAGAGCCGGACGGGTGAGCGTCGCTTCAAGAATTTTGCGATCGCCCATCCACCAACGTGTGGCATGGTGCCTCAGGGCCATTTCAAAAATCGCACTGATCCCGAGTCGTCCTAGGGTATCTTCCGTCACCCCGTTGATAAACTCACCGCAGACTCGGTGGCGGGGATAGCAACTGGCCTCACGGAGAACGACCGGGACCCCGTGCCGCCGCAAAGCAATGCCCAGCGAGAGCCCCGCAAGACCACCACCCGCGATTTCAATCTCCTTCATCGACGCCAAGCTAGCACACGCAGCCCGCCTAGCAATGAGACCTCTTCACGCCACTCCCATTCCGCGCCCAGATTGAGCAAGCGAGGCAGCTCGCCTTTCTGAAATCCCGCGCGAATGCTTACCATCATATCGTGCTTGGTCACGCGATTAATGACCGGCCAAAGCAGCCCTCCTTCAAACAAAGAGACCCGACTACGCCAAGGTTCAACCGCGATCAAAGCCTTCCGCCCTTTGATCAAGGCCCCAAGTTCCGCCAGCTGATCATCCTCAAAGTGATGCAGGATGAGATTTGCAACGACCGTGTCAGCTTGAATCGTAGGGAGATTTTCAAAAAGATCACCAGCAAGCCAAGGCACGTCGAGGCCCTCGGGGCACTCTTGGAAATCGAGCCCGGTCACTTTACCATCCTGTGCGAGCTTCCGGGTCAACTCCCCTGCGCCCGCCCCCAACTCGACCACACCAGCGAGTTTTTCCTGGCCCATGATCCATCGTTCATTTCCCATCAAAAAATTAATCAAGCGCAGATCCCTCCGACTCCGCCTCGCTTCGGGATCATCTCCCGGCAAGGAATCTAAAATTTCGGGAAGCACCTGACGGATCATGCCCCCTTGATAAGCTGCCATTCGCAATGGTCAAGCGAGTCGGGATTCATTAATGTCCCCTCATGACTTCAGCCGCTGAAAAAGCCTCCGTGCTCATCAAGGCCCTTCCTTATCTGCAAAGGTTCCGGGGAAAGACCTTCCTGATCAAGATGGGTGGTTCCGCCATGGACAATCCTGATCTGGTCCGCGAAGTGATGAGAGACATCGTCTTCCTCGAGCTCGCTGGCATCAAGCCCGTCATTGTTCACGGCGGCGGTAAAGCAATTTCCGCCGCCATGGCAGAGGCTGGATTGGAGGCCCGATTTGTCGGAGGTCTCAGAGTCACCACCGCGGAAGCGATCGAGATCGTCGACAAAACCCTTCATCGTGAAATCAATATGAAGCTCGTTGAGACCATCAATGAATTTGGAGGAAGGGCAACCTCCCTCCACGGCACTTCGGTCTTTAAAGCGACACAACTCTTTGGAAAAAACGACGATGGCGAAATGGTTGATATTGGCCGCGTCGGCCAAGTCGATCACTGCCACACCGAGGATGTCCTCGACGCGATCTCGGCAGGATTGGTCCCGGTCATTTCCCCGCTTGGAAGACATCTTGAAACCGATGAGACCCACAACATCAATGCCGACCTCGCCGCGGCGGCGCTCGCTTGTGCCCTAAAACCCGCAAAGCTGGTCTATCTCTCTGATGTTCCGGGCTTGCTTCGGGATCCCTCAGACGAAAGTTCCTTGATCGCATCAGTCACGGGAGATGAAGCCAAGGCTCTTATGGATGACGGTACGATTTCAGGCGGGATGATTCCGAAAATTAATTCCGCCCTCGAGGCCCTCGAAAGGGGCGTTGAAAAAGTTCACTTTATCGACGGGAGAACGCCACACACCCTTCTTCTTGAAATCTTCACCAAGAAAGGAATTGGAACTGAAATCAAAAAAATATTAGTCCCGTAATTAAAATAATAAACTTCTAGTGACACTTTTAAAAATTGAGACACTATTAAGATATTCCGAAGGGAATGTGTATTGTTGTTCCTGCGCGAGGGAAAACGATCATAAACTCAAGGCCTGTCATTAGAGAATTCACCGATATGGACCGGGTGAGTCCAGAAGCGAGGTACCCGCCTATAATGAGTGCGCGGTCGGCACTACCTCTAAGCGACTTCCAGGCACTCTAGCGCTCCTCATCACCAAGCTTCCAGCTTGAACCTGCCGTGATCGTCACCCCTGACAACTCCAAACGTTTCGGAATCGCCTCACCTTTCTATTCTTCAACCACCATCAACCCAAGCGGGAAACTATTGAAAGATAGCCGCTTAAAAAAGTCAGCAATTTGAAGATCACCACGGTCGCGAGCGCAAATTTTCGTGCTGCGCCAACAATCCCTTGGACTTTTTTTGTCCGAAAAAGAATCATCGAAAGCGATAAAGTGCACTTCCCGGAAGGTCCCCTCCCGACAAGCAGTTTCAACGACTGATCCCGATGACATCCACGATCATCGCTTGGCCCAATCGTGATAGTGAAGGGCTCGCAAACAAGGTTCCTTCAAGGGAAGGGACTCTTTTTGACCGTCTCCGTATCGGGGATCTCACCTCGCAACCCGATCTTGGGAATCCGCTCGCCTCGCCCCAAAAAAGTCGCAAATAAGTAATCATCCCGAATGACCGGACGGCAAACCCGGCAACATCGTTTACTTTGCTTAACTTAACAAAAGTTTGTGTTTGCCTCGTTAATCTCTAGACTCTCGCCAGCAATGATCCTGCGCTCTTGTCAAATCCCCCTTCTGCTTTCTGTGACTTTCATTCTCGTCGGATGTGGCGGAAGCAAAAATTCGCCTGCCTACAACCCCGACGTGGGCCCTTTCGATGAAGATGGCAACTACATCGAAGCCTGGGCTGACAACCCCCCGAAACGGGGAGAGCGGTCCAGTAGGCCGGAGCCAAAGCCAGATCCCAAACCGCAACCACGAGTGGTTGATCTCCCGCAGCCGAAGCCCGTCGCCAAGCCCCGCCCCGTGACCACCGCACGGATCACGCCAAAACCCAAGCCTCGGCCGGTCGTGAAGCCCAAGCCCAAGCCCAAACGCAAGCCCGTCGTCGTCAAACCCAAGACAATTCGCCATACCGTGAAAGATGGCGATACTCTCTATGGCCTCGCCCGAAAATATGGCACCTCGGTTTCGGCAATTCAAAAAATCAACGGTTTGAAAGGCACGCTGATCCGGACCGGAAGGTCCTATGTCATCCCGAGATAGCGGGTTAACCGACTTTCCTGAAATGAATCAGTAGCTCTGATACGTAGTGGAAGAACAAAATGAAAGTTCTGCCACTGCTCGCTGCAATCACCTTGGTCCTCCAGGCGGAGGATCCCCTGCTCAAGGGGCCAGGTCTGGAGATCGATCTGATTTCAGAGAACCGCAGTATCACTCCTGGCCAATCCATGACGGTTGGGCTCCACATCGACCACCTCCCGGGATTCCACACCTACTGGAAGAGTCCGGGGATGGTCGGCATGGCCACCTCGATCAACTGGACCCTCCCAGAAGGATTCTCCGCATCCGAAATCCAGTGGCCCTCTCCCGAAAATACCTTCATGGGAGAATACCCCTGTCACGGCTACGAGCGCGATGTCACCCTTTTGGTCACCATCACTACGCCCAAAGTCATCGCGACAGAACAAGTCACCTTCCAAGCAGAGACGATGTGGATGTGCTGCGCGAAGGGCTGCTTTCCCGGCAACCAAACGTTCGCGCTTACCCTCCCGGTCACGGCGGAATCCCTCCCAGATTCCACCGCAAAAAAACAAATCGAAAAGGCGAAATGGCAACTCCCAGCGACTTCCCACGGGATCAAGGCAACCCTTCTGAGCGCGATCGATGCCCCGATAATCGAGATTCATTTCTCCAGCGATAATCCTCTTACGAAAGACGACCTCTACTTTTTCTCGGGGGACGGGCAAATCTCCTCTGACCAGAAACAGGAATTCATTCTCCATGAAGACGGCTCCCTCATTCTCAAGATTGCCCGGTCGAAGTTTTCTCCGGAGCAAAAAAACTCTCTTCCAGGCATCCTCAAGATGGGTTCGAAATCTCTTACCATCGATGCCAAACCCAAGATCTAACACCTTGCCTCCTCGGCGACGCGTAGTAGACTCCTTTTGCAAATATCGTGAGTTCCCTCGACCTTCAGAACACCACTCGTCGGCACTTCCTGCGGGATTGCACCACTGGTCTAGGTGGGATTTGGCTTGCCAATCAACTCACCCAGGATGCCGCTGCCTCCGGCCCCATGGTGATCAATCACGATCCCTCGGCACCTCTTGCACCCCAGCTGCCGCCCATAAACGCGAAGGTGAAACGGGTCATCTATCTCCACATGATCGGGGCTCCTTCCCAGCTCGAACTCTTCGACTATAAGCCCGTCCTAAAAAAATACGACGGCAAGGACTGCCCTCAAAGCTACCTTGAGGGCGAACGTTTTGCCTTCATCCAGGGCACTCCCCAGATGCTCGGACCCGTCTATCCCTTCAAACAACACGGCGACTCCGGGGCCTGGATCTCCGATCGTCTCCCTGAGCTTTCCAAACACGCCGATAAGCTGACCTTCGTCAAAACGATGAAGACCGACCAATTTAACCACGGTCCGGCTCAACTCATGGTTCACACCGGCAATGCCCGGCTCGGCCACCCCTCAATCGGCTCATGGGTCACCTGGGGACTCGGATCCGAAAACCAGAACCTCCCCGGTTTCATGGTCCTGCTCTCTGGCGGTCGTGTCCCCCGGGTTGGCAAATCCCTCTGGGGTTCCGGCTTCCTCCCCTCCGTATACCAGGGCGTGCAATGCCGCTCCTTTGGCGATCCCGTTCTCAACACCCGCAATCCCACCGGCATCTCCGCAAAATCGCGACGGCGCACCCTCGATGCTCTGCAAGAATTGAACCACGAGACCTTCGCCGAGTTGGCCGACAACGAAACGGTCACCCGCATCGCCCAATACGAAATGGCTTTCCGCATGCAAACCTCGGTCCCCGAAGTCATGTCAATCGACGACGAGCCAGATTCCGTCCACGAAATGTATGGCACCCAGCCGGGTAAGGAATCATTCGCCAACAACTGTCTGCTCGCCCGCCGTCTTGCCGAGAATGGCGTCCGCTTCATTCAACTTTACGACTGGGGATGGGACACCCACGGATCAAACAACAGCGAAGCTCTCAACGGAGGCTTCAACGATAAATGCCAGTCCATCGACAAGCCCATCTCGGCTCTTCTCACCGACCTTGAACAACGGGGCATGCTCGACGACACCCTCGTCGTTTGGGGGGGCGAATTCGGCCGCACGCCCATGCAGGAAAACCGAAACGGAGCGAAAATGGCCTTCCTCGGGCGCGACCATAACCCGAATGCTTTTACGATGTGGATGGCTGGAGCTGGCGTCAAACCGGGAATTAGCCATGGCGAGACCGATGAAATGGGCTACCGAGCCCTCCCCGGCCAAGAGGTCCACCTCCGGGACTTCCACGCCACTCTTCTCCACCTCGTCGGACTCGACCCGGAACGTCTTTCGATCCCCCGTCAAGGCCTTAACGAGAAACTGACCGGCGTCAAACACGCTCATCTCATCAAGGAGATCCTCTCCTAAAAGTCTCCCCTGAACTTTTCGGATATTCACAGGTTGCCAAGATTGCCAAAGCCACCGTCCTCTGTTCATTCTCCTTCACATGGCGATCACGGACGACAAACCACCTTTCAAAAAGAAAGACGGCCCAAAATTACAGGATGGTAGAAAAGATCGGCGTAATGAGCTGACGCCGCCACCCCACGCTGTAGGTCCGGAGAAAAGCATCCTGAGTTCCATGATTCAGGATCCCGAGGAATACATCGGCCGCGCTGTCGAAGGGCAACTCACCGCA
>JBLIDI010000084.1:0-14575 GCA_047634075.1 Akkermansiaceae bacterium
TCGAAAGCGAGTGGCCTCGTTCACGACGGGAATGGCAATGGGTGGCGAGGATTTTGTGAAGGCGATGGCGAAGCGCTACCAAAACGACAGCGGTCGGAAGAAGTCGCGAATTCCGCAAGCTGTGACGGAGGGCAAGGATGGATTTTTCGTGATGAAGGAATAGCAGCGCTAATTTCACGATAAGGAAAAACAGAAAAGCATACCTCGCCGGGGCATACCTCGTGTTTTAAATGACAGACGATTTGCACAGGTGATTCGGAGTATTGCGCGAAGTCATGGTCAGAGCGCCCAACTTCGTGGAGTGCCTCCTTTGTCGGGTTTGTTAAAAATGGGCTTCCTTGCAGTATTCTAGGTCCAGCCAAGCATGTTGTTAGGCATGTTGTTGACGCCGGGGCCGCCGCCGGGGCCGCTGGCGTAGGTGGCGATGGTGTCATTGAGCCAGAGGCTGAGGAGATTGCCGGCGGAGTCCTAGGCGCGGAAGTCGAAGGTATCGACCACGTCATCGACGTCATCGACGTCGCCGAGGAGGAAGAGGGTGCCCGGAGGAAGGGTGCTCGTAGGGAGGGCGGAGAAATTGTAGGTGGTGGTGCCGATCAAGGGGGCGGCGGCGGAAAGCGACCAGGTGCCGGTCCAGGTGCCCCCGGTAACGCTGGTGGAGTGCGCGATACCGGGGACCGGGATGTGCGGACCAGCGATGGGAAGATTGGTGCCGGTTCCGCTGAGGGCGGCAGCGTTCACAAGAGGGGCAAGAAGAGCGAATGAGAGAAGGAGAGAAGGAGAGAAGGAGAAAGGATGTTTTCATGATTTGAATTTTGTCTTCATCCGCTTCATGGTGCGCCCGCGCGGTCAGTTTTAATTTTTGTTAAAAAAGAGTCATGGATTTAAAAGAAGCCTTTGATCTCCTGAAGGAGGAGATGGGTGCGCATGGTCTCATTGATCTGGGATGGAGTGCGAAGCAGGATGATGCTAAGAAGCGCTTCGGGGTCTGCCGGATGGGGCCAAAGGAGATTTCGCTGAGTCGTCCGCTTTGCTTGCTGAATCCGGAAGATGAGGTGCGCGATACCATCCTGCACGAGATCGCGCATGCGCTGGCGTGGGAACTCTATAAGGAGAACTGCGCTCATGATGAACGTTGGAAAGAGATTTGCGTGCGGATCGGGGCGCGGCCGGTGGCGGGTTATGATGAGGAGGTAATCCAGCCGGAACTACCGTGGGCGCTTTGTCATGTCGAGACAGGCGAGGTCTACGCGACGTATCAGCGGAGGCCGAAGCGCGATCCCTCGCAATCCTGGATGCGGGGGCGGAAGGAGGAGACCTACGGGAAGCTCTTTTTTTGTCTGAATCCGAAGGTCTATCCCCTCGGTGGGATCGAGGAATTTGACCGGCATGTCGTGCGGGCCTTTCAGGATGAGCTCATGGAGGCGGTCAAGAAGGTGGGCGCGAAGTGGGGTATTCGGACGGAAGATGCCAAGGGAACCTTTGACGAGCGGGGCTTCGATTTGGCGATTCGATTTGAGCCGGGTTCGGGGGATGGCCGGGAGCCGGAGAAGCGTGACTTTGAGGAATATGCGGGACTTTTTGGCCTCGAAGCCGGGGACTTCCAGCGGGCCTTCCTGAGTCTGGGCAAGCCTTATCGCCTGGTTGCATTGAAGCCGCAAAATCGAAAGTATCCGGTCATTGGCGTGGGGCGGAATGGCACGCGCTACAAATTCTCCCGTGACGTCTTAGAGAACCTTGTTTAGTGGCCCGCCCGGATGGACCCGTTATTTGGACGTCACCATTCCGAAGAAGGAGCGCTTTTTGGCGGAGGTCTTTTTCTTAGTGCTGCCGCGAGTGGCGAGCCGGGAGTTCAGATGGGTGGTGGGGCGCTTGGACACTGCGGAGGGAACGCGGGCACGGGAAATGGTGGATGAGGAAAACTGGGTGGGAAGGAGCTTGGTTTTCTTCGTTCCGGAAAAGGAACCGCTGGCGAGATCGGGGAAGCCGAGGGTTGTCGAGACGCCGCCGGGATTACTGCCATCATTCGGGTCAATGACGGGACCATCGAGAAGGACATTGGGGACGAGGGTAAGATCGGGGCTGATGATGACGGAGCCGGGGGTGTTGTTGTGAACGAGGCCTAGTGCCTCCAAGCTGATCCGATCCCCGGCGATACGACCGCCATTCTGAATGAAACCCTCGGAGTAGATCTCGATGATGGGAGCTTCGATCTGGCCCCGGTTGGTGGTCCGGGCGAGAGGGTGATCCGGAGTTTTTCCGGGAGTCCGCTGAAAGTCCGGGCCAGAGATGGTCTCGGAACCGGAGGAGATGAGGGTGATTTTTCCGGAGGGAGCGGCGAGGGTTCCGTTGTTCGTGATTTGGTAGCCGAGAAGGGTGAGATCGCCGGAGGTTGCGGTGAGATTGCCACGATTGATCAGTTGGCGGGAACTGGCCGTGCCCTCGTAAGTGGAGCGATTGAGAGCGGGCAGCGTGCTCAGCAGAATGGAAGGGGCGTTGATATTACCCTGCGTGCTGATGCTGAGACCGGCAGGCGTGACCAAGGTGAACGGACCATCCGCCGTGATGGGTCCGGCGATCCGGGCAGACCCGAGGCCGGTGACGAGATGGCGGCTCGCAAAGATCCCACCGGAGCTCGTGATATCGAGCGAGCCGGTTGAAGGGACATTGAAGCCATCCCAACTAAGTTCGGCATCAGCAAAGAGGGTGATCTGGGTGTTGCCGCCCGCCGAGATGCAGTCGAAATGGGGGACGGAGTTTGCGGGACACTGGGCCATGACAGGACCAGTGATGGCAAGGGCAACAGGGAGAAAGGATCTCATGCTTTTCTTATCGCAGGAAAAAACCGCAATGTCAGGGAAAGTCCTCTAGAGATCATGATTGCCACTCCGAGGGGCCCACCAAGTGCCGGGCGTGTTCAAAAAGTTTAAAAAGTTGAATGACAGTTTTGAAGACGTAACTATCTCGTTGGCATGCACGCTCACTCTTTCATTCTCAGAATTTTCGCTTCAGTGGGCTTGTTGGCCCTCCCGCTCATGGGGCAAACTCTACGGGTAGATTTCAACGACAGCGGGATCACCCAGAGCGGGTGGCAGGCCCTCTCATCAGGTGACTCTGATCTGGGCGATTCATGGTCGAAGAATTTCACCGGGGGCGTGAGCCTTGATGTCGATACGATGGGCGGAATCGCCCTCGACACCCGGGATCGCGGCGGAAACAACGGAGGGGGCAGTGAGGCCTCAATGTGGCGAGATTTCCTCTTTGCGAACGGGAGTTTTTCGACCGCTCCCGGAACCGGACTCAGGCTGACCTTCACCGGTCTGCAAGCCAACGCGCAATACCCGGTCAAAATCTGGGCTTTTGATACAAGCTCAGGCGGAGGCCGGGCCGCCGACTGGAGTGGCGGAGGCTCAAGCACGCAACGGCTCACTTTCAACAACGCGCCCGCCACTCTTAATGACAACGTGATCACACTCGATGTCACCACGGACGGGAGCGGAACATTGACGGTCAACGGGATCGTCGCGATAACCAATCCAAACTCATCGCACAACGTTTTCATCAATGGATTGGAAATTGGCGACCCAATCGCGACTGATGGTCCGAGCGACCTCGCGCTTTCCAATCCCATCGTGGCAAGAGCGGCCGTGATTGGGGCGACGGTCGGGACCTTCACTACCACCGACCCCACGCCTGGTGATGCCTTCACCTACACGCTCGTGGAAGGGGCCGGGAGCACCCACAATGCCCTGTTCGCAATCACCGCAAATGCGCTGGAGACCGACCGGGACCTCAATGAATTCGCAGGCGGCACTATTTTCTCAATCCGCGTTCGCACGGCTGATGTCGCCGGGGCCTTTTATGAAGAAGTTATCGCCCTCGAACTTGTGAATGACTCCGATAATGACGGTTTAGACGACGACTGGGAGGGCCTCTATTTTCCATCGATTACAGCAGCATCCGGAGGAGATGACGGTGATAATGATGGTCTCACCAACCTCAAGGAATACGCTGCCGGAACGAATCCCATCCTTTTGGATACCGATGGCGACACCCTTTCTGACGGTGCCGAGATCGACATCCATAATACAAATCCACTTCTCGCTGATACCGATGGCGAGGGCCTGAGTGATTCTGATGAAATCTCAGGGATCGACGGGTTCGTCACCGATCCCAACCTTGCCGACACCGATGGAGATGGTTTTAACGACTCGCTGGAACTCAGCGAAGGGAGCGATCCCACCAACGGCGCTGACTTTCCCAACACTCTTCTTCCCCTTCGGCTCAACGAAATTCTCACTCGCAATGTCACCGATCTTCAGGATGGCTTCGGGAGACGGGAAGATTGGCTCGAGATCTACAATCCCAACAACACGGTGGTCAATCTCGACGGATACTTCCTCTCCGATAACGAAGGAGTTCCCACAAAGTGGAATTTTCCGGCTGTTACGATTGCGGCCCAAGGATACCTCATTGTCTTCGCCTCGGGAGAGGACACCCTCGATCCGGAGGGAAGAGCCCACACCAATTTCAGCCTCTCAACCGGTGGCGAGTATCTTGCGATTATCAGGCCGGATGGCATCACGGTGGATGATAGCTTCTCGCCAAGTTACCCCGAGCAGTTCGGCGATACTTCCTATGGCATCCCAAGCGGAGGAGGGCCGCTCGTCTTCTTCCAAAGCACCACCCCGGGGGCGCTCAATAGCGCGGCCGCTTTCCCAGGAGTCGTGAAGGATACCAATTTCCTGACCAACCGGGGATTCTACACCGATCCCTTCCAGCTGGTCATCACCTCGGCCACGCCTGGCGCCACCATCCGCTACACGCTCGACGGATCGAAACCCACTCCCACCTCGGGCACGATTTACAACGGCCCCATTGCCATCACGACAACAAGGACGGTACGGGCAATCGCTGCTTTTGACAATTGGCTTCCCACGAATATCGACACCCACACCTATCTCTTCATTGCTGATATCGTCCGGCAACCCACCAACCCAGCCGGTTGGCCGTCCGATTGGGGTTTCGATAACCAGGTAGGGCAGAATGTCGCTTCGGATTACGAAATGGATCCCCGCGTGGTCAATAATACCAACGGCCTGGGAATCTACACGGTCGAGGAAGCCCTGCGGGATATCCCGACCGTGGCAATCTCGATGCAGCAAGCCGATGTCACGGGTGGAAACGGGGGAGTCCTCACTAATCCAAGAGGACGCTTTGAAAGAGAATGCGCCATCGAATACATCCTGCCCGATGGCACCACCGGCTTCCAGGAAGACTGTAAGATCGAGACCCAGGGAAACTCGAGCCGCACCCCCAACCGGATGCAGAAGCACTCGATGCGTCTGACCTTCAGCTCCACCGTGGGCATCCCGAAGCTCGACTATCCACTCTTCGATGACTCCGAGGTTGAGGAGTTCAATAAGCTCGTCCTGCGCGCCTGCTTCACCGATTCATGGGCGCTGAATACCTGGAGTAGCGGACGATACCGCCCCAATGATTCGCAATATACCCGCGACGTCTGGATGAAGGACAGCATGACGGATTTGGGGCACGCCAGTGGCCACGGGAACTTTGTCCACCTCTACTACAATGGTCTCTACTTTGGTGTCCATAACCTCTGCGAGCGCATTGAAGACGATTGGTATGCCGATCATATCGGCGGCGAAAAGGAGGACTGGAGGGTCAATAAGGATCATGTCGTCCAGGCTGCAGGTCCCCGCTGGAATGCCATGATGACAATTCTGAATGGGAGTATCGCGAACAATGCCAACTACGAGCAGGTCAAAGACTATCTCGATCTCGATAACTACATCGACTACATGTTGCTTCATTTCTATGCTGACGCGGAGGACTGGCCGACCAAGAACGGCTATGCTGCCGTCAACGAAATCAGTGGCGACGGCAAGTTCCGCTTTCAGGTCTGGGATCAGGAAATCGCCTTGGATAAATTCAGCTGGAATCGCTACAACAGCGGCTCGGGTTCAGGGGCGCCGTTCCAACGACTTCGTTTGAACGATGAATTTCGCCTCCTCTTCGCCGACCGCGTTCACAAGCACATGTTCAATGCAGGAGGATTGAGCGAGAGCCAATCGATTGCACGTTTCCGGAGAGTTTCCGACGAAATTGATAAGGCCATCGTCGCCGAGTCAGCGCGCTGGGGCGATACCCAGGACAACACTCCCTATGGAAATACCGCGCAGAGTTCGACCAACATTGATGCCGACTCTTACCCCCCAACGATTAACGATCCCATCTACTTCACCCGCGAGCAACACTGGCTCGTTGAGCAGAATGTTGTAACCAACCACTACATCCCCATTCTTCATGATGAGAGCGACAGTCGCTCCATCGTCCGCGAACTCCGCGCCCGCAATCTCTATCCCGCGATTAATCCCCCGCTTTATTCTCAACATGGCGGAATCGTCCCAATCGATTTTGATCTCATCATTACTGCTCAGGAGGGAAACATTTACTACACGCTGGATGGCAGCGATCCCCGCCTGACGGGTGGCGGTATTCATCCGGCTGCCGGTATGCTGAGGGGTGGAGCAATTGTCGATAACTTGCTCGACTTCGAAGCGACCGGATGGCGCTACCTCGACACCGGAGTGGCCCAGAGCAGTAGTAACGTCGTTGTCGGAGATCCGGCGTATAATACCACCGACTGGAAGAACCCTGATTACAATGACGCGGCCTGGGGAACTGGTCAGGCCATGCTGGGCTACGGCGCGGTGGGATCCTTGATGATCCGGACGACGGTGGGACCGGCAAGCACTCCCCGAAATATCACGACATACTTCCGCAGGGAGTTCACGGTGACCGGCGCTGCCGACTACACCCGGTTGACCTTTGACCTCATCCGCGATGACGGCGCCATCGTCTACCTCAATGGTAAGGAAATTGACCGGAGTAACCTTGCTGCGGGAGTGATTGGTTACAGCACCGAGGCCATCAGCGCGAGCCCTGAAGATGAAGTCGTCCCCCTTGCCAGTTTGACCCTCGTTCCTGGTGATCTCGTGGAGGGTGTGAATGTCATCGCGGTAGAGGTTCACCAAACCTCGGCAGGCAGTAGCGACCTTGGAATGGACCTTCGCGTTCGCGGGACCAAACCCAACTCTGGAGCTTCAGATGTCACTTTAACTGAGACCGGTCCGCTGAAAGCGCGCTCCTTTAACAATGGAGAATGGTCCGCCCTCACCGAAGCCGATTTTATCGTGGGTATCGCGGCTTCGGGAAGTAATCTTGTGGTCTCGGAAATCTATTATAACCCGCCGGGTGATGACACCACCAAGGAGTGGCTTGAGTTGATGAACATCTCAACCGGTCCCATCGATCTCACCGATGTTTCCTTTACCGGGATTACCTACACTTTTCAGGCCGGCACGATTCTCGCCGCCGGAGAACGGATCGTCATCGTGAAAGATGAGGCCGGCTTTGCCGCCGATTATGAGCTCGCTGGGATCTTAATTGCTCCCGGAGTCTTCACGGGGAGCCTTGGCAATGGGGGTGAGGAAATCGCGCTTCTTGATGCCACCGGTCTCGCGGATATCCAGCGCTTCACCTACCTCGATGCAGCTCCTTGGCCCACCGCTCCAGATGGTAACGGTGCCTCACTCGTCCTGATCTTACCCGCAACCTCACCCGCCCATGGCGATGCCACGAACTGGCGCGCCAGCTTTATCCCAGGAGGCACTCCCGGTGGAACTGATGCTGATTCCTTCACCGGAGATCCCGACGCCGATCTTGATGGTGATGGTCTGAATGCCCTCCTCGAATACGCCTTCGGTTCTATTGATGGCGACACCGCGCCCAGTCCCGAATCCGCCCTTATTCTCGGGTCAGGGTTTTTCGAGGGAGCCACTGTCGAAAGCCTCACTCTGGCTTTCCGGTGTAATATCGCAGCAGAAGACATCCAGTTCCGAGTAGAAGTCTCCGGGGATCTCGATGATTGGGACATCTTGGAATCCGCTCTTGTCTCGGCGGTCCCCAATGGCGATGGCACCGAAACACGGACCTATCGCTCACTCTCGAATGTCACCTTGACCAAGCGGGAGTTCATTCGCGTGAAGGTGGTTCGGACACCTTAGTTGCGAGCCACTGCGTCACTACTTTGTTCCAAACCCGATAGCCCGCCTCGTTCAGATGAAGGCCATCGTCTTGGAATAAATGGCCCATTGGTTTGCCGTCTCCTCCCAACATGGGCGTGGCGGTATCAAGGTAATCGAGTCGCGGATTTTTCTTTGAGATCGCCTCGATGGCGTGATTGGCCTTCTGCATCTCGGGCCACTTCTCCCATCGCGAGAGGCTGGGTTTGATCGGCAGGAAAGCGATCCCCGTTTTGGGAAGGGCTGCGTGAATCCTGGCGACAAACGTTTGGTAATCTGCGATCACAATCGCGGCGGATTTCCCCTTGTTGATGTCATTATCCCCGGCGTAGAGGAAAACAATTTTCGGGGCATGCGGGATGACAATGCGATCAGCAAAGTGAACCGAGTCCGACAACTCCGACCCGCCAAAACCATGATTGATCGTCTTTTTCTCCGGAAAAGAGGTCTTAAGGTTCCACATGCGAATACTCGATGATCCCACAAACAGCAACGCTCCCTTGGGATGGGGGTTAGCCTTTGCGGCACCTTCGAATTTTACGATGTCCTTCTCCCATTTGTCGGGAGCGGCCATGAGTCCGGCGAGGGTTAAGAGGAGAAGGAGTAAGATTTTCATGATTTTACAGAGAAGGTTTGGTTTTTTTGCCTGCGATATCCCTCAAGCTTGATCGAGCCGTCGTCAAAGAAACGGAGAAGCGAATAGGAATTCTTCTCGGCTCCACTGCCCTCGACCATCGCAGCCAGCGTGCAGTAGGGAATCCCGCCAACCGTTTCGAGTTCATTCTGATGACTGTGACCTTGAAAAACGACTCGCACCATTCCGGAATCCTCGAGGATCTTTCGTACTTCTGCCGCTTGCTTAATGGCATGCTTATTGGGTCGGTCGAGATCGAGACGTTGGTGCGCGAAAACCACGGTGGGTGACTTGGTCGCAGCGAGGTCTTTCTTGAGCCAAGCAATCTCCCCCGGCGTCATGTTGGAATCGTGCCACACAAAGTTATTGCGCCCGTAGGGTTCCATCTTGGCGTTGTAACAGGCATCTAAAACGACAAAGTGTTTCCCTTCGAGATCGAAGGAATAGTGACCCTCCTTGTTCGCCGAACCGGAATGTTTAAAGAATTCCTCCTTGGTTAGAGTCGCGACACAATGGTTTCCAAGAACGTGGTGGCGTGGAAGGCCGGCGGCATCAAGCACCTTGGTAATGGCCGCGAGGTAAGAGATCTCGGTCTCCACAGAGGGCGCCGCATCAATGAGATCACCGAGGCAAACGATCGCCACAGGCTTCTTCTCCTTGAAAAAATCAGCGGCTTCTTTTCCTTTGGTAAGGCTTTCACGGTAGGCGCGGGAGCCTCTGGTATCCTTATCCGCGTAGTGCACATCCGTGAGGAGTCCGAGAGAAAGCACTTCGGCGGGCTTATCGGCGGCTCGCAGCGAAGAACCTGCAGCAAGGGTGAGCGAACTCATGAGAGTAAAATTACGACGGGTCATGGGGGGGAAGTCTGGGCAATAAAAACCCGCGGGTCACTCTGTTTTTCCAGAGTAAGCAGCGGGTGTGTTCCGAGTCAGGAAATTCCTAGAGCTCCTTGAGGAAGACATTCTTCCAGAGAATATCGCCGGACTTGCCGCCGTGAACCTGGAAGGCAATGAAGCCCTTGAGGTCGGTATTTTTCTCGTCGGTGTCGGTGAAATCAGCGCGCGCTTCACCATTCAGGAAGGTTTGCAAATGGTGACCCTTACACTTGATCACAATGGTATTCCAGCCGTCCCAATCGAAGAGGCGATTGCCTTGGGCGGTGAAGGCCTCCTTCTCTTTCGCGGGGGCTTTCTTGCCGGGAGCGAGCCAGCCGCGACGTGCTTCGTCGAAAATCCCGGCAGTATTGGCACGTTTGCCATTCTTGAAGTCATCGTGTTCGCACTGGTATCCCGTCACCCGTCCATCCGGCTTCCCGTCCTTTTGGAAGGCCCGGAACATGCAGCCGGAGTTCCCGGTCTTATCGAGAAACTTGAACTGGAAGGTGAGAATGAAATCCCCGTATTCCTTCTCGGTGCGCAGAAAGGTGTTCCCTTTGACATTCTTACCAAAGCCCCGGAGCGCGCCCTCCTTCATTTCGTACGAGGCCGTCCCGCCGACTTTTTTCCAGCCGGTGAGATCTTGGCCATTCAAAAGTGGCTTAAATCCAGCCTCTTTGAGAGCAGTCGGGTTGGACTTGGCCGGGAGGCCGGCCGGGAGCTTGGGTGCTTCGCCGTGATGACCGCCAAGGGCGGGAACGGCGAGAGCCAAGGAAAAAAGAAATGATTTATACATAGAATCTAAGAGGAAGTTTCGTTGAAGCCTCACTTTGACGGGGGGTGGATTATTACGATAGAAAAAAATCACTTCACTCCTAGTGCGAGAAAGCCATCTTCCGGGACGTAAACAATCCCACTATGAAACTCCTTCTCCTTTTTCTCGTCACGGTCATGCCAGTTTTCGGTCAAATAACCTACGAAGGGGGGGAAGGCCCCGGCAAGGGAAAACACATCGTCTTTGTTGCCTCGGACCACGAATACCGCACCGAGGAGACCTGCCCCGCCCTCGCCCGCATTCTTGCCCAACATCAGGGTTTCAAAACAACCGTTCTGTTTGGGGTTGATGAAAAGGGTGATATCAAGGCTGGGGCCTCCGATATTAAAGGCCTCGAAGCCCTCAAGGATGCCGACCTCATGGTCATTTTCGCGCGTTTCCTGAATCTCCCCGATGAGCAGATGAAGCACATCGCCGACTATGTCGATCGTGGCGGTCCCGTCGTGGGCCTCCGCACGTCCTCCCACGCTTTCAAGATTCCCAAAGGGAAAACCTACTCGCGCTTCGACTTCAGATACGGCGGCGACGAATATAAGAAGGGCTTTGGTCACCAGATCCTCGGCAACACCTGGGTGGGCCATTACGGGCAAAACCACAAGCAAGCCACCCGCATCCAGCTCATCAAGTCCCAAAAAGACAACCCCATCCTCATCGGTGTCGAGGACAATGCCCTCTGCATGGCCGGGGCCTACGTTGGCATTCCCGATGATACCTTCACTGTTCTCACCGAGAGCCAGCCTCTCAATGGCATGACCAAGGGGTCTCCTGCCGACCCGAAAAAGAAGCCCAGCCCATCCACTTGGACCCGCCACTACAAATCAAAGGACGGCAAGACGGCCCGCGTCTTCCACTCCACCCAAGGAGCTTCCCAGGACATTCTCGATCCCAACTACCGCCGCCTCATCATCAACGGCATCTTCTGGGCCGCCGGACTTGAAAAGGACATCAAACCTGGCGCTAAGATCGACTTCGTGGGAACCTATAATCCCACCACCTTCGGATTCGGTGGTGAGGTCAAGAACGTCAAGCCGACCGATCTCGCGGACCTCAAATCGGCGATCATGCCCAAGAAGTAATCTCGTCACTCATCGGCGGAAGTGATCCCAACCTCCGTCGATGGCCTCACCCTTCCCTGCCACCAGATATCCTACTTTGGTCAGCAGAAGCTCGGGAAATCTCTTCCGCCACCGCTCTCCGATCTCCTCACGGCTCGTGAAGAGAAGCTCGTAGTCCTCGCCATCGCCGAGAGCCTGCGCGATCCCCATGCCCTGCGCGAGAGGCAGTGCTTCCCGGTCGATCTCAAATCCCACTCCGCTCATCGCGGCCAGACGTGGCAGATCTTTTGCCAAACCGTCCGAGAGATCCATCATCGCGGTGATCTTAAACTGATCGGCCAACCATCGCGCTTCCGTCAATCGCGGCGTGAAATCCAGGTGCTTCCCCCGGATTGACCCGCCCAGCGTACCCGTGACATAGACCGCATCGCCTGCCTGTCCACCACTCCGTGTCACCAGGCTTCTTCTCGCCACCACGCCTGTTCCCGCGACCGAAATCATGGTCGGCGTGCCTGCCGGAAGCGATGTCGTCTCTCCCCCCACGATGATCCCGCCGTGCTTTTCAAGGCAGGCCTTCATCCCGTCATAGAGTTCGCTCACCCAGGCCACTTCCACCTCCGGTGCCAAGGCCAAGGTCACTAGGAATTCACCCGGCCTCCCGCCCATCGCTGCGAAGTCGCTCAGCACGCGCGCCACCGCTTTCCAGCCCACCCGGAGGGCCGCTTCCTCAGGCAAAAAATGCACCCCGGCCACCACCGCATCGGTCTTGAGCAAGGTCAGCCGATCGCCCCTACCCACCACCGCGCAATCATCGCCGGGCCCTACCACCAAGTCATCGCGCCCCGGCAAGCCGGCACAGAGTCGCGCAATCAGCCCGTCCTCACCCAGATCGCCGACTGACTTCATGGCGCAGGCGGAAGTTCATAAAACCGTGCAAACAACATCACTCCGATCGACGTTCCGTTGAAGGCCGCATGACATCCGATCGTGACCCAAAGCGATCCCGTCACCTCGTAAAGCACAACCAAAACCACCCCCATGAAGGCCAACATCGGGAGGCTCATAAAATTATAGTGGATCACCCCAAAAAGCACCCCGGTGAAGAGTGCCGCAAACCAACGATCACTATAGCGCTTCACCACCGGATAGAGGTAGCCGCGAAACATCACCTCCTCCACAATCGGCGCCACAATCACCGCTGACACAGCAATCGCCACCAGCAGTCCCACATCCTTCGTTTCACGGAGTAGCGTCACCGCCTCCTGCGGTTTCGAGCCATAAGTATCCGTCACCCAGTCCTGCCAACCCGAGGCCACCAACAAGGCCCCCAGAACCATCATTCCAAAGACAAAGGCTGGCATGATCCAAAAAATACTCTGCCACTTCTCCCACCTCAGACCAAAAAACTCCGCCAAATTGGCCCGCCAAAAAAGCACTGCCGGAACCAGGGAAGTCAAAAAGATCATCGCAAAAGAAGCCTCCAGGACCGCTCCCGCACTCATCTTCAAAGCCTCGGGATTAGCAATCTTCTCGCCCATGTTCCACCACCCGAATGAAAAGAGCATGATATACAAGCCCATAATCACGAGATCGAGAACCTGAATCACCGAAGTCGAAACACTCCCGCCCCGATTCCAGTCACTCTCCGGATTCAGCTTCCGCATTAGGGCATAACCCGGAAGCGCCAGCCCAAAAAAAGAAACCAGCGTCATCAGAAGAATGTCTCCCAGAAGTTTATGCTCAGCCACGGGCAAAACCTAGTCCACCCGCGGTCGATGAAAAGCACAAGACGCAGTATCTCTCCCATTTCGCTACTCCCACTTGAAAGATCATCCTGACAGCTTACTTAATGGAAAGAATGAATCTGCCCCTTCTCCCACTCCTGATCTTCCTCGCGACCTCTCTCCTCACTCAGGCCGCCCCCTTTCTCGGAACCGGCATCAAGATCGGCGAAGTTACGCAAGACTCCGCCGTCGTTTGGGCCCGTCTCACCTCCGTCAAGGACGGCGACCCCACCTCACAAACCAAAGCCGCCCCGGGTGCCAAAGGCTTCTTCTCGGTTTCCTTCCGCCTCGCTGATGAAAAAGCCCCCTTTGGTCCTCCCATCATCGTCAAAGTCAGCGCCGCCCATGATCACGCCAACCAAATCACTCTCAAAAACCTTCTTCCAGCTCGTCCTTACGAAATCAAAGTGACCGCTCACGAACCCAGTGAGAAAATCACCGACACCCTCACCGGCACCTTTCAAACGCCACCCCTCGCCAGCGAGATCGCCCCTGTCACCGGAGCCGTCGTCACCTGCCAGGGCATCGGCACCGTCGATGACGAGCAAAAAGGCCACCGCGCTTACCTTGAAATCCTGAAGCACCAGCCCGACTTCTTCGTCCACGCCGGCGACGTCATCTACTACGATAAGGACTATAACGGAAAGCAACCCCTCTCCAAGGACGCCACCGCCGCCCGCCAGCGTTGGAACCGCATGTTCTCCTACCAGTGGAACCGCGACTTCCACCGCCACCTCCCGTCTTACTTCATGAAGGACGACCACGACACCCTCGACAACGACTCCTGGCCCGGTCGCAAATACGGTGACCTCACTTTCGCGCAGGGACTCGCCATCTTCAAAGAGCAAATTCCGCACAGCGCGCTCCCTTACCGCACCGTTTCATGGGGTCGCGACCTGCAAATGTGGTTCCTTGAAGGACGAGACTTCCGCAGCCCCAATAAAATCCCCGATGGCCCCGAAAAAACCATCCTTGGCGCCGAACAAAAAGCCTGGCTCAAAAAATCCCTCCGTGAATCCAAGGCCACCTTCAAGCTCATCATGAGCCCCACCCCCATCGTCGGGCCCGACAAGCGCGGTAAGAAAGACAACCACGCCAACGACGTCTTTAAAACCGAAGGCGATGAAATCCGGACCCTCCTCAAAACCATTCCCAACCTATACATCATTTGCGGTGACCGCCACTGGCAGTATGCTTCTAGGCACCCCGAAACCGGACTCATCGAAATCGGTTGCGGCCCCATTAACGATGCCCACGCCAAGATTGGCGGCAACTCCGGCAAAAAGC
>JBLIDI010000085.1:0-14540 GCA_047634075.1 Akkermansiaceae bacterium
CATCACCAGCGTTTACCAAACGACCACCGGCACCCACCAGTCCCGCTCCTCCCGCGACTTTGGAATCGTCCCGAAAGACGTTCGCCTTCACCTCCCCGAAGGAATCAAGACCATTCCCGAACTCATACGCGAGGCCGAATACTTCACCTTCAACACCGGCAAGGATGACTCCAACTTTCACTACGACCGCACCAAACTCTACACCGTCGGCTCGAAGGGAAATTACCTCGTCGGCCAGAACGGCTGGCAGGGCGACACCGCCCAGCACCTCGGAACACTCACCAAAAACATCGGAAAAGCTCGCCCCGATCAGAAGCAACCTTGGTTCGGAGACCGCCCCGTCGAAGAATTCTACGACCTCGCCGCCGAACCAGCCTGCCAAAGCGGGCTCAAACGCCATCGCAAGATCCTCGAAAATTGGACCAAAGAAACAGGCCACAGAGGGCAAACACCCGAAGACCGAGGCCAACTCGAGGCCTCCTATGACCTATAGAAAGACCAACCCATCTTGAAAAACGCAAAAGTAAATCCTGAATACCATCAATTTCGCTAATCGCACTTTCTTACTTTCAATTCTGGAAGTTTGCCATTTCGGCGGCAAAATTTTGTGGTCGTCCCAATTCTCTCGAAAACGCATCCTCTAAAAACCTGACTCATCTGAACCATGAACAAAAACAAGACCCTCTTCGCATCGCTGACCTTACCAGCTCTCCTCGCCTCCGCGGCCTCTGCGGACCTCGCGATCTACGAGCCCTTTGATTACGCAGATACCAGCCCGACGAGTGACACCGCGTTTTTGGGCGACACCAACCAAGCCGGTGGACTTGGCCTCGCTGAGTGGCGCCAGACCATCGCGGGGATTCACGAAATTGAAGTGATCGTGCCCGGCCTGACTTTTACCGATGCCAACAACAACGAGTTGCCATCCTCGGGTGGCTACCTCTACCGATCCAACCGGGTGGGCCAAGCCGCCGTTTCTAGTGATCTCGACCCTAGCGCCACCAGCACGCTGACCGCCGATGGCTCCACAATGTGGATGAGCTTCCTCTACGTAGACCGGGGATTCAGTGGACCCACCAGTGCCATCATGCTTACTTCCGAGGATATGATCGCATCCGACAACCACAGCCTCGAAACGGCGGGCTTCGGAGTGGGCGTCGCGATCCGGGACAGCGGCAATATGACGAGAGCCATCAACTCCGCTTACTACAACGACACCACTGACTACGCCCGCGTTCCCGAGCCCGAACCGACCTTCCTTGTCAGCGGTGGGCCCGAAAACACGGTGTTCCTCATCGCGCTGAAAGTGAACTGGAAACCGGACGGCGAACTCGATGAAATCTTCGTCTTCAAGGTCACCGACCTGACCGCCGAGCCGGATGAGGCAGACGCGCTCGCCAGCGACACCTTCGATATGTCGCTCGTCAACCAGCAGTCGCTGGACGTACTCAATATCGGAGAGACCCAGGTCGACGGCTTCGACGAGATCCGCTTCGGAACCACTTTCGGCGACGTGACAAATGGATCAAGCGGAGCAAACACGCTTTCTATTACCAACATCACCTACACCAGCGAGTCGAACGAAATGGCCCTCACCTGGAACTCCAATACCGGGGCGAGCTACATCATCAAATACTCGACCGACCTCATCAACTGGGACAACGATCTTGAAGATGGCATCCCTGCCGATGACGGAGACGCGACCACAAAAATCTTCGACCTTTCAGAGTTCGGTCTGGAAGGCGAAGCCAAAACATTTTTCCGAGTGGAAAAAGAGTAAGATTCCAAGGTAAGACATTCCCTCCGAGGATCCAATCAAAGAGGCGATCCGCAAAGCCCATGAAGACCTCCCCTGAAAAGTTCCGTCTCGCCAGTTCAGTGAAACCCCGGGGCCGGCCCCACCGTTCCACCATGGACATACTGAACCTTTGATCGGATCTGCCGACGATAGTCTTCGCCCAAACTGATTTTAACGGCCCAACGCAGGGCATGGCCGATCCAGGACGTATTCCCGATCCGAAAGTAGGCAATGCTTGGATTTCGCCAGGCAAAAGAGGAATCGGAATCCGCACAGATCAACGAAAGATCATCCGGGACACGGACTCCATGGGTTCCTAAAAACTGTTCAACCGCGCCCCATAAAATAAACTCCTGAACAATCAATGCGGTTGGTGGGGTCATCTTGAAGAGCGAGTCCAAACACTTGTAAAAGTCCTCTTTTGAATTCTTCCAGAAAGGAAAGTGATAGTCCGCAACCTCGATCCCCCCGTCCTCCAAGGCAGACAAAAAAGCCTGCTCCGGCACCCCGGGTTGCGGAATTTTCCTCTGGGGACGAGCCAGGAGAACAATTCTTTTATGACCACAAGCGATGAGTTTCCGAACCGCTTCGCGATAAGCTTCCCCCTTACTGGGACCTGCCCCCGCGATTGCCGAATTCTCCGAACGCCCAAAGAGTGCGAAAATCGGAGCTTTCTGATTCGCGAACCAAGACAACACCTCCCGCGACCCTGCTAGAACCAACCAGGCATCGGCATTCGTCTTCTCGACAAGCGAGGCGACGCGATTCACATCCATCCCCAACTCGCTCAATGACGCCGAAAGAAAGAACGGGTTATGCCCGGCCGCATTCAGACCAAAAAAAATCTCGATAATATAATCCAACTTTCGATCATCACCCTCGAAAAGAAGAATCCCGATCCTAAGAGATCGCTTGAATCCCTCCTCCGACATCTCGATCTTTTTTCTTCGACGAGGCCCCTGCCCCACAAGAATACCCTCCTTTTCCAGAAGGATGACCGCACTCTCAATTGTCTTATGATTCACACCGAGTTCCTTAGTCAACTGATTGATCCCTGGCATCAAGCCAGTCCATCGCCCCTGTCTCAGTTCACCTCTCAAATACCGCGCCACTTGCTCGGCGGCATTTAAAATTCCAAGCGAATTCATGTCCGAATTCTACACCCAAAAGGGGGGCAGAAGTCAAGAGGAGTTCCTCTCGCTTCTTGATTTTACTCAACTAAAAGAAGAGTTCGAGAATTAAGGCGTTTTCATGAAATCAAAACGACTTAAATCTTTGGTCCACTGCGGACCAAGCGACGACCGCCACCCTATATAAGACACCATGAAAAAAACTGTAACAACAATGATTGCTGCCACCGCTTCGCTCGTGGCAGGTAGCGCTTCAAACGGAGCACTCGTCAGCCAATACGGCATCCTTGACCTGACAGCCAACGGGGGCATCAACCCCAACACCGGGGCCGCTTGGGCTGCTGGCGACCAATATCGCCTCGCTTTCTATACTGCGAACAAGTTCAACGCCGCGAACACGAGCGCCGCCTTCTACAACACCCTCGTAACAACCGAGGCCGAGCTAAACCCCGCCCTCACGGGCTCGACATGGACAGCGATGATCACCACACCAACGATTGGTGTTCAGACAAATACGGGGACCGGAGATCTTACTGACGGCGCTACCATTGGCGGCGCTGGGTTCCCAGTTTACGCGATGGATGGGACGACCGCGATCGCCAGAAACAACGCCGACATCTGGAACAATTGGAGTAACCCTTTTGAGAGTGATTCCAATGTCCGAATTCCGGCAGGGACAGGTGCCGCGACGCAAAATGTCCACTACTCACCCTTCTTAACTCAATTCGGTCTTGGCGATAGTGGCAATGTTCATGGCGAACAAGTCTGGACAGGAGGACAGTCTAACGGAGCACCCGTTGCTGGCCAAGAAGTGGGCAACGTCGGGAATACCAACTGGGGAAGCTCAAATGCCAACAACACCGGCCGCGTTTGGAACCGCGGAAATCAAGCGAACGACACCAACGTGAATTCCTTTTACGCCCTCTCTGATCCGCTGACGGTGACGACAGCGGCGATTCCCGAGCCTTCCTCTGCTTTGCTTGGTGGGCTCGCCGGACTTCTCCTGCTGCGTCGTCGGAGGAGGTAATCTTGCGATCAGACGAGATCTATCCCTCAACAGGCGGCTTGGACGAACTCCGAGCCGCCTTTTTTCAAGTCTTCAAAGCTCTTTCACACCAACCTCTTTTAACTCTCGATGAAATCAAAATTCCTTCTCTCACTCAATCGGGTGGCCTCCCTCGCAGGCCTTAGCCTTGCCGGAGTTTGCCCCGGAACCGCGCAACTGGCCGGTCAATATGGCATCCTGGACGTGACCGCCAATGGCGGCATTAATCCCAACACCGGCGTCGCGTGGGTCGTCGGTGATCAATATCGTCTCGCTTTCTACACTGCCGAGAAATTCGACGCCCAGTCCCCTGACCCCGCCGTCCACAATGCCCGCGTGACGGCCCAAGCACAGCTGAACCCAGCTCTGGCAGGCTCGACTTGGACTGCGATAATTACCACCACCACGACCGGTGCTCAAGCAAATACAGGAACTGAAGATCTCACCGACGGCGCTGGCATTGGCGGTGCCGGTTTCCCGGTTTACGCGATGGACGGAACAACCGCGATCGCCAGAAACAACGCCGACATCTGGAACAATTGGAGTAACCCGTTTGATAACGACGCTGTCATTCGAATTCCCGCAGGAACGGGTGCCGCGACACAAAACGTGCACTTCTCGCCCTTCCTCGATCAATACGGTCTTGGAGACAGTGGGAATGTTCATGGCGAACAAGTCTGGACAGGATCAAACTCGAACGGCACCCCCCTCAACGGTGCCACTTCTGCCGACCAACGAGTGGGCTCCGTCGACGGCGTAGAGGGCTCCGTCGGGAATACCAACTGGGGGAGCTCAAATGCCAATAACACCGCCCGCGTTTGGAACCGCGGAAACCAAAATAACACCACCAACGTGAATTCCTTTTACGCCCTCTCTGATCCTCTCACTGTGATTGTCGGAGGAGCAACGGACCCCTTTGCGCTCTCCATTGCTCCCGCCCCTCTTCCGGACACCGGTTACACCCTCGGATGGCCCAGCAAGGAAGGAAAACGCTATCGACTTCGCAGCAGCGCCGACTTGGAAGCCGCCGTCACCACCTGGAATATTGTGGAGGAAGACATCGTCTCGACCGCGCCGGAAAATTCCTACACGATTGAATTAGTCGATTCCAAGCTCTTCTACGTGCTTGAGGAATACTCTGCCCCCTAGTCACCAACCAGGAAATCACGCCTTCTTTCAATTCTCTTCACAGATGCCGGCCCTCAAAACAGGGTCGGCATTTTTTATTCCGAGTTCCCTCCCGCAGCCCTGCCTCAAATCAAACCTCCTCCGTCCTTGCTCATCAGAATTCCGAGTGTATCTCCTCAGGATCTTAGCCCTCTTTCTCCCTTGCAAAATAACGCCCTCCAGCGCCTCCTTTCCAAACGCTTCCGTATCCTCCTCACCGGTGATCCAGATGGCGTGCCACCTTGGCTTCCCAATGTCGCCGCGAGCAATGACCCCGGACTCTACCTTCCCGATGAAGCTCCGTGGATCGCCCACGGCGACATGGCCACGCTCGTCGGCGGCATCCGCGCCCTGCTCATGCAGGCCCTCCATCCCGGCAGTCTCACCGGCGTCAAGGAACACTCCCGCTACAAAGGCGATCCCCTAGGACGTCTCTCCGGCACCATTCGCTGGCTCACCGTGACGACCTTTGCCTCCACCGAGGCGGTCTCCGGTGAAGCAGATCGCGTCAACACAATGCACCAGCGCGTGAAGGGAAAATACCGAAACGCTGAAGGAAAAACCATCGACTACCGCGCCGCCGATCCGCACCTCCTCCGCTGGGTCCACATCGCCTTCATGGAGTCCTTCCTCCGTTGCCACCAACTCTACTCGACCCGCCCCCTCCCCGGCGGGGCCGACGCCTACATTCGCCTGTGGTCAAAATCAGTCATCCCGCTCGGCCTCACCGAGGTCCCGAGGTCCGAGGCCGAACTTCTCGCCGACCTCAAACGCTACCGCCCCGAACTCACCGTCACCGATGACACCCGCGAGGTCATTCGCTTCATTAAAAATCCCCCTCTCCCAAAAACCGCGCTCCCCGCCTACCGCTTCCTCTTTAAAGCGGCACTCGCTTCTCTCCCCCGCGAATACCAAGAAATGATCGGCCTGGGCCACCCCTCCCTCGGCATCATCCGCCCCATCACGGTCAACCTCCTGCGACTCATCCGCGTCGCCATCGGTCCGGAAAGCCCCATCGAGGAAGCCGCCATCGAGCGACTTCACCGCGCTGGCCTTATGAAGGATGGCCAAGTCCTCCGAGAGGCCTCCTGAGTTTTTTAAATCCCGGCGTTACCTTTTCCATTTCCATCGCATAAGCCTTGCGATGAAAACAACGTTCTTCCTCCCCGCGTTCCTAGCCATCCCCCTGGCATCCGCCGCCCCATTCCAACCCGCACACATCCCCGCCGAGGCTCAATGGTTTCTCCACGGTGATCTCACCGGGCTCCGCAAAACCGAGACCGGAAACTCCCTTCTCAAAGAAATTCGATCAAATGAAAACGAGCTACTCACCGACGTCGAAGAGCTCTTCGGCTTTGATCTCCTCAGCGACCTGACCGACGTCACGCTTTTCGGTAACGGCAAAGAGGACGAAGCTGCCATCGTCCTCTCTGGAGAAATTGGAAGAGCTCACCTTGAAGAAGTTATCGTGCAAGCCGATGACTACGAAACCTCCTCTCATGGCACCATCACCATCCACCACTGGGACGATGAAGGCAAACCCCAACACGCCGCTTTCCACAGAGATCAGACCGTCATTATCAGCGAGAAGAGAGGCCTCGTCTCGCTCGCTCTCGATGTTCTCTCGCAAAAGAAGCCCGGCCTCAATCCCGACTTTTCACTCCCCTCGGCAGATCCCGTCATCGTCGCTTTTGCCAACATCCAAAAAATCGACATGCCTCTCGAGGAAGGCTCTCGGATCATCCGCAAAGCCAATTCCATCCTCATCACGATGGGAGAGGCTGAAGGGCTCCTCGTCGCTGACATGGTTGTCGAGACGGGCACCTCTAAAACGGCCACGCAGATGATGCACGTCCTCGAAGGACTGGTTTCTCTCGGAGAACTTGCCGATGAAAAGATCGAAAACCTCGGCCTCAAGCACACGGGACAAACCCAAGGAAAATCCATGACGATGTCGATGAGTCTCCCCGCCTTAAATGCCCTCGCCCTCCTCTCCGAACTCAAGTAGCCTCGGCAAAGATGTCTCACCGCTCCGACACCGAACTCGTCCTCGCCGCTCTCGCCGGCGGAGATGATGCTATGTCGGCACGCGATGAAATCATCCACCGCTATCATCAAAAAGTTTACGGCTTCCTCCACCAACTCACTGGTCGCAAGGAAGATGCCGAGGACCTCACCCAGGAAGCCCTCCTTCTCGCCCTCCGGAAGCTCAAGACCTTTAAACCCGGCCGCGAGCTCCTCCCCTGGCTCTTCACCATCGCCCGCCGCACCGCCATCTCACAATGGCGTAAAAGCAAACCCACCTCTCCCCTCTTCGACACCGATCACCCTTCTGCTGAAGGTGCCAAACCGCACGACGCCGTCGCCCTCTGGCAGATCGCCAAAGACAAGCTCAAGCCCGACGAATTCACCGCTCTTTGGATGCACTACCAGGAAGATCTCCCCATCAAGGAAGTGGCCCGCGTCCTCCGTAAAACCACCACCCACGCCAAAGTCATCGTCTACCGTGCCCGCAAGCGCCTCGGTAAAGAGCTCACCCTAACCAACGATGCTTGGCTTCCCGGCCATCAAGTCAATCTCACCTCGCCATGAACACCAACTCCTTCGAAAACCGCCTCCGCGTACAGATCAAGACCGCGATTCCACGTCCCGGTTTTGAGACACGCATCCAGGCCATGGCCCGCGAGCCTTACGCTCCGGAAAAAAAGAGCCTCGTTCGCCGCTTCGTCGTCCCAGCCTTGGCAGTCCTCGCCATTGCCATCGTCGTTTCTCCGAAAGACAAGCCCGCCGAGCCCGCCATCGTGGCCAAGCCCGAGCCCCTCAAGCGACCCATCGAAGAAACCGTCATGACCAAAATCGAGGAACCCGTACAAAAGGAAATCGAAGGCCTCAAGAACGACGCCAAATGGACGCTGAGCCTTTTTAAGAAAGCCCTTCCCTCGATTCCAGTTGGGAAGAAGGAGAAAAAAGAGTAGCAGCGGCTCTTAGCCTCTTCCGAAATATACGGCCTTAAGGGCACTTCCAATCCCGAAGGGATGCAGAGCTGGCGGTCAAACACGAGACACTCTCTTAAAGTAGTAAAAAAGCCTCCACCCTTACGAGTGGAGGCTTTGAAAACCATCGAGCCGTCTTAGCTCAGCGCCTTCACAATGCCAGCAGCATTGAGACCCAACTGATCCATCACGACATCGCCCGGAGCAGAGATCCCGAAGCGGTCGATCCCGACCACTGAGCCCTCGAGGCCAACATACTTATACCAAAGACCGCTAACACCCGCTTCGATGGCAACGCGCTTGGTGCAAGAAGCAGGCAGAACCTCGGCCTTGTAAGCCGCCGATTGACGGTCGAAACGCTCGAGACATGGCGCGGAAACCACGCGGGCTCCGGCACCAATTTCCTTAGCCGCTTCGATCGCGTGACCTACTTCAGAGCCGGTCGCGAGTATAATACACTCCAGTGCAGCCTCTTCCATCTTAAGAATATAGGCCCCCTTGGCCACGCCATCACGTCGAGTCGCCACCGAAGCGTAATCATTCAAGGAAACCACCTTCTGACGGCTCAAAATCAAAGCAGTCGGTCCATCGGTGCGCTCCATCGCGCACACCCAGGCCCCGGCAACTTCTTCCTGATCGCCAGGGCGAATCACGTCGAGATTGGGAATGACGCGGAGACCACTAACGGTTTCAACCGGCTGGTGGGTCGGCCCGTCCTCACCCACGCCGACTGAGTCGTGTGTGAAAATGTAGGTCACGGGAAGCTTGGCCAAGCCCGCCAGACGAATCGCTGGGCGGAGGTAATCGGCAAAGACACAGAAGGTCGCGCCGCTGATACGGAAGAGACCATCGTAAGCCACTCCGTTACAAATCGCACCCATTCCGTGCTCACGGATACCAAACCAGATATTACGTCCGGTTGGATTCGTGGCAGAAAAGTCTCCCCCTTCTTTCAGGTAGTTCTTGGTCGAGCCATAAAGGTCAGCCGATCCCGTAATCACGGAAGGCATGACCTTGGCGACCGCATTGATCACCACTCCGCCGGAGCCACGAGTGGCGTCCGCATAGTCATCGGCGAAGGCGGGAATCTGGTCGGAAAGATCTGTCGGGACGACCTTGGCGACACCGTCCTCGAGTTCACTGGCGAGTTCCTGGTTCGTAGCGGCCCAAGCATCGTAATTAGCCTGCCATTCGTTGAAGGCATCGGCCTGGGCTTCCGCCTGCGCGGCAAAGTAAGCCTTGGTCTCATCGGAGACATAGAAAGTCTGAGCAGGAAGGCCTAAGCCCTTGCGGGCCTCTGCGGCAAACTTGGCACCCCCTTCACCATGAGCACCGGCCGTTCCGGAAACTTCAGGAATCCCCTTACCAATCAGAGTCTTGGCAATGATCACCTTGGGTTTGCCGTTGTCATTGGACTTGGCCGTATTAAAGGCCGTGAGGAAGGCCTCTTGATCGTGTCCATCGATCGTGACGGCGTCCCAGTTGAGGGACTCAAAATATTTGGCAGCGTCCCATCGCTGGGTCATGTCGGCCATCGCATCGAGGGTGACGTCGTTGCTGTCGTAAATCAAAATCAGGTTGTCCAATTCGTTTTGACCGGCAAAGGCAATCGACTCCTGAGCCACCCCCTCTTGCAGACAGCCATCCCCGGCAAGGGCCACGACATGATGATCGAAGATGGTATGGTCCTCGGTGTTGAATCGCCCGGCGGCCCGCTTTCCGGAAAGAGCGTAACCCACGGCATTTCCCACGCCCTGACCCAAAGGCCCAGTGGTCGCTTCCACTCCTTCAGTCTCGTCGAACTCAGGGTGACCCGGAGTGATCGAGTGGAGCTTCCGGAAATCAGCGATATCCTCGCTCGTCACCTTGAAGCCGGCAAGATGCAACCAGCTGTAGATGAACATCGAACCGTGACCTGCCGAGAGAATGAAGCGATCGCGATTGAGCCACTTCGGAGCGGCAGGATTAAAACGGAGAGCTTCGCCAAAAAGAACGGCGCCCATATCAGCGCAACCGAGGGGAAGGCCGAGGTGGCCGGAGGAGCAGGCATGGACGGCATCAATGGCCAATCCGCGGGCCTCAGCCGCTGCTCTTTCAAGTGCTTCTTTATTCATGAGGGACAGAACCTCCCTAAATCAGGCCAACCAATCAAGCCGTAATACAAATTCACCACGACAAGTTTGTCCGAATTCAGCTCAGATTCCAACCTCCCCTTCCCCGTCCCAACCCAAGCCATTCAAAATTCGACGTTGAGCCTTCGCCCTTCGCCGTCCATCTTACCTGCGTGAACACCCACCCGGTCCCGCCAAGACTCCAAGGGAGGCTCCTCCTTGCCGACCCCACCCTGCGCGATGGTAGCTTTAATAAGTCCGTCATTCTCCTCGCCGATCACACTCCCGACGAAGGAGCCTTCGGCCTCATCCTCAACCATCCCTCCGGCCAAAAAGTCGGCAACCTCATCTCCAGCCCGGAATTCAAACACCTCGCCAAGCTCGATGTCCACTTCGGTGGCCCGGTCTCACGCGACCAACTGACCTTCGCCGCCTTCTATACAAGAAATTCCAAATTCGGGTTCGCCACCCGCATCTCGGCCGACGAAGCCGGGGCTTACATGAACCAGCCCGATACCCTCGTGCGCGCCTTCGCCGGCTACACCGGTTGGTCAAAGAATCAACTCGAAGACGAGATCGAGCAGGAATCCTGGACCATCGTCGATCCCGAATCCGACCTCATCGCCCGCCAACACGATGTCACCCTTTGGAAAAGGATCATGTCGGGAATCTCGCCCTTCCACCGCATCATCGCCAACGCCCCAGACGAAATTTTGGCCAACTAACCCTCGCCAGAGAGCCCAAAACGTTTTGCTAAATTCGCGCCATTCTCCATCGCACTGCAAGCTGTCGCGTTTCCATCCTTGGCATTCCCCTTCCAGACAGATTAGTCTTTCAAGCGTATGAAAATTAATTACATGCAATTACTCGTCTTCCCCCTCGCGAGTCTTTCTTTCGCTTCCACCAAGCCCATTGATGCCGGGCTTGTTTTCGAGGAGCGCGATGGCTTGGTCGCGATTGAAGCGGAACACTTCGTCTCCCAGGAAAAATCCGACATTCGCGCCTGGCACATCATTTCCACCGAAAACGCTCCCAAGATTGCCCCCGACGGGGATCCCACTCACGCCAATACCGCCTCCGGTGGTGCTTACGTCGAGATCCTCCCCGACACCCGTCGTTCCCACGATGACAAGCTCATTAAGGGCCAAAACTTCACCGACAAAGGCGGCGAACTCGCCATTCTGACCTACCCCATCCATTTCAACACCCCCGGCCGCTACTACTGCTGGGTCCGCACTTTCTCGACCAACACCGAGGACAACGGCATCCACCTCGGCCTCAACGGCACCTGGCCCGCCTCCGGAGCCAAGATGCAGTGGACCAAGAAAAACCAATGGGCCTGGGACAGCAAACAACGCACCCAGAAAGTCCACACCGGCGTCTTCGGCCAAATCTGGCTCAATATTCCCACGGCGGGAGTTCACAAAATCCACTTCTCGATGCGCGAGGACGGCTTTGAGTTCGACAAGTTCCTCCTCACCACCGCCAAGCCCGAGCAGAAATCCCCACCCAAAGGCACAGGCCCCGCGACTCTCGTCAAAGAAGGCAAGCTCCCCAAAGCCTTCAAGAGCAAACCCGTCAGCCTCTATCCCAAGAATTGGGGAGCACCTCCACAAATCCAGACCTCCGACTTCGTAGAACTCCCCGAGCCTTACGGCAAAGGATCATCCACCTTAAAAAACTGGATTCTCGAAAACCAAAAGAAAGACGCTGCCAAGCCGAAATCACGTTTTCCAAAACACTGGGGCGATCCTCCCAAGATCCAAACCCGCGACCTCGTCCCCCTTCCCGGAAAATACGGCCGTGGCTCCTCCACTCTTAAAAAGTGGATTCTTGAAAATCAAAAGAAGGATGCAGTTCAACGAGACATTTCACGCCTGGACTCGACCTTAAAACCCGCGAAATACAACCCTTCACTTAAAATCAAAGCCTCAGACATTCCCGCAAAAAGTGGCTTCTATCTCGACGATGGCAAATGGCTCGCGATCAACCCCGAAAAAAACAAAACCGCCGAAACCACCGTCGCATTTCCTTACCCCAGTGGTAAATACCACCTCACTCTCCTCGGTGTCGGCGAAAACGATGGCGAAGCGGAGCACGAAGTTTTCCTCAACGACAAGTCCATCCTGACCTTCACCATTCCTCTCTCCAAGGAGACCGTCGAAACCGGCGCGAAGTTCAACAAGACCATCAAAAACATCACCTTCGGTACTGGCGAGGACATCAAAATCAAATCCAAGGTCGCCTCCGCCGACGGCAAGGAATTCTCCCGCGCCCGCATGGCCGGCCTCGTCTTCATCCCTGCCGATGACGCCACCCGCAAGCTCGTCGCCGGAATAGAAGACTACGTCTTTCCCGATCTCCCTAATAAAGTCGCAAGCCTCCCCGATCTTCAACAGCCTCGCAAGGATCATGGCGACGGAACCATCGCCATCACCGGAGCCAACACCCAGTGGCAGCCCGTCAATCTCACCCTCGATGGAACCTTCGCCAACGAGCTTGACCAAAAGCCCAACCCCTTCCGCGACTACTCCCTCGTCGTCACCTTCACCCACTCCTCCGGTGCCCACGAATACCACGTCCCCGGATACTTCGCGGCCGATGGTAACGCCGGTGAAACCTCCGCCAAATCCGGCACGAAATGGCGCGCCCATTTTTCGCCCGACGAACCCGGCGAGTGGACCTACAATACCACTTTTCTCACCGGAAAAGACGTCGCCCTTCTCCCCACCGGCAAGTTCCCCGACAAGCCCGTCGAGACCCTTAAAAAGTTCAACCAATCTGGAAAAATCACCATCAAGCCCGCCCCGAAAGACGCCCCCGGATTCTACGCCGAAGGCCGTCTCACCTACGTTGGTAAGCCCTATCTCCAGTTCGCCGGATCAAAGCGCTACTTCCTCAAAGCCGGAGCCGACGCCCCCGAGACCCTCCTCGGCTACGCCGACTTCGACGACACCACCGTCTCCACCAAAAAGGTGCCCTTAAAAACCTACGCCCCGCACCTGCAGGACTGGAAAAAAGGCGACCCCGTTTGGAAAAGCAACAAAGGCAAAGGGCTCATCGGAGCCCTCAACTACCTCTCGTGGAAAGGCATGAATGCCTTCTCCTTCCTTCCCTACAACGCCGGCGGTGATGGCGACAACGTCTGGCCCTTCGTTTCACGAAATCAGAAATTCCACTACGATTGCTCCAAGCTCGACCAGTGGAACATCGTCTTCACCCATGCCCAGGCCAAGGGACTTTTCCTCCACTTCAAACTCCAGGAAACCGAAAACGACGACAACAACCGCGGCGGTCACAATGGCGCTAAAATGCGCGACGTCCCGTCCTCGCTCGATGGCGGAGACCTCGGCCCCGAGCGCAAACTCTACTGCCGCGAACTCGTGGCCCGCTTCGGTCACCACCTCGCCCTCAACTGGAACCTCGGCGAGGAAAACACCCAAACCACCAAGCAGCAAATGGCCATGGCCCTCCGCCTCCGCGATCTCGATCCTTACAATCACCACCTCGTCGTCCATACCTACCCCAACATGCAGGACAAGGTCTACAACCCTCTTCTCGGCTCCGAAGCCTTCAGCGGCGTCTCCCTCCAAAACTCCCACCTCAAGGACGTGCACTGGCAGACCGTCAAATGGAACCGCGCCTCCATCAAAGCCGGGCGACCCTGGGGCGTCGCTTTTGACGAACCCGGCGATGCCCAATACGGCATGCCGCCCGATTCCAACTACCCCGGAATGCCCAAGGACTACGATGGTCCTTCCGTTGAAGAAACCCGCAAGTGGGTCCTCTGGGGTAACCTCCTCGGCGGCGGCTGGGGCGTCGAATACTACTTCGGCTACAAGCTCCCGCAGAACGACCTCGTTTGCCAGGACTGGCGCTCCCGCGACCAATCCTGGGACTACGCCCGCATTGCCCTCGAATTCTTCCGCGACCAGGAAATTCCCTTCTGGGAAATGACCCCACAGCCGGAAATCGTCGGAAACCTTGAAAAAGGAAACGAGACCTACTGCCTCGCCGGTGCTGACCTCTACCTCCTCGCCTTCCCCGATGGCGGAATGTGCGACCTCGACCTTCCCAAGGGCAAAGCCGTCACTTCCATCCAGTGGTTCAACCCCCGCAACGGACGAATTCAGGAGCCCACCGAAACCGAAAGCGCCACCTTTACCTGCCCTGATAGAAAAGACTGGGTCGCCATCATCCGCACCAAGTAGCCAAAAACTCCTTCTCTCAACTTTCACGGGTCACTCATCAGAGTGGCCCTTTTTGGTGCCCAGCGGGACAGCCTTCGATCTCGTT